>JAFRHS010000002.1 GCA_017433225.1 Clostridia bacterium
ATGATGAACGAAGTCATGAACTTCCTGTACCTCGTCATCGGCGGTGCCGACCCGAAGACGGTCGAAGTCACCCCGGAGACCATGCAGCAGATGCAGGCCGAAATGATGCAGATGCAGCAGTGACCAAAACAACGAATGGAAAGAAGAAAAGACTGATGTGTCAGTCTTTTCTTTTTTATTGTTTTCAATACGTTTGTTTTTATCTTCCCGGTTGAGTTTTATCACTGTAGCCCGTATAATAAAAACGGTATTTTTTACGCGTACAGGAAAACGTAAATGAAATGAAATGAAATGAAATCGAAAGGAAGGCAAATTATGAGCGAAAAGTTCCCGAAACTGTTTGAACCCTGGTTCATCGGCAAATGTGAGATCCCGAACCGCATCGCCCTGACTCCCATGCTCATGGAAGTCGCGGAGCTCGACGGTACGGCAGGAGACCGCGCGGTCGCTTACTACACCGAGAGGGCCAAAGGCGGCACCGGCCTCATCCAGACCGAGGTCACCCGTATCTCCGACTGGACCGGCTGCACCGGCCCCCGCCAGCTGTCCGTCACCTCGGACCGCTGCATCCCCGGCCTCACCCGTCTCGCGGACTCTGTCCACGCGGAAGGCTCCAAGATCTTTGTCCAGCTGCACCACCCGGGCCGTCAGACCTATCAGCTGGTCGTCACGGCCTGGAAACTCTCCGACACGATCGGCCGCCGCTGGAACGGCTGGTGGAAACTGTTCTTCGGCATGACCAAATACATGGATTATTTCGAAAAACCGTTCCTGCACAACTTCTACCTGCGGACCGTTTCCGCGTCCGGCGGCGTACCGGCTGAACTGGCATGTACCCCCATCGACGAAAGCCAGAAAGTCCGTGCCCTCACGAAGTTCGAGATCCGTCTTTTGGAAGATGAGTTCGCCAAGGGCGCGCTCCGCTGCAAGAAGGCGGGCATCGACGGTGTTCAGCTCCACTGCTCCCACGGCTATTTCCTGCAGCAGTTCCTGTCCCCGTACACCAACCGCCGCACCGACGAATACGGCGGCTCTCTCGAGAACCGGACCCGGATCGTCAAAGAGATCATCGAGAAGATCCACAAACTCTGCGGACCGGACTACCCCATCTCCGCCCGTCTGGCCGCCGATGAATACTACCGCATGTTCGGCTACGATGTCGGCTACACCATCGACGAAGGTGTCCTCATCGCGAAGAAACTCGAAGAGCTGGGCGTCCAGTTCCTCGACGTCTCCTGCGGCACCTACGAGACCATGAACACCTGGTGCGAGCCCACCTCCTATGAGCTCGGCTGGAGAAAAGACAACGCCAAAGCCATCAAGGCCGCGGTCTCCATCCCCGTCGGCCACACCGGCATGATCCGTACCCCGGAACAGGCGGAAAAACTCATCGAGGAAGGCTATCAGGACGTCATCGGCCTCGCCCGTCCCCTGCTCGCCGACCCGTACTGGGCACAGAAGGCGAAAGAAGGCCGCAGCAACGAGATCAACCGCTGCATCGCCTGCCTCTACTGCCTCGAGTCCATGATGCACAACGCCCTCGCCGGCGGTCTGCCCGGACAGTGCGCCGTCAACCCGCGGACCTGTAACGAGATCGACTATCCTCTCGTTCCCGAGAAGAACGGCAACGGCAGACAGGTCGTCGTCATCGGCGCCGGCCCCGCCGGTCTCATGGCCGCGAAAGTCGCCGCTGAAAAAGGCTTCAAAGTCACGGTCTTCGAGAAGGCGGACAAGGTCGGCGGTCAGGTCCTCCTGGCAGCGGCCCCCACTCAGAAGAAAAAGATCGGCTGGGTCACCGAAGACTATGAGACCCAGTGCAAACTCCTCGGCGTCGACTTCCGCATGAACACCGAAGCCACTGTCGAAAACGTCAAAGCGCTGAAACCCTACGCCATCTTCAACGCGACCGGCGGCACGCCGATCACCCCGAAGATCCCGGGCTACGACCTGCCGAACGTCTACACGCCGGACCAGGTCCTGCGCGGCGACGTCAAGTTCGAAGGCAAGAAGATCGCCGTCATCGGTTCCGGCATGACCGGCCTCGAGACCGCCGAGTTCCTGTCGGACGAAGGCAACGACATCATCGTCGTCGAGATGGCCGAAGAACTGGCTCCCGGAACCTGGATCCAGCACAAGATGGACGTCATCCCGAAGCTCGAAGAGCGCGGCGCCAAACTCCTTCCCGGCTGGAAGCTCATCGAGATGAGAGAGGACAGCGTCGAAGTCGAAGACGTCAACCTCCCCGGCCGCAAGAAGAACCTCCCCTGCGATGCCATCATCATGTCCCTCGGCGTCCGTCCGCTGGGCATTGACAAAGACATCCTGGCACAGGCCGCCCTCACCTTCACCGTCGGCGATGCCGAGGGCGCGGGGCGGATCGCCAAAGCCACCCACGAAGCCTACAAGGCTGCCATGTCGCTTTAAAACAACGATCAAGGAAAGAACCACTTTATGAGCAACGTGAACCCTTATGAACTCACCCAGAGCGGCGCCATGCATCTGCAGGACGGAGACGTCCACCAGGCCCTCAAAGACCTGGTCGTCGCCAACGATGCCATGCGGAAGATCATGGAGGCGGACCCGTCCGTCGGCAACCGGAATTTCTACGGCATCACCTGTCTGAACCTCGGTTCGGTCTACCAGATGATGCAGGACTTCGAGTCCTTCCGGGACTGCGCCCGCACCGGGACCAACTACCTCGAAGGCGTCCTGGAAGAACAGGTCGGTCTCGAGACCCTCTTCTACCTCGCCTCTGTGTACCTGCAGCTCGGCCAGGCGGATGAGATCGAAGAGAACTACGACTCCGCGGAGACCTGGTACAAAAAGGCGATCGAACGCCAGATCCAGGTCACCGAACAGGACCTCGACCCGGAGGCGTCCCAGTACGCGAAACAGACGCTTTCACAGGAGTTCCTCATCCTCACCGGTCTTTACCAGAAGATGCAGAACGAGGAGAAGTACCTCGAGACGCTCGAGCGCACCGTCGACCTCAAGATGGCGGTCGCGCAGGAGTTCGGTCACCCCTACGACTGGGCAGATGCCGCCATGGGCGAAGAGACCCTTGCGGGAGTCATCGCTCCGAGAGAACCGGTCAGAGCGGAACAGCTGTTCCGCGACGCGGTCGCCATTCTCGAGAAGCAGACCGAGATCGAAGAGGACATCGGCGATGTACTCATCCAGGTTTACCGGGACTTCAGCGTGTTCCTGCAGCAGCACGACCAGATGACCGAAGCCCTCGAATACTTCGGAAAAGCGGAGCAGCTCGCCGCCACCCGTCCGGCCTCCATGGATGCCGACGTCGGGAGCATCATCGAGCAGGCGCTCGACGCCGACGGCATGCCTCTGCAGGAAGCAGATGCCACCCGGGCACAGCTGTTCCCGGACGACGACGAACAGTAAAACAACCGCGGTGAATCGCCCCTTGTTACAAAGTTCTGTTTATGTTAAAGTAGTACCGAAAAAAAGAACTATTGTAGTTCCATAGGAGGTACCCACAATGGGAATGTTCGATAAACTGCTCGAGAGCCTTGAGGCCTCCCGCAAAACCATCGTTTTTACCGAAGGCACTGACGCCCGCATCCTGGACGCCGCTGCCCGCATCCTGAAAGAAGACCTCATGGGAGTCATCCTGTGCGGCAACGTCGACGAAGTCAAAGCAGCGGCTGCGGCCGGCGGCTATGACATCGAAGGCGCCGAAGTCCTCGACCCGCTGACCTACGAAGGCATGGAAGAGCTCGTCGCCACCATGGTCGAGCTCCGCAAGGGTAAAATGACCGAAGACGAAGTCCGTGAGCTTCTGAAGAAGTCCAACTACTTCGGCACCATGCTCGTCAAGGCCGGCAAGGCAGACGCCCTGCTCGGCGGCGCCACCTACTCCACCGCGGACACCGTCCGTCCGGCGCTCCAGATCATCAAGACCAAGCCCGGTTCCAACCTCGTCTCCTCTTCCTTCATCCTGTTCCGGGAGAAGGACGGTGAGGAAGAGCGCATCGCCATGGGCGACTGTGCCATCAACCTCGCCTACAACGACCGTCTCGACAAGGACGGCAACGTCGTTCTGAGCGGCGCCCGTCAGCTGGCAGAAGTCGCTGTTGAGACTGCCAAGACCGCTTCCTTCTTCGGCATCGACCCGAAGGTCGCAGTCCTCAGCTTCTCCACCTACGGTTCCGGTAAGGGCGGCACGGTCCAGCTGTCCCACGACGCCGTCATCGAGGCCCGCAACATCGACCCCGACCTCGTCATCGACGGTGAGTTCCAGTTCGACGCCGCGGTCTCCGAGGAAGTCGCGAAGACCAAGTGCCCCGACTCCAAGGTCGCCGGCCAGGCCAACACCTTCATCTTCCCGCTCATCGAAGCCGGCAACATCGGCTACAAGATCGCACAGCGTCTCGGCGGCTATGAAGCTTACGGCCCCATCCTTCAGGGTCTGAACGCCCCCATCAACGACCTCTCCCGCGGCTGCAACGCCGACGAGGTCTACAAGATGGCCATCATCACTGCCGGCATGGCGTAAATCGCCCGCACGGTACAAAACAACAAAAGGAAAGAGCCCTCTGACGAGGGCTCTTTTTCTGTTTCTGTTCACCCCAGCGGCACTCCGAGTGCGTTCAGGATGTTCTTTGCCTGCTGTTTGGCACCTTCCAGCGTCGGGTGGGGGTTGTATCCGATGACGCCGCCGTCTTCGATCGTGAACTCGAAGAGCGGGATGGCGAAGCCGTCCGAGAACAGTTCGATATCGTCCATCGGCACATAGCGTGCATCGCCCCAGTAGAAGAGGGCATCGGCCCGCTTCTTCAGATTGAGCGCGCTGTAATAGGGCTGCAGGATGTGTTCGAAGAAATGATCTCCGCTGAAGGGGATCAGATCCCAGTGGTAGACCGGATTGTAGAGTCCGCAGACGACGACGGTCGCTTTCGGGTTCAGCTGACGGATCCGGTTCATGATGGCTGTCGTGTTGACCTGGTAGTCGATGACCCATTTGATGAGCGCGGATGACAGTTTCAGGATGTTGCCCGGCCAGGTCAGCGGATTGGTCCAGGCTCTGACGAACGACGCGGCGTTGTCGACGACCGTTGCGATCGAGCCATACTCTGCGACCAGTTCCGGAATGGTGAGCTGACGCTCCAGGATGCGGCCCTTTCCGGCAATGTCATAGATGGCAGCGATGACCGGGAGCCAGACATCGTTGATGCCGACGTCGATCGTGATGAGGTCCGCGTTCCGGATGTCCGCGATGACCTGGTCGCGGTAGGAATCGAGGTTCGCCTTGGAGACGACCCCGTTCGAAAGGTACATGGCCTGGCCCAGAAGGACCCAGTCCGCATAGTAGTGTTCATCGAGAAGATAGCGGATGTCCGCCGTACGGGCGCCGGGGAAATGGTACTGACCGAAATTGGTCGCACCGACCGCTTTGGCGACCAGCGTCGGATAAGACCCCTCGATCTTCTCACAGGCGATCCAGCGCTGTTTACGCTCCTTGGAGAGGGCAACGTACTGGGGCAGACCCAGGCCTGACCCGCAGCTGTCTCCGATGGAGACGTAGTTCGAATAGTAGGGGCCTTCGTCCGCTTTTTCGACGGTCGCGCCCTTGATCTCGAATGCCTTTGCAGAGGTTTCTCCGGCCTCTGCCGTCGTCTGATCGGTCAGTTCTTCCGCAAGTGCGCCGATGCCTGCGGTCAGGAGCATGATGATGGCGATCAGAAAGGCGATCCATTTGTTTGTGTGTTTCATTTGAGCCTCCTGGATACAGTTTTGGAACTGTGCGAAAGCTTTCTCATCTCATTTCTCACATTATAACTATGCCTTAATTTTTAAGACATATCTATCTTTATTTTTTTATGCCGTACAAATTCTCCGTTTTCCACAAATTGGACACTTGTATATGTGTGAAAATAACGTACGAACATCTGATAAATAGCAGACAACAAATGGTAAAAAAGAGAAAAAAGAGCCCTCGTTCGAGGGCTCTCAGTACGGTTAGAATGAGTATTATACGAAGCGGCAGACGTGGTCGACCGCGATGTCGGAGAAGCCGTAGGCTTCCGCTTTGGTCAGCTTGCCGTTGCAGATGTCGTGGACGACATGGAGGAGTTCCTCGCCCATCTCCTGATAGGTCTTCTCGCCGCGAATGATGGCAGAGAGGTCGACGTCCATGTTGTCCTCCATCTTACCGTAGGTCACTTCGTTGGCAGTGACTTTCAGGACTGGGACGATGGCATTGCCCGTGGGAGTTCCCCGACCGGTCGTGAACGCGATCACCTGGCAGCCGCCGGCGACCATACTGGTCACGGAGGAGATGTCGTAACCCGCCGTATCCATGACGACCGAACCGTGTTTCGTCGGCTGTTTCGCCTGTTCGAGGACTTCCACGATGGGACGGGTACCGCCTTTCCGGATGCAGCCGAGGCTCTTTTCGTCGAGGGTGGAGAGACCGCCCGCTTTATTGCCGGGGGTCGGCTGTCCGGCGCGGCAGTCCTGTCCGGCCGCTTTCAGATGCTCCTCATACTCGCGGCAGACCTCGATGATCTGGTTGTGGACTTTCGGGGTCGCGGCGCGGCTGGCGACGACATGTTCCCCGCCGATCCACTCGATGGACTCACTCATCATGGTGGTGGCGCCGAGGTCGACGAGACGGTCGCTGAGTTCACCGACCGCGGGGTTGGATGCTATGCCGGAGGTGGCGTCGGAACCGCCGCACTCGATGCCCAGGAAGAGCTCGGAGATGTCGAAGAGTTCCTTCTGCTGAAGGCCGGCTTCCGCCGCCATGTCTCTGGCCGCACGGGTCGCTTTTTCAATGGTCTTCAGCGTACCGCCCTCGTCCTGGATGCCGAAGGAGACGACAGGTTTGGAGGTCATCTTCTGGATCTTCGCTTTGAGTTCTTTATGCCCGACCGTTTCGCAGCCGAGGCCGATGATGACGACACCGTAGACATTCGGGTTGCAGGCAAAACCGGTCAGGATCTTCTGGCTCATCTCCGTGTTGTCCGCGACGTCGGAGCAGCCGGTATTGAAGACGATGTTGACCGCGCCCCGTACCTGGCTTGCCACGACACGGCTCGATTCGGAACCGCAGGCGCAGCCGGGCAGGATGAGGACATGGTTCCGGATGCCGGGGCGGCCTTCTGCGCGGCGATAGCCCCAGAACTTGAGCCCTTCGTCGGTCTTCACGACCAGGAAGTCGGCAGCCTCTTCCCCGGTGTCTTCCACCAGTTCGCTGTCGTAGTCTCTTGGGACACTGTGGATGTTTTCATGGGAGACCCAGTGTCCTGCGGCGATGAACGCATCTGCCTCTCCGATGAGTTCTCCGTACTTGATGACTTCATCGCCCTTGTCGATATCGACCAGCGCGATCTTATGGCAATAGGGGATGGTTTCTTTCGCTTCGATGGTTTTGACTTCGTCTCCGTCACGGTATGCGACAGTCTCGCCGGCGGGCACTTCCCGCACGCAGGTGACGACGTTGTCTTTCGGGTCCATCAATAATGCGTTGATTGTCATGGGATATCACCTCTTTCTACTTTTACATTAACGAAATCTTTCCCTACAATCAACCGCAACTTTTCAGGATAACGTGCAATAAAAGAAAGAGCCCTCCGAAAAGGGCTCTGGATTCACGTGCGCCACTGGAAGCGCTCCATATCGACATGGGTCTCGTCGATGAACTCGATGCCGTCCGCTTTCAAAAGGGCGATCTGCTCGTTGCCCCCGCCGAACGCGAACGCGTCTGAGATCCGCCCGTTCTTCGTCACGACACGGTAACAAGGGATGCCGGAGGGGTCCGGATTCACATGCAACGCATACCCGACGACTCTGGCCCAGCGGGGGTTCCCCGCCAGCGCGGCGACCTGCCCGTAGGAGGCCACTTTGCCTTTCGGGATCTGCTTTACGACGTCGTAAATGAGCTGATAGGTGTTGGTCATGGGCTCCCCTCCTTACGATCTGATTATATCATGTCCTGCGCCGGAAAAAGATGATCAAAAAGAGAAAGCCAACCGCAAATGCGGTTGGCTTTTGGCGCGCCCGAAGGGACTCGACGTGCTTTCGCTTCGCGAAACCACACCGAGCTGCTGCCGCAGCTCCCGTCGCTAAAAACAGTCCGCAAGACTGTTTTCTAAACGCTCCGGCCTGCGGTTCGAGCCCGCTTCAAGCGAAATTAAAAGAGACAGGATGCATATCCTGTCTCTTTTATGGCGCGCCCGAAGGGACTCGAACCCCTGACCTTCTGGTTCGTAGCCAGACACTCTATCCAGCTGAGCTACGAGCGCGTGTGCTCAGTGCTGTACAACAGCGAGACTTATATTAACACACGAGCCACTAAAAAGCAACCTTTTTCTGCCCTTATTTTTCCATTGTGTTGTAATAGGCCAGCAGCTGTTTTTCCATCTCGGGGCACCACCACTCGCGGTAGCCCGCTTTGGTCGGATGGATGTCGTCGTGCATGTAGAGTTCGCGCTGCTCCGGCGTGATGTCGTTGAACTTCTTGCTGTGGTACAGGTCGAGGACGCCGATGTCGTATTTGTCTTTGAGTTCCATGAGACGGTCGACCATCGCCTTGTAGTCCGCGCTGTCGTAGTAGGAGCCGGTGTAGAAGAGGACCGGACACTTCCAGGTGTCGCGGGCGTATGTGATGATGTACTCCATGGCGCCGGTGGTGGTCTTCACGTCGAAGTTGCCGTCCTTGCTGATGTCGCCGAGTTCGCAGTTCAGAGAAGCGTCGTTCGTCGAGAGCTGGCAGATGAAGAGGTCGATGTCCGCGTCCTTATCGATGTCCTGGATGCGGTCCACATAAGAACTTCCGGTGAAGTCCGCCAGTGTCGTTCCGCTGACCGCCTCCTTGGTGAGCCTCATGCCGAAGCGCTGCTGGAAGTATTCGCCGAGCGAGTTCTGCAGGGACGCGGCGCCGTAGGTGACCGAGGAGCCGAGCACACAGAGATGTTTACCCTCGAGCGGGTTCCCTTTCAGACGTTCGATCTGATCGAAGTCATAGGTCGCGGAGTTGCCGGCTTCCTTCGCCATCTGGCTGTTGTAGAGCGCGTGGCCCGGGCCGAAGCCGCGGAGCATGCCGAGCACCAGGAAGACGAGGATAGCCAGCACGACGACGATGGCCGTCAGGGTGATCCAGAGTTTCTTGTGGGACTTTTTTGCTGTTTCCATAATGGACCCTCCATTTCTGTTTCTGCCGTCAGTATACCCCCTTTGGCGATGTACGCCTATAGCTTTTTTGCCTCCAATGTAAAAATATTGCGGTCTTTCTGATGCACGTTTGAACAAAGCAAAGCCCCGGCGGGGTAGCCGGGGCTTCACTCGTGGGTCACGAACCCACTATGGATGACTGAACATGAAATCAGTTGTGTTTGATCATGTATGTCGATTTAGGCAAAGAGCCCTTTGAAAAAGTTCACGATGGAAGTCTTCACAGAATCGATTGCTTTCTGGGCAATGCTCTTGATTGCCTGACCGATGCTGTTCTTGATTTGATCCTGAACTTTCTTGACATTCGTTTCAATGCGTGTGCCGACTTTTTCAACGATGGACTGGACCGTATCGCCAACCTTCTGAACGACAGGTTTGCGGATTTCGACTGCAGTAGCGTTCACGAGGTCGGTCGTAGCCTTGTTGATCAGTTTAGTAGCCGTGGTAGTCGGGCTCTTGTTGACATTGTAGAAGTACCAGCCGTCATCGACTTTGCCGGTGTAGCCAGCTTTCGAACGCATCGCGAGTCTATTAAGATAGACGACTAGGTTCTGAGCGGTCTGACCGTTCTGAAGCAGGTACTTATTCATATCAGAAATAAGATCGCTCTTTGTGGCAAAGAGTTTATCGGCACCGGTGGCCTCGAAACCAAGCTGAGTGGTGAATGCAGTCAGTGCTGCCATGGCAACTTCATTCGTCTTCTTAGTGACGTCGAGCTTACCATTCAGGATATCGGAAAGGACTGTGACCGTCTCGCCTTTTGCTTCACTGAGATACTGATCGACAGTGCCTGCGAAGGTTGTATCGCGAACGAAGTCGAAGAAGCCTTCTGCGAAGTACGGTCCGATGAGACCCATATCGGCGACAGTAGTATAGATCCAGTTGTTATTATCCCAGGAGATATCCATGGTATAAGCAATCGGATTGATCATATAATCGTCCGGAGCCTTGGTCTGGAACATGATGTACTGGCCACTGGCAAGTTTCGGGCCGACAAGGCCGAGGCGCTGTGCGAAGGGATAAACAAGAATGTTGATTGCATCGCCAACAAAGTCTGCTGTCGAATCAATGAATGCCTGAAGCGCATTCATAACAGCGACCATGTTGTTATTATCTTCCGGCGCAACCAGCTGTGCCGCATACTTCGTGATTTCCGGGATAAGATCAATGATCCATCTCAGAGTTAAATTGCTGCTCTTCTTGAATTCAACAAGACCGTTCTCATCGGATGTTGCCTTCAGGATGGCCGGGATCGGATATTTCAGTTTCGGGAGACCGAGACCTTCCGGGAACTCCACGACACGATTGATGAGGTGCATATCCATGATGACGCCAAGGTACGTTTTGACGATCGCATATGCAGTTTCATAATTCAGGCTGATCTGACCTTCTTCATTCATTTCAAGAAGCTGGGTATAAAGCTCAGTAATGCCTTCATAAGTCATGACTGTGCCATCAGCATAGGTCATTTCGCCACCGAAGGTCGCTTTGAGGGCACCCTGGAAAGCGTCTTTGCCGAGGTCCTTCATGAATTTCAGAACATCGATGAGTTCCTGGCGGTTGATAAGAAGGAAGTCAGAACCTTCGATGCCCTGTTCCTTGACATCAACATTTCGGAACGTAAAGCCTGCATCCAGTTCTGCACACCAGAGACCGGGGAAACCAAACCGATAATCTTTACTGATTTCATCAGAGGTGGAGAACGTCGGAGCCGTCCACTGTTTGAACCAGTCATAGATGGGGCCCATCTTGGTGATATCGCCAATGAAATTGGCCAAACTATCAAACAGATTGGAGTTGGTTGCAGCGTTCTTGACGTCCTCTGCCGTTTTCGCCATTTTATTCATAGCATTGGCAAACGTATCATACGCATCATCGAAGGCTTCCGGAAGATTCAATGTGCCTTCAATGCCTGCAAGCGGGCCAACGAACTGGATCTCATGGTCGAAACGGCCCTGTTCTTTGACCTTGACCGGGAAAGATCTGTAAGTGTTGAACATGGATCCGCCAGATTCAAGACCGTCATTGTAAAGGATATAACCGTCTCTGGTTATGGCATTGCCGTCTTTATCGGTGTCGGAAAAACGTTCCACTTTTACTGTGTAGGTCGCATTTGCAGGAACTTCTTCGGTGACATAGGTACGGTAAAGCATCCCGTTCAGGGAAATCGGATTGCCATTAGGATCCTTCAATCCATTGATCATTCCGACCAGATCATGCTTCAGATCATTCATTTTTTCACGAATGTTCTGGAGCGCATTTTTAAATTCTGTGATTTGCTTGGAAAGCTCTGCTGTAAGTTGGTTGCTCTGCTCCATTGCCACCTGCAAATCAGCGAGGTCAGATTCCAGTTTTGTAAGCTGCTTATCTACTTCATCCTGGAAACCGATATACATCTCCGTCGTATCGGTGAAGATCTCAATGGATCTGTCCTCTTCCATTTTGTAAGTCTTTCCGTTTTCAGCCGTCAGAGAGACATCAACATCAGGGACAGAAACACCTGTTCCATCCACCACTTTCGTCGCCACGTCTACGATCTGATCGAGAGACTTCTTAAAGTCGACATTTCCGTGGAATGCACTTTCAATGTCTGTCAAAACAGCCGTCAGTTCAGCGCCGTAAACAACGACACCGACCTTACGCTTCGGACCGGTTTCTTCAGCCAGTGCCGAGAGCGGCAGCATCGCGACCACCATGACGATGGCGACGATCAGGCTGAGGATCCTAAGAGTTTTTTTCTTCATATCTCTTACCCCTTCCATACGTTTCTCAAATGTTCAGTCTTGATTCATCTCCTGAATAACAGGTGAAGATAAACTTTGCCTATATCCAGTAAATATCTGACATATTCATTTTAAATGTATTAAAAGAGGGTGTCTATTGGAGAACCATCTAGTCTTTTGTACAAATCGTTGTGCATGTTTACCAATTATCCGCTTTTATACACGTACAAAAACGCCTGTTTCAGAAGTTTTAAGACTATTTTAAGAGTATAGCGAAACAGAATGTTCTGTTTCTCTCTGCATCCAGCGATCACACAAAACGACACACCTCCCGGAACTCCGGGAGGTGTGCTCCATTTCTCCTATTAAATTGCTATGGCTGAGTGTGGTGAATCGCCTCAGGCATTTACATTTACGAATATATACGATTCATCCGAATTCCTCACTCACATATGTGAAGGTTCTCGAAAAAGATCAAAAAAAGTTAGTTATTCGACCATCTTGACCAGTTCCAGAAGATCTTGTTCGGGGATGCCCCGGACGCCGATCGCGTAGTTCCAGACGCCGTTGTCTTTGACGCCCTTCAGCTGCCAGTTGGCAACGTAGAACTTCTTGTCTTTGCCCTTGAGGGTCACTTCGACTTCGCGACCGTCTTCGAGGGTGAACTCGACTTCTTTCACCGTGTCGTAGACGTTGTAGTCGCCGGAGATGTCCACGTCGTCATCGTCCGCGGCACTGGCCGGAGCCTTCCGCATGTAGCAGACTTCATCGCCTTCCCCGCCGTAGCGGACTTCGATGAGGTTCTCGTTGATGGTGCTCCAGTAGTACTGCGCGTAGTCCGCGCCTTTCACGTTGACCCCTTCCGGGACCGTGAAGGTGAAACCGGCGGCCTTCTCGGCTTTCGCCAGAGAGTCATAGGTCTTGACCGGGTTCGCGATCTGCGCCGACTTCGTCGTCTTCTGTGCCTTCGTCACGTCGGTCTGACTGCCGGGCTTCTGCATGCTGCAGCCGGTGCCGACTGCCACCAACAGGACGCAGAGCAGCAGAGCAAGGAATGAATTGCGTTTCATAACGTGCCTCCTTCAAAAAACATACCAGATATTGTGGTATTTCCAAAAGTTTCACTTGTAATTTCGGCCAAAATAGACCATAATAGTAACAATCATATTGTCCAGGCATTCCCGGACAAAACCATAATACACTATGCAGGCCATTTTTACCATATCGGGGGAGGTAACAGAATGACAGCTGCAGATTTCGCCGCACTCTATGGCACCGGCACAGAGGACATGACTGAGCCCTCCACGCGCGACAACTTCTTCTACACGGAGGAAGATGACGACGACGAAGGTGCCGAGTGGGACTAACTGACAATTTCATGAAATGAAAACAGGAATGGCTCTCCGCAAGGAGGGCTATTCCTGTTTTTTGCGTTTGTTTGGGCGATCTACCCCTCCGCCTTCCAGCGGTGGTCGCGGAAAAACGCGACGATGTCTTCGAGCGGCGCGCCGAAGCTCCCCTGAACCATTTCATCCCGTCCGCCGCCGCGGCCGTTCAGGCTCGCGTTGAACTCTTTCGCGAGCCGGCTGAGCGGCAGATCTTTCGAGGTGGCGATGTAACGATAGCTCTGCGGCTGTCCGTCCGGACCGAGGTCCTTCTCCCCTGCCGTCAGCGCCACGAAGATGCCGTCGCAGAGGTCCCGGCCGCCGTTCGCGAGCGCCCGGATGGCATCGGTCTCGAGAGCCGGCAGGAACACGACGCGGTTGTCGGAGGTGTCCGCGCCGGCCTGTTCCTTCAGGAACCGGAGCGCGATGTCCGCCTGCTGCACCTGTGCCACGGACAGCTCATGCGTCAGGTGGCCGTTCTGTGCCTGCAGGGCCTCGACGGCGTCCGCCGTCTCTTCCTGCGGGGTGGACGTGAGGTCCACGATCCGCATGATGTTCGTCTGCTTGACGTTGTAGTCATCGAGTGCCCAGGGGCCGCAGATCATATGCACGCGGGTGCCGCCGTGGGCCTTCTCCGAGTTCACGATCTTGATGACGCCGACTTCGCCGGTCCGTGCCACGTGCGGAGCGCAGCAGGCGCAGACGTCGTACCCGGGGATGGTGACGAGGCGCACGTCCTCGGTCAGTTCGAGTTTGCTGCGGTAGTCAAGGTCCGGCAGGGTCGCCGGGTCCGGGTACTCCGCGAACACTTCGACGTTCTCCCAGACGGCGCGGTTCACGACCTTCTCAACTTCCCGGAGCTGCCCGTCCGAGAGCTCGCCGTTGAAGTCGCAGGTCACGTCCCGGTCGCCGAGGTGGAACCCGATGTTGTCGAGACCGTAGAGGCGATGCACGGTACCGGACACCAGGTGTTCCCCGGTGTGGTTCTGCATCCGTTCAAAGCGCTGTTCCCAGTCGAGGAGACCGGTCACCTGCGCCCAGGGCGTCACGGCCCCGTCGCAGTAATGGGTGATGATGCCGTCGTCCGAGACCTGCGCGTCCACGACCTTCACGGCGCCGGACAGCGGGGTCTCGCAGTCCTTCTTGAACTCCTGCAGAGTGCCGGTGTCGGCGTACTGCCCGCCGCCTTCCGGGAAGAACGCGGTCTTGTTCAGGACGACCGCGTAGAGGCCCTTCCGGTCCTCCGCTTCCTCACAGGAGATGACGGTCGCCGTGAACGCCTCGCAGTAGGCGTCGGCGTCATAGAGTTTTTCGGTAACAAGTGGTTTATTCATAGATCAGAGTACTCATTTCCAAGATTTTGCTGCTGGTAAAACCGTCGTTCTGCCAGACGGCCAGAGCCGTCAGGAGGATGGTGATGATCAGCACGATGATCGCATTGCGGATGAGACCGCCCTGCAGACGGTGCCGCAGTTCCGGTGTCGCGTTTGCGGACTCCGGCATACGGAGGATCATCAGGATGGTGACCGTTGCCACCATGATGAACATCGTGTTGATGATAAAGAGCAGGAACGCTCCGCCGAGCATGGCCCAGTGGCCGCCGGCGATCGAAAAGCCGCAGGTACACAGCGGCGGCATGAGCGCGGTGGCGATGGCCACACCGGGAATGACATTGCTGGTGCTGTCTTTCCGGGTCAGGGCGATGATGCCGGCGAGACCGCCGAACGTGGCGATGAGGATATCGAACACGCTTGGAGCCGTTCGGCCGAGGATCTCGCTCGTCGCCTCTTTGACCGGGGAGATCAGGAAGTAGAGTGTGGAAGTCAGGATCGCGGTGATCACCTGGAACAGGAATCCGACGATCGCCTTTTTGAATTTCTGCGCATTCACGGTCGCGATACCGAGGCCCATCAGCTGGATGGTCCCCATCAGCGGGGAGATCAGCATGGCGCCGATGATGACCGCGGTCGAATTCGTGTTGAGGCCGATGGAGGCGATCAGGATCGCAAAGAACAGGATGGACAGGTTCATCCCGGACACGCGTCCGCCGGAATCGAGCCGGGACGTGATGACGTCGTAGTCCGCGGTATCGCTCTTCAGCGAAAACGCCTGCCGGATCAGGTCTTTGATCCGGTACTGACCTCTCTCCGGGGTCTCTTCCGGGTTCAGATCGTCCATCAGATTGTCCCAGGCCTCAGCTTCCCGCTTTTCACGGCGTTCTGCCAGCCGGGTCCCGGCACGTGTGAACGTTTCATTTTTCAAGGAGTTTCACCTCTTGTGAGTCGTCAAAATGTATGCTGTTAGTATAGCACACATCGCTTTACCGAACCAACCTCCCTGTGGTAGAATTTCACTATACGAACGGGAGAGGAGGGTCCGCGATGTACGAATCCATGGAAGCGCTTTCTGCCGCCTGCGCAGGCTGTGAACGGTGCCGCCTGGCGTCCGGACGGACCAATCTCGTCTTCGGCGTCGGAGACCCGCACGCAAAGCTCCTGTTCGTCGGGGAAGGCCCCGGTTACCAGGAGGATGTCCAGGGCGAACCCTTCGTCGGGCCCTCCGGACAGCTTCTCGACAAATACCTCGCCGCCATCGGTCTCGACCGGGAACACGGCGTGTACATCGCGAACATCGTCAAATGCCGCCCGCCCCAGAACCGGGACCCGCAGCCCGACGAACAGGACGTCTGCATCGAATGGCTCCGGGAGCAGGTGCGGGTGCTCCGGCCGAAGGTCATCGTGTGCCTCGGACGCATCGCGGCGCAGCGGCTCATCGACCCCGAGTTCCGGGTCACCCGGGAACACGGGCAGTTCGTGGAAAAGAAGGGCGTCCACATGATGGGCACGTTCCACCCCGCCGCGCTCCTGCGCAATCCGAAACAGAAACCCGACGCCTTCGACGACTTCCTCGAGCTGCGGGACAAGCTCGTCGAACTGGGCTTGCAGCCGCCCGTCAACGGAATATAAAAGACAGCCAGACCGGCAGGACCGGTCTGGCTTTTTGATTGGCATGGACTGCCTTATTTTTTGTTTTTCTTTTCCGCGATCATGTCGATCTCGGCGAGGTCGTACGGAGTCTCCTGGTACACGAAGTAGTTGATCCAGTTGGAGTACAGGAGGTTCGCGCAGGAGCGCCAGGTGTTCGGCACGCGCTTCGTGACCCGGTCGTTCGGGAAGTAGTTCACCGGGATCTCGATCGGGAGACCGGCGTCGAGGTCGCGCTTGTATTCGTGGTACAGCGTGTCGGCATCGTACTCGGTGTGACCCGTGATGAAGATCTGACGTCCGTGCTTCGTCGAGATGGCAAAGACACCGGCCTCTTTCGACGAGGACAGGATCTTCAGTTCGGGCACCGCCTCGATCTCTTCCCGCCAGATGGTCGTGTGACGGGACTGGGGAACATTGAAGATGTCGTCGAAGCCGCGGAACAGCATGGAGTTCTTCTTGTCCACCGTGTGCGGGTAGACGCCGAAGAGTTTCGCCGGAAGGTCGTGCTTCGGGATGCCGTAGTGGTAGTAAAGACCCGCGAACGCGCCCCAGCACAGGTGGAAGGTGGAGTAGACGTGCGTCGTGCTCCATTCCATGATCTCACACAGTTCGTCCCAGTAGTCGACTTCTTCAAAAGGCATCTGCTCCACGGGAGCGCCCGTGATGATGAGTCCGTCGAAGTTGCGGTCCTTTACCTCGTCGAAGGTCTTGTAGAAGGACAGCATATGGTCTTCCGGAGTGTGGGTCGATTTATGAGATTGTGTCATGATGAGCTCGAGCTCGATCTGCAGCGGCGTGTTGCCGAGCAGGCGGCTGAGCTGGGTCTCGGTCTCGATCTTCTTCGGCATGAGGTTCAGAAGGAGAATGTGCAGAGGACGGATGGCCTGGGTGTTCGCCCGGGTCTCCTTCATGACGAAGATATTCTCGCTTTTCAGAACTCGCGCAGCGGGGAGATCGTTCGGGATCTTGATCGGCATTTAGTTCACTTCTTCCTGAGCCTGACGTCTCTCGTGGAGTTCATCGGTGATCTCCGCGACTTTTTCTTCCGTCAGGATGAATTTCTTTGCAAAGATGAGGATGGCGACGACCATCAGGATGATCGGGATGACCGTCATGGAAAGACGCAGACCGGTGCGGGCCGCCTGGTCGATGACGACCGCCGCGTCGCCGGCTTCGGTGCCGCCTTTCTGGATATGGTTGATGGACAGGGTCAGAGACGCTGCCAGGGCCGCGATACCGCTCGCCAGCTTGACGACGAACGTCTGCATGGAGAAGACGACGGACTCGTCACGGGTACCGTTCTGCAGCTCGCCGTAGTCGACGGTGTTCGCGAGGAAGACTGTGACAAGGACGGTGAGGATACCGTTGGCGGCGAAGATGAGGAAGCCCGGGATGAGCAGCAGGTAGACGTTGTCCATCGGGGTCAGGAACGCGATGGCGATGAGCGTCAGGTATCCAACGATGGCGGAACCCGCTCCGATATAGAAGACCTTCGTGGTCGTGAAGAACTTCCGGAGCAGCGGGAAGAGCAGCATCATCGAAAGAATGGAGACTGCGCCGCCGAAGGTGTTGAACAGTGTGTAGCTGTTGTACCATGCATCGCCGCCGACATCGTACTTGAAGAAGTAGATGACGAGGTTCGAGGTGATGTAGACCGCGGTGTTGACGAGGACGATCGCCAGGACGACGACCATGGTCTGGTCGTTTCTGACGAGGGCACGGAACATGTCGCCCACGGAGGTGGTCTTCACGTCGACCGTGGATTTTTCCTTGATGGTGACCACGGCGATGGTCTCGAAGAGGACGAAGACCGCAGCGATGATGAGGGCGAACCGGGAGAAACCGATGCGCTCGTCGCCGGCGCCGAGGGCCTGGACCGCGATGATGGTGACGATGGTGATGAGAGCGGAGCCGACACCGGCACAGGAACGCGCCAGGGTCGTGAGGTTCTCACGCTCTTTGCCGCCCTCGGTGAAGGCGGGGATCATGGACCAGTAAGGGATGTCCATCATCGTGTAGGTCGTGCCCCAGAGGATGTAGAAGACGGCCGCGTAGGCAGTCAGTCCGGAGGGAGACAGGCTCGGCGGCGCCGAGAACATGACGTACAGGATGACGGCATTCAGGATGGTGCCGATGAGGAGCCAGGGGCGGAATTTGCCGAGGCGGGTCCTGGTCTTCGCGGTGATGATGCCCATGATGGGGTCGTTGAAGGCGTCGAAGACACGGGCCACGAGCAGGATGACGCCCATCGCCGCAGCGGAGACGCCCATGATGTCCTGGAAGTAGTAGAGGACATAGCTCGCGGAAAGCATGTAGCAGAGGTCCTTTCCGACCGCTGCAAGACCGTAACTGGTTTTCTCCTTGCCGGAGAGTTTTTTGGTTTCAAGTGCCTGCGCCATAATACACTCTCTTTCTTATTTCCAACTCGAATTCAAGTCCACTGTACGGTTGAAGATGAGTTTGTCTTCCGTCGAGTACTTGTCGACCGTATAATAACCTTTTCTCATGAACTGGAAGGTGTCGCCGGGCTTCAGGTCGACGAGGCCGCCCTCGATGACCGCTCCGGCCAGTACTTCCAGGGAGTTCGGATTCAGGTAGTTCTCCAGGGGCTCTGCGGGGTCGGACGGGTTCGGCACGTTGAAGAGCCGGTCGTAAAGCCGGACTTCCGCCGGAATGCAGTCGGCCGCGTTGACCCAGTGGATGGTACCTTTGACCTTTCTGCCGTCGGGGGTCTCGCCGCCCTTGCTCTCCGGGTCGTATTCGACATGGATGCAGGTGACGTTCCCGTCGTCATCGGTCTCGAAGGATGTGCAGGTGGCATAGTAGGCGCCCTTCAGGCGGACCTCATTGCCGGGGTAGAAACGTCTGTATTTCTTGGCAGGCTCGATCATGAAGTCGTCCTGCTCGATGAACAGTTCTCTCGAGAACGTGACCTTGCGGGTGCCCATCTCGGGTTTCTTCGGATGGACCTCCACTTCGATCTCTTCGGTCTGTCCCTCGGGGTAATTGTCGATGATAACCTTCAGCGGACGGAGGACCGCCATGGCACGGGGTGCATTTTCGTTGAGGTCGTCCCGGACACAGGCTTCGAGCAGGCCGAAGTCCACGACGGAGTACGCCTTGGAGATGCCGATGCGGGCACAGAAGTCCCGGATGGCGGCGGGCGGGAAGCCGCGGCGTCTCATGCCGGAGATGGTGACCATACGCGGGTCGTCCCAGCCGTCGACATAGCCGTTGTTGACAAGATAGAGGCAGCGGCGTTTACTGGTAACACAGTAGTTGAGGTTGAGACGGGCGAACTCGATCTGCCGCGGAGCCGGTTTGTCCACTTCGCACTCCCGGCAGACCCAGTCGTAAAGGGGTCTGTGGTTCTCGAACTCGAGGGAGCACAGCGAGTGGGTGACGCCCTCACAGGCATCTTCCAGCGGGTGGGCGAAGTCGTACATCGGGTAGACACACCACTTGTCGCCCTGGCGGAAATGGCTCATGTGCGCAATGCGGTAAATGACCGGGTCTCTCATGTTCATGTTCGGAGAGGCCATGTCGATCTTCGCGCGGAGCACCTTTTCCCCGTCGGCGAACTCGCCTTTGGTCATGCGGTCGAAGAGGTCGAGGTTCTCCTCGATGGACCGCTCCCGGTACGGGCTGTTCTTTCCGGGCTCGGTCAGCGTGCCACGGTATTCACGGATCTCGTCAGCCGACAGGTCGTCGACGTAAGCCAGACCCTTTTTGATGAGAAGGATAGCCTTCTCGTACATGTAGTCGAAGTAGTCGGAGGCGTGGTACAGGTTCGCGTAGTTGTACCCGAGCCACTTGATGTCCTCGGCGATGGCGTCCGCATACTCGGTGTCTTCCTTGCCGGGGTTCGTGTCATCCATCCGCAGGTTGCAGATGCCGTTATACTTCTCCGATGTGTAGAAGTTGATGTAGATCGCCTTCGCGTGGCCGATGTGCAGATAGCCGTTCGGCTCCGGCGGGAACCGGGTCTGGACGTGGTCATACGCACCGGACTCGAGGTCCGCGTCAATGAAGTCGTGGATGAAGTTCGAGGGCGCTGCGGGCGCATTCAAGGTTTTCTCTTCCATTCGGTTCACCCCTTATAGTAGTTTGCCGCCTTCCGGAGGCGATTCACGCATTCGTCTTTGCCGAGGATCTGCATGATGGCACAGAGGTCCGGCGTGTTGGTCCGGGACGTGATGGCGACCCGGATGACGGTGGACAGGTGGCCGACATGGCCTTTGAATGCCGTCGGGTCCTGTTTCCACTCCTTGACGTTCGGCGTGTAGCCGAGCGGCTCGCAGAGGCTCTTGACCTTGTTGAACCATTCGGACTGGTCGTCGTTCTCGTCATAGACGTCGATGTAGGCTTCGAGGATGGCCGCGGCGTCGGCCGGTGTCACGTTCTCGGGAAGCTGGTCGAAGTTCTCGGTGTAGAGGTCGTCATAGAGGTAGGCGACGAAGTCTGGGACCTCAGACCATTTGGCGATATCTTTTCTCGGCTTCTTCCCGCCGCGGTCGACACTGAGGATCCGCAGTGCCTTGTCGCGGTCGGCGGTCAGAAGGCCGTAGAAGTCTTTGTTGTATTCCTCCGCCCAGGTGAGTACCCGGTCGAGGACCGTCTCCGCGCTCATGACGGAGATGACGTTTTTCGAAACGTCGTTGAGTTTGGCAAGGTCGAACAGCGCGCCGGACACGCTCATCTTTTTGAGATTGAACGGGAAGTCCGAGAGCGGCGCTTCCTTGTTGGCGCGGCGCCAGTCTTCGAAGTTCGAATTGGCCAGTGTCAGCAGGTATTCGAGGACCGCTTCTTTCGGGTAGCCCTCTTCCACATAGTAGCTGACCGCGGCCTCCGGGTCTTTCCGCTTCGAGAGTTTGCGCTTGTTGCCGTCATCGAGTTTCATGATGGGAGCGATGTGCGCGAACTTCGGCGCGCGGAATCCGCAGTACTGGAACAGCTGCAGGTGGACCGGCACAGAGGAGATCCACTCGTCGCCGCGGACAACGTGGGTCGTGCGCATGAGGTGGTCATCCACACAGTGGGCAAAGTGGTAGGTCGGGATGCCGTCGGTCTTGAGGAGCACGATGTCCATGATGTTTTCCGGCAGCTCCATCTTGCCTTTTATGATATCCTGATAGCGGACCTTCTTTTCGGGGTCGCCCTGGGATTTGAGACGCAGCACATAGGGCTGCCCTTCGGCGATGCGCCGCTCGACTTCTTCAAGCGGCATCTCCCGGTCTCTGGCGTACTTGCCGTAGTAACCGGGGTTCACGCCCTCTTCCTCCTGCTGTTTGCGGATGGCGTCGAGCTCCTCCGCCGTGCAGAAGCAGGGGTAGGCGAGTCCTTCTTCGGTGAGTTTCTTTGCGAAGCAGCGGTAGATGTCTCTGCGTTTGCTCTGCTGGTAGGGGCCGTAGTCGCCGGTCTCCTGTTCGAACCCGGTGACACCTTCGTCCATGGTGACGCCGAAGTCGGAGAGTCCTTTGACGATGCCGGAGACGCCGTCTTCCACTTCTCTCTTCTTGTCGGTGTCCTCGATGCGAAGGAAGAAAACGCCGCCGGTGGTGTTCGCCGTCAGCTTCGCGACATACGCGGCGAAGAGGCCGCCGATGTGCAGGAAGCCGGTCGGGCTCGGCGCGAATCGCGTGACCCTTGCGCCTTCCGCGAGACCTCTCTCGGGGTACATCGCCTCATAGTCTTCCGGGGTCTTTTCCACATCCGGGAACAGCAGTGCTGCGAGTTTCATGTAGTCTGTCAAAAAAACCGCTCCTCACAAAAAATGGTTCTTAATATTATAAGGGAATCCGCTATAAATGTAAATAGAACCACTCTGCACAAGGACGCGTCAAACTCTAGGAAACATGTTTCTTAATTGCCTGAAAAGGGGGTGTTTTGCAGTAATCTTTTTTACTAAACCGACGAGGGAATGTGGTGGAATGATACCATACTACTAACGAAGGCGCCGCGGTCATTTGGGGACCTCAAACGGTAGACCGCAGACCGATTGTTGAAATAGAACCACTTCGAAACCCAAAGACAAAAAGGGCATAGGTATCACCATGAGTACGTATCAGAAGATCATTCGTGATCTGAGAGAAGATCACGACATGACTCAGGAACAGGTGGCGCAATATCTTGGAACCTCACAAACGATGTACGCACGTTATGAACGGGCGGCCAGCGAGATGCCGATCCGGCACCTCATCAGCCTCTCCAAGCTGTATGGCGTATCCACCGACTTCATCCTGGGTCTCAGCAAAAAGAAGAAGTGAGCACAATCCCCTAAACAAACAAAAAAGCATCCGGTAAACACCGGATGCCTTTTGTTTTTTGTGAAGTTGTGAAAACAAACTTACGCAAGCTCGATGGTAGCACCGACCTCGTCGAATTTTGCCTTCATCTCTTCTGCCTCTTCCTTGGAGACAGCTTCCTTGACGGTCTTGGGAGCGCCGTCAACGAGGGCCTTCGCATCGGCAAGGCCAAGGCCGGTGATCTCACGGACGACCTTGATGACCTTGATCTTGTTGGCGCCGACCTCTTTCAGGACAACGTCAAACTCGGATTTCTCTTCAGCAGCAGCATCGCCACCGGCAGCAGGGCCGGCAACAGCAACAGCGGCAGCAGCGGAAACGCCGAATTCTTCTTCAACAGCGTGAACGAGCTCAGACAGCTCGAGAACGGACATGGTTTTGATCTCTTCAAGGAGAGCAGTAACTTTCTCAGAAGCCATGGTATTTTCCTCCATTAAATTAATTGTAAGATAGTAGTTTGATTATTCTGCTGCGGGAGCTTCTTCAGCGGGAGCCTCCTCTGCGGGAGCCTCTTCAGCCGGAGCTTCTTCAGCGGGTGCAGCCTCCTCTGCCGGAGCCTCCTCTGCGGGAGCAGCTTCTTCAGCGGGAGCTTCTGCGGGTGCAGCCTCTTCAGCTGCAGGTGCCTCTGCCGGTGCCTCTTCTGCTGCAGGTGCAGCCTCTTCGGCGGCCGGAGCGACATCGCCCTCTTCAGCCTTCTTGTCGACAACAGCCTGGATGACCCGTGCGAAGGACGCGATGGGTGCGTTGAAGGCGTTGCAGACGGTGGCCAGAAGAACTTCATAGGTGGGCAGGTCAGCCAGAGAGTTGACCGTTGCGAGGTCGACGACCTCACCGTTCAGGTAACCGCTCTTGATCTGGAAGAAATCGTGACCTTTGGAGAAGTTCTTGAGGATGCGGGCGGCGGCGACGTGGTCCTCCTTGGAGATCGCGAGTGCGGTCGTGCCGGTCAGGACGTCTTTCAGGCCGTCAAGTCCAGCTTCTTCCGCGGCTCTGCCGAGGATGGAGTTCTTGATGACGGTGTATTCGATGCCTGCTTCACGGAGTTCGCGACGAAGGTTGGTGTCGTCCGCGACGTTGATGCCCTTGTATTCGACGAGAACGCCGGCGACGGAGTCTTTCAGTTTGCCTGCAAGTTCCGTGACCTGAGCTTTCTTCATTTCGAGTACTTTTTCGCTTGCCATTTACGTTTCACCTCCTGGGGATAAAGAATAATGCTCTTCCTTTTCCAAGGAAGAGCATTTCTGTAAACTGAACGCAATGGCGTTAAAGTCTTTGAGATGGCTCTTTCCTCGGCAGGTAGGACGGGACCTGTTACGTGTCTTTCGACACACCTGCTGTCTTAGGTAAAGAAACAGCATTGGTATACTAGCACAGGGGCAAACCCCTGTCAAGTAGCAGTGTTACGACGTTTACTGAACGTTCGTGTACTTCGCCGGGTTGAACTTGACGCCGGGGCCCATGGTGGAAGCAAGAGCGCAGGACTTGAGGTACTGGCCTTTTGCCGCGGCGGGTTTTGCCTTGACGATCGCGTCCATCAGAGTGTCAAGGTTCTCCTGGAGCTTTTCAGGACCGAAAGAAGCCTTGCCGATGGGGCAATGGATGATGTTGGTCTTGTCGAGTCTGTACTCGATCTTACCGGCTTTGGCTTCGGTGACAGCTTTGCCGACGTCCGGAGTGACCGTACCGGCCTTCGGGGACGGCATGAGGCCACGGGGACCAAGGACACGACCGAGCTTACCGACGACGCCCATCATGTTGGGAGCGGCGATAGCAACGTCGAAGTCCAGGAAGCCTTCGTTCTGGATGCGATCTGCAAGATCTTCGGCACCGACGATCTCTGCACCGGCTTCTTCCGCAGCCTTGGCCATATCGCCTTTGGCGAAGACGGCGACGCGGACGCTCTTACCGGTACCGTTCGGGAGAACGACTGCACCGCGGACCTGCTGGTCAGCGTGACGGGAGTCGACACCCAGACGGATGTGAGCTTCGACGGTTTCGTCGAACTTGGCTTTCGCTGTATCGCAGACGAGCTTCAGAGCTTCGTCTACTTCATAGGTTTTGGTTTTGTCGATGAGCTTTTTGCTCTCGACATATTTCTTGCCGTGTTTCATTCTACTCTACCTCCCGCGTTAGTCTTCCACAACGACGCCCATGGAACGTGCGGTACCTGCGATCATAGAGCAGGCCGACTCGATGCTGGCAGCATTGAGGTCGCGCATTTTCGTCTCGGCGATCTGTTTGATCTGGTCCATGGTGATGGTTGCGACTTTCGTCTTGTTGGGCTCACCGGAAGCTTTCTCGATTCCGCAGGCCTTCTTGATGAGGACTGCTGCGGGCGGGGTCTTGGTGATGAATGTGAAACTGTGGTCTGCATAAACAGTGATGACGACAGGAATGATGAGGCCCATGTCATTCTTGGTGCGCTCATTGAACTCCTTGGTGAACGCCATGATGTTGACGCCGTGCTGACCAAGGGCCGGACCGACGGGCGGTGCCGGAGTTGCTTTTCCTGCGGGGATCTGCAGTTTAATGAAACCGATTACCTTCTGTGCCATTGTTTTGCACCTCCAAAAAAATGTGGTAATTGGCGGAACGGGTCTTCCCCTTGCAGGGGCGTTCCTCCCACGGGACCTGGAAAAGTCCCTGTAACAAAAGCAGCGAACTGCCTATTACCAATGTTACGGTTTTTACGATCAGGCAAGTTCTACCTGATTGAGAGCAAGGTCGGCGGAAGTCTCACGACCGAACATGGAGATCGTGACTTTGACACGACCCGTTTCGGTGTTGATCTCCTGGACCACGCCGGAATAGTCGGCGAGGTTGCCGCCGGTGATGCGGACGAAGTCTCCCACTTTGTAGTTGACTTCGACGCTGGTCGCCACTTCTGCCTCTTCGTCTTCGACGCCGAGGTTCGCGACTTCCTGTTCTGTCAGGGGGACCGGCTTGCTCTCCGGGCCCACGAAACCGGTGACACCGCGGGTGTTGCGGATGACATACCAGGCATCGTCTGACATGACGTATTCGTTGTCTTCTGCTTCGACAGCGACTTTGACGAGAACATAACCCGGGAAGACTTTGCGCTCGACCTCTTTGGTCTCGCCGTTGTCCTTGACTTCAACAACCAGTTCGGTGGGGACGCGGACGTCGAGGATCTGGTCGTTCATGTTCCGGTTGTCCACGACCTTCTTGATGTTGTCCTGGACTTTGTTCTCATAGCCGGAGTAGGTATGGACGACATACCATTTCGTGATTCCTGCCATTGGGACTGTCCTCCTTCGTTACAGTAGCCCGATTTGAGCCTTCAGAAGGATGACCGCAGCCTCTGCATCTGCAGGGGAATAGTTATAGATCAGCTCCCGAATCTTAACGAAGAGGGCGTCAAAGACCCAGACACCGATACCGATGACAAGAATGACCAGGAGAACTACGAGGAAATTCTTGAACGTATCTTTGGCACTGGACCAGTTGATTTTCTTCAGCTCTTTGAAAAGGCCCTTCCAGAACTCTTTGAAGTTGGTCAGAAAACCGGGTTTGGATTCCTTCTCCGCCTTCTTGTCCTTCTTGGGAGCTTCCTTTTTCTTGGCTGCGTAGGCGGGAACTTCTTTTTCAGCGGTTTTAGCTGCGGCCTTCTCCGGAGAGGTGGCCTTTTTCTTATTCTTCGCCATTACAACTGCCTTCCTTACTTCGTCTCTTTGTGGAGGGTGTGTTTCTTGCAGAATCTGCAGTACTTATTCATCTCCAGCTTGTCGGGTGTGTTCTTTTTGTTCTTCATTGTGTTGTAGTTGCGCTGACCGCACTCTGTGCAGGCCAAAGTAACACGTACTCTCATGTCGGCACCTCCAGTTATGGATCAATAGTATTTGTCTTCTGCCTGGGAGGGCAGAAGCATCTGCCTCCCTCTCTGAGCGCTCTTCTCATGCCGTTTTTCGGGCGATTTGCACAAAGTCCTTTGTGACGTCTCCGCTTAAAAAAGCGCGCAAAAAAAGAACCCTCTCGCAAGAGGTATAGGAATTCTACCATATCTCATGCCAGGGTTCAAGGAATTTTTCTTAATTAATATAATTAATTATATA
>JAFRHS010000024.1 GCA_017433225.1 Clostridia bacterium
AATACCGTGATCGGCGATACACCGCTCATGCGCGGCGTCGACCTGATGACCCAGCAGTGGGGCATCATGCCGGAAGTCGAGGACATCACCGGCTGGAACTGGCGTTCTCCCTTCGCCAAAGCCGCGGAGATCCGCAACTACAACCGCAACGACGGGTTCGACCATGTCATGCATGAAATGCAGGTCGAAGTCGTTCAGACCGAGATCAATCCGAACCAGAAGGAAGGCGACTCTGTCTACTACTTCGCCCAGCGTGCCGCCGGCACCCTCAAAGGCCCCGGCGCTTTCGGCATCCCGGGCCCGAAGATGAACCCGATGGCGTTCGTCGTCGCACCGGTCACGTCCGCCATGACCCGCATCCTGGCTCCCCGCATCCAGAAATATGTCCCGGAACGTGGAGACGAGTACTACAAGGTCTGGGGCCCGAACGACGGCTTCGTCAACCTGAAGGGTCTGTCCGCTCCCATCGGCGCTCCGCAGGAAGACGGCACCTGGGAAATGGATTCCTTCAAGCCGGGCATCTGGTATAACATGCCGGTAGAATTCCACGACCACATGTGCTGGAACGGCATGGGCATGATGAAAAAAGAACTGTTCCGTGTCTGGGACCAGATCACGGACCTTTGCAGACGTCTCCCCGATGGCGAGTCCGTCGAAAAATAACCGTTTGACAACTAAAAAGGCCACTGCCGAAAGACAGTGGCTTTTTTTCAGTGACGTGTCAGTCCCGGAACTCGTAACGGAACGCCTCCGTGTAGTTGCGGACGACCGTCTTGTTGTCGAGCCATGCTCCTTGTTTTGCCATATCGGGTTCCTCCTTCTTCGATCGTGTTATCGTGGAATGGTCAATTCCATTATATCGTCCGACCGGAGCGGCAAACAATGAACGTTATTCTTTACAGAACGCAACTTATTACATTGTCTGTTTATCAAAACAAGTTTGACAGTTAACAAACAAAACTTCTATCATAGAAATGTTGAAACATTTAACTGCACGAGGTGCAAAAAGAAGGGAGATCTCAACTATGAAATACGCATTCGTGACAGGCGGCGCGGGCGGCATTGCCGGTGCCATCGTCGAAGCTCTGGACAAGACCGGAGAGTGGACCATTTTCGCGACTTACCACAGCAAGCCCCTGACCGACCTTCAGGCCCGCTGCTCGGACCGCGTCATCGGCGTCCAGCTCGACATCACGAGCCAGGAGAGCTGCGATAAGGCAGCCGAGACCGTCAAGGGTTATACCGATACCCTCGACGCGCTCCTCAACTTCGCCGGCATCCACACCATGGCGTCCCTCGTCGAAGGCGACCCCGCCGGCGTCATGGAAAAAATGATCAACACGAACGTCCTCGGCATGATCCGTGTCACGAAGTCCTTCTTCCAGGCCGGCCTGCTCAAAGGCAAGAAGAGCCGCGTCATCAACTGCTCCTCCGAGTGCGGATGGATGCAGCCGCAGCCGTTCAACAGCCCCTATGCCATCACCAAGTGGGCGGTCGAAGCGTACACCATCGGCCTTCGCCGTGAACTCGCGTTCCTCGACATCCCCGTCGTCAAGATCCAGCCCGGTTCCTTCAAGTCCGGCATGCACGGTCAGGCGACCTCCGGTTACGAGAAACTCCTCGAGGCCACCACGCATTACAAACCCGTCCTCTCCGTCCTGAGCCCGCTCATGACCATGGCGATGAAGAACCCGCACGACATGAAGTACATCGTCGCGACCACCATGGAAGCGCTGAACGCGAAGAGCCCGAAGATCAACTACCGTTCCAAGAACACCTGGTACCTTGCCCTCATCGATCCGATCCCCGGAAAGATCATGGACATCGGTTACAAGTATGTCGTCGGCGGCGGATATCACGTCATGAAAGCTCTCGGCATGATCAAAGAATAACTCCAGTAACGATCCAGCGATCGAGCCCCAAAACCGGAATGGTTTTGGGGGCTTTTTTCAGCCTGGGTTCAGAAATCTTGCTTATACTGTTTTTGAATACATTTGAGGGAGGATATCCTATGAGATTATGTAAACGACTCCTGGCAGCGGTTTTGATGCTGGTGCTTTCTGTCTCTGTCTTCGTGATCCCGGCGAGTGCCGCCGGCTGGAAGTACGACCGCGCATATCAGCAGTACAAAGGAAAGACCTATACCGTGTTCGGGGACAGCATCCCCACCGGCTATGACCCGACGCGCAAGCCGGTGCTCTACGGCCTCGGCGACGGCGTCAACCCGAACGCCTATCCGGAGCGTGTGGCTTCGGTCACCGGAACGAAGATCGCGCAATACGCCTATGACGGATGCCGCACGAAAGATGTCCTCATGATGCTCGGCGGCAACGTGAGAAAAGACCGTTACTATGAGGCTTTTCTGGAAAAAGGGATCTTTGCCGCGGCAAAGAGGGTCCCGCCAAAGGCTTCGGTGGTCAAAAAGAGTCTGAAAAAGTCCTCTCTGGTCACCTTCAATGTCGGCAACAACGACATCCTCACCGGTCCGCTGATCATGGCAGGACTGGACATCGAGAAGGTCAGCGACGTGTCGACAAAGACAGCGGAACTGGTTCAGCAGGCGGTCAAGAAGGGTCTGCTCACGAAAGACTTCGAGCAGCTGTTCACGACCCTCAACACCCTCGGCATCACGGCAGTTTATCTCAGTGCCATGTTTGCGGAAATGGACAAGGCATTCGCGGAAATGACGCTTGCTTTCCCGCAGGTCATCGCGACGGTCAAGGCGAATTCGGATGCCGAGATCGCTGTCGTCGGCATGTTCAATCCGTTCCGCAATGTGGACACCGTGGTCGCCGGACTGAATCTGTCCCAGATGGGAGACATAGGCGTGAACATGGTCAACACCTATTTCCAATCAAATGCCGCGGTCCTCGGTTACACCTACGTCAACGTCACGAATACCGAATGTTTCTATGACGTGGGCGGGAGCGATGTCCACCCGACGCCGAAGGGGCACTCTTATATGGCAAAACAGATCCTCAAAGCGATCCCGCACAAATAAATGGGAACTCAAAGAAAGAACGAGCCGTCGCGGCTCGTTCTTTTTGTGGCTTTTTTATGATAATAATATAAAAAAACAAAAATAACACTAGATTTGACACGAGTTTCCTTTTATACTGAAAATGTACAAGATTGATGAAAAAGCTGTCCTGAAGTGTAAAACTTTTGTACATATATGTGCACAAAAACAGGACGACCGTTCATTGATCCCGTTGCATAATTGGGATTGCAACTGTGCAAGATTAGGTATTTTGTTTTTGAGAAAGGGTGAATCAATACACATGCGAGATCTGAAAAACATGATCAAGTTCGAAGATCTTCTCCTCGAGGCCCACAACGACCTGGTTCGTCAGGCCAAAGAGGAGGGGAAAAAAGCGCTTGGTTATACCTGTTACTTCATGCCGGAAGTCCTTCTGAACCTCCCGGGCTGCTTCTCCGTTCGGTTGCGTGCGCCGAGAAGTGCATCGCCGGATATGGCGACCTACTACATGTCGGGACGTACCTGCATGTACGGCCGCGCCCTGATGGAACGGGCTCTGGAAGGCGGCTTCAACTTCCTGGATGCCCAGCTCGCCACGGAGACCTGCACCGTCACGTGCCGGTTCCAGGAACACCTGCAGATGATGCCGGAACTCATCGACAATCCGGACTTCTTCTGCGAGTTCACCGATGTCCCCTTCAAGAAGAACGACATCTCCATCCAGCATTACAAAGATCAGCTCCAGGACCATGTCCTCGATGTCCTGCACGACAAACTGGGCATCGACATCTCCGATGAGGCCATCCGCAAGGCCATCGAAGAGCAGAACGAGATCAACCGGGTCATCCGGGAGATCGGCGAGTACCGCAAGCTGGACAACCCGACCATCACCGGGTTCGAGTTTGCCCTTTGCCAGCTCGTCGCCCTGGCCTGCCCGCACTACCTCATCCTGCCGATGCTGAAAGAGACGCTGGAAGACCTCAAGACCCGTGAACCGGACCCGAAACCCGACTACCGCATCAAAGTCGTGCTCGCCGGTTCCGAGAACGACGACCCCTACTTCGTTCAGCTCATCGAGCAGTGCGGCGCGCGTGTCGTGGCGGACCGCTACTGCTACGGTTCTCTTCCCGGACGGGATGAGATCGAGATCCGTGAGGGCGAGACCGCCCTCGATGCCGTTGCCCGCCACTATCTGGAGTCGAGCCAGTGCACCCGCTTCATGGAACAGCATGTCATGCGCCAGCGGAAAGAGTATCTGGCGAATCTTGTGAAAGAGTACAAGGCGGACGGCATCATCATCGAACAGATGAAGTTCTGTGAGTACTGGAGCTATGAGCGCATGATCGACACCTTCGTCCTGCGCCGTGACTATGGCATCCCGGTGTGCTCCATCGAGAAAGAGTACACCAACAACGCGGTCGGCCAGCTCCGGACCCGGTTCCAGGCCTTCATCGAGAGCGTTGAGTTGAAAAAATTACAGGAAGAGAGGGGTGTTGGCTGATGGCAGAAGAGAGAATGGTAAAAATGTCACTGGCCGAGAAACTCGGCTACCGGAAAGGTGACCTCAAAAACTTTGTGAAGTACATCGCCGACGACCCGAAACAGGCGTGTAAAGACTTCATCTACGGAAAAGAACACGAGCGCCGCAACATCGGCGACCTCTATATCCAGCCGACGGGCCTGTATCGCCACAGAGAGTGGAGAGGCCTCAAAGATACGCTGTATTATTTCAACGTCATCTGGTGCTACAACTACGGCATGATGGTGGCGGACATCCTGTCTGCCGAAAAACCGCTGCGGTTCTTCCAGGGCATCTGGCGTTACCGCTGGCTCGGCCAGACCTACATCCCGGTCCTCCACTGGTTCGACCGCGGACTGGAAGGCCTTCGCGGCCCTGCGCTGCGCGCCTCCGCCTGGCACTACCGCGGCATGGTCCATGCCACCATCGAACAGTTCATGCGCATGTTCGCGCGCGACATCCGGTTCAACGGGAAAGAGACCGAACTCTGGAGAAAAACGGTCCTCCACAACGAGACCGTTTCCGGGTCCATCTTCTATCCGTTCCGTGACGGCGGACTCGTCGATATCCCGCTCGAGATGATCCCGTACTTCGTTACGTGCCACGTCAACTCGAACACGGTCCTCCACTACATCGACGCCATCCAGACCCTCGGTCTTCCCGCGGACCCCTGTCCGATGTGTCAGGCCGAAGCCGGCGTCGGCATCATGGACGACTACCCGGATTCCGCTCCGTGTATTGTCACCTCCAACGAGGCCTGCGACGCCTCCGTCGCCACCTCCATCATCCAGGACTGGTTCCTGAACCGCCCGCTGTATGCCATGCCGCAGCCCATGCGGTATGACGATCCGCTGGTCCAGAAACGGTGCCAGGAGGAGATCGAAGGCGCCTGGAAGTTCGTCGAGGAACAGACCGGTGTCCCGTTCAGCTGGGAGAGCTTCAAGAAATATGCGGAACTGCAGAATGAGCAGCTCTACTTCGAACGCGAGAAATGGGACGTCGCCGCCAGAACGAACAACTATCCCATCAACGGCGTCGCCCAGGCCCTGTACCGCATCTACTATTCGCAGTACGGCTGGAACGAGACCTGGCAGCTGCTGGACAGCCGTGTCCGGAAGATCATGGAGAACTGTGTCGCCAATCAGATCGACACGTTCCCGAAGACCCGCCACCGCGTCATCGCCTGGTCTTGCGCCCCGCTTTACTATTCGAACTGGTGCACCTGGGCCTACAACTGCTGGGGCCTGAACGTCGTCATCAACATGGACTCCCTCATGTTCGACAAGGACATCCGCACCGACACCTACGAGCACGCGCTCGAAGACCTCGGCTGGTACAACGAGCTGGCCCCCATGCGCGCCATGGCGGTCGGCGGCCACGAGCACATCTTCAAACTGTGGGATTACATGGAACAGTTCAACTGCGACATGGTCGCCATGTACGACCAGCTGCAGTGCAAGGGCATGCAGGGCATCAAGGGCATGTTCGAGGACGAGTTCCGCAGACGCGGCATTCACGCGTTCTGGCTGCCCCACGCGCTGCCTGACAAACGGACCGTTTCCCGCAAAGAGATCCGGGACGGCATCAGCGGCTACATGATCAACGTCATGCACGAAGAACCGCTCGACCCGTCGCTGCTCGACTTCGACGACGACCTGACCTGGTAAGAAAGAGGTGGACCGAATGAAACTCATTTTTAAGATCATCCGTATCTTCGCGATCGTCTATGCGGCACTGTTCGCGGTCTTCTATTTCGACCTCGACGGCAAGCTCCTCTACTATGTCTACGAGCCGGCCATGTGCAAGCACTACGACAACATCGAAGGCCGCCGGAACATCATCGACATCCCCTATGAGATGAAAGACGAGATCTGACGACCCGGAAGACATAAAAATCGCCCCCTGAGCGTTTCAGGGGGCGTTTTTGTATTCGTTTGGGCGATTCACTTCACCAGTTCCGCGACCCTTGCGGCTTCGGCCCGGACGTTTTCCGGCGCCGGGGCGCCGATGCACGTCCGCTGCGACACGCAGCGCTCGAGCGAGATGGCGTCGTACACGCCTTCTTCGAAGAGGTCACAGACCTTTTGGTACTCGTCGAGCGGCAGCTCTTCGAGGGTCGTGCCCTTCTCGATGCACAGGGCGACGAGTTCGCCGGTGCACTTGTAGGCGTCCCGGAAGGGGAGGCCTCTGCCGACGAGGTAGTCGGCGCAGTCGGTGGCGTTGATGAATCCGCCGGCGGCCGCTTTCCGCATGTTCTCCGGCAGGACCGTCATGGTGTCGATCATCGGGATGAACGCGGTCAGGCACATTTTCACGGTGTCGAACGCGTCGAAGATGGCTTCCTTGTCCTCCTGCATGTCCTTGTTATAGGCAAGGGGCAGGCCCTTCATGACTGTGAGGAGGGTCGTCAAATCGCCAAAGACACGGCCGGACTTTCCGCGGACGAGTTCCGCGATGTCCGGGTTCTTCTTCTGCGGCATGATGGAGGAGCCGGTGGAGAAGGCGTCGTCCAGCTCGATGAACTTGAACTCCCAGGAGCACCACATGCAGATCTCCTCGGAGAACCGGGAGAGGTGCACCATGATGAGGGAGAGGGCGGCCGCGAACTCGATGCAGAAGTCCCGGTCCGAGACACCGTCGAGGGAGTTGCGGCAGGGCCCGTCGAAGCCGAGGGCCTTTGCGGTCATTTCCCGGTCGATGTCGTAGGTGGTGCCGGCGAGGGCGCCGGAGCCGAGGGGCGATACATTCATCCTCTTCCGCGCGTCTTCCAGACGGCCGATGTCCCGGAGGAACATCTCGGCGTACGCCAGAAGGTGGTGGCCGAAGACGATGGGCTGCGCCCGCTGCAGGTGCGTGTAGGAGGGCATGATGTCCTCGCTGTGCTCGGCGGCCTGCTTGGCCAGGACCGCGATGAGCTCTTTCAGCTGCGGGATCAGCGCGTCGCATTCGTTCCGGATGGTGAGACGGTCGTCGAGGGCCACCTGGTCGTTCCGGGAGCGGGACGTGTGGAGCCGTTTGCCCGCGGAGCCGATGCGCTCCGTCAGGGTCTGCTCCACGAAGGTGTGGATGTCCTCGGCGTTCGGGTCGATCTCCAGCGCGCCGGACTCGAGGTCGTCGAGGATGCCCTGCAGTCCCGCAAGGATGGCCTCGGTGTCTTCCTTCGAGTTGATGCCCTGTGCGCCCAGCATGGTGGCATGGGCCATGGACCCGGTGATGTCTTCTTTGTACATCCGGGAGTCGAACTTGATGCTCGAGTTGAAGTCGTTGGTCTTCGGGTCGATCTCTTTCGAGAACCGTCCGGTCCAGAGTTTCATAGGTGGAAAAACCTCTTATTCTTTGTCGTCAAGTTTGTACGCCTGGGCGCTCATCGCCTGCGCCTTGATCGGAAGGCCGAACAGGTTGATGAAGCCGGCGGAGTCGGTCTGGTCGTAGACTTCGTCTTCGTCGAAGGTGGCAAGGCCGGGGTTGTAGAGGCTGTAGGGAGAGGTGACGCCGGCGTTGATGATGTTGCCCTTGTAGAGCTTCAGCTTGACGGTGCCGGTGCAGCGCTCTTCGAGTTTGTCGACGAACGCGTCGAGGGCCTCGCGCAGCGGGGTGAACCACTGGCCGTTGTAGACGAGGTCGGCGTAGGTGATGGCGAGCTCGGCCTTCTTGTGCGCGGCATACTTGTCGAGGGTGATGGTCTCGAGGTAGTTCAGCGCATGGTACAGGATGGTGCCGCCGGGGGTCTCATAGACGCCGCGGCTCTTCATGCCGACGAGACGGTTCTCGACGATGTCGAGGAGACCGATGCCGTTCTGGCCGCCGAGTTCGTTCAGCTTCAGGACGATGTCCTTCTGGCTCATCTTCTCACCGTTCAGAGCGACCGGGATGCCCTGCTCGTAGTCAAGGGTGATGTAGGTCGGTTCGTCCGGAGCCTGGAGCGGGGAGACGCCCATTTCCAGGAAGCCTTCCTTCTCGTACTGCGGCTCGTTGGCCGGGTCTTCGAGGTCGAGGCCTTCGTGGCTGAGGTGCCAGAGGTTCTTGTCTTTGGAGTAGTTGGTTTCGCGATTGATCTTGAGAGGAATGTTATGGGCTTCCGCGTACTCGATCTCCTGTTCACGGGAGACGATGTCCCACTCACGCCAGGGGGCGATGATGGTCATGTCGGGGCAGAACGCCTTGATGGTCAGCTCGAAACGGACCTGGTCGTTGCCCTTGCCGGTGCAGCCGTGGCAGATGGCGTCCGCGCCTTCCTTGATGGCGATCTCGCAGAGTCTCTTCGCGATGATCGGACGGGCGTGGGACGTGCCAAGCAGATAGTCTTCATACTTGGCGCCGGCCTTGACGCAGGGCATGATGAAGTCCTCGACATACTCGTCGGTGAGGTCTTCGATGTAGAGCTTGGACGCGCCGGTCTTGAGGGCCTTCTCTTCGAGGCCTTCGAGCTCGGATGCCTGGCCGACATTGCCGGAGACTGCGATGACTTCACAGTTGTTGTAGTTCTCCTTGAGCCAGGGGATGATGATGGATGTGTCGAGGCCGCCGGAGTAGGCGAGAACGACCTTTTTGATGTCTTCTTTGTTCTTCTTTGCGATTGCCATTTGTATTCCTCCAATCCCGCGCAAACGGGGTCTTTTCAAGTTGTGATACACATTATAGGAATGCCCTATATAAAAGTCAAGGGTTGTTTGCATAAAAATTCAGAAAAATGCAATATTTCTGCATAAATATTCATTTTGGCGATGCACCTCCGTCAAAGGTAACATTTTTTTATTGGAAATAAGACCAGAGTTTATGCGTCAAGATAATGGGTGCTTTATTGTGTTGAACCCCAAGTTCTGGTATAATGTTTTAAATATAATGCCTTATTATGGGCAACTATCATGGAAGAAGGGTACGGCGCGCATGGAACAGAAGGAAGTTCGCGATGAGCTCATCATCGGCAGAAACCCTGTCATGGAAGCTCTGAAAGCCGGACGGAACATCGACACCATCTTCGTCTCCAAAGGAGAGCGTCAGGGGTCCATCGGGAAGATCATCGCGACCGCCCGGGACGCCGGGGTCCTCATCAAGGAGACCGACGCGAAGAAGCTCGGGTTCATGTGCGGCAACGCCAACCACCAGGGCGTCATCGCCAAGGTGGCGGCCCACGAATACGCGACGGTGGACGACCTGTTCGCCCGCGCGGAAGAAACGGGGGAAGCCCCCTTCTTCATCATCGCCGATGAGGTCTCCGATCCGCACAATCTCGGAGCCATCATCCGCACCGCCGAATGCGCCGGCGCCCACGGGGTCATCGTCCCGAAGCGCCGCAGTGCCACCCTCAACTACACGGTGGACAAGACCTCGGCCGGTGCGCTCGAATATCTCCCGGTCGCCCGGGTCTCGAACCTTCCCGCCTGCATGGAAGAACTGAAGGCGAGAGGTGTCTGGATCTACGGCACCGACATGGAGGGCGAGGTCTGGTGTCAGACGGACCTCACGGGTCCGATGGCGCTGGTCGTCGGCAATGAAGGCAAAGGCATGGGCCGGCTGGTCCGCGAGAAGTGCGACTTCATCCTGTCCCTGCCGATGTCCGGTAATATACAATCCCTCAATGCATCCGTTGCCGCCGGCATCGTCATGTATGAGGTACATCGCCAAAGAAAAATCAAGTAAACACGAATGATCCGATGTTTGAAAGAGGTTAGAGCGAATGGCTAAACAATGGTCAATGGACGAGATCGACAACCTCCTGGAAACCACCCAGGAGAACGGGGTCTCGGACCTGGTCGCGGAGCTTATGGGCGAGCCCGCGGCAGTTGAACAAGCCGACCCGGTCGACGAGGCCGCGCTTCCCGTCCTCGACGAGGAAGATGACTTCGACGACGACTATGACTACGACTACGACGACTTCGATGAAGACGAAGGTCCGGACGTAGAGGGTGTGGATGACCTGTTCGGCAATCCGGTGGAGGAAGCACTCCCCGCCGAGCCGGAACCGGTCGAAGGACCCGCTGCCGAACCGGAGGAAGAGGTGCCGGTCGACGAAGCTCCGGAGGAAGAGACTCCGGCTGCTAAAGCGCCGTCCGAGGCCAGGGCTTCCGTCTTTGAGCCGACCCCGGCACCCGCTGCGGCCACGGTCGTGAACTATGCGGCGCAGGCAAAAGCGGCGCAGAGCAACCTGACCGACGAGACCGACTACGTGCCGGGCTTTGTCGACGACGATGTCGTCATCGATGACGAAGTGGACGTCGAAGGCGGAAAAGGCGGCTTCATGAACAAGCTGCGCGCCTTCCGCGAAAGCTTCATCCACGTCGTCGAGAACGCCGGCGAGGAGGAAGAGGAGTTCACCGACGAAGACTACGGTCTGGCTCCCGCGCCCCGCGACGACGGCGTCGAGCGGATGACCGGCCGTGGCAAGTTCATGGACCGGGAACTCGCGTCCCAGAAGACCAAGGTCTTCGATCCTCTCGCGGAGTCCGCGCCTTCCACGCCGCGGCAGGTCGAGGACGTCCATAACAAGGGTGCTCTCTTCAAGGGCATCGACGAAAATGCGGAATCGCCCAAAATGATCATGGAACTGGCGGACGACAAGCCCCAGATGCCGGAAGAAAAGAAGGCACTGGCGCAGAAGACCGTCGGCATCCGACCCATCCGCAATGCCAATATCGAACATCAGATCTTAACGACCAGGATCGAAAAGACGACGGCCGAGTTCACCAAACTCGAAGACGAAGAGATGCCGTCGTCCGACAATAAAGTCAGCGCTGCCCCGAAGGGCACCACCACGGTCGCCTCTGCCAGCGCCGCTGTCGCGGCCGCTGCCGCCGCCGCCGTCCGCGCGGTACGGGGCGAAGAGGAACCGGTCCCGGAACCCGATCCTGCCGAGCCGCAGGTCGTCACGGAAGGCGTCGCCGCCGTCCCGACGGTCGACAAGACCCGGAAGTTCACGAACACCGCGGACCTCGAGCCCATCCCCACGATCATCGCGGCGGACGCCGAGCTCAACACCTTCGACAAGACCATCGTCGCGAAAGGCGACAACAAGACGATCGAGCACGAAGACAACGAAGGGATCGACGGTCAGATCAAGCTCTTCGGTTTCGACGACGAGAACCCGGAAGTCCAGCCGGTCCAGGTGGATGAAGACGCCACCGAGGAACAGCTCCGGGAACGCCGGGCCGCACAGGTCAAAGGCTTCAAGCTGAATCACCGCGAAGACGACGAACCGGACGTCCCGCAGCGGGAGGAAGAGCCGCTCGACTACGACCCGAACACGGTCAACGAGGACCTTCGTTTTGCCCTCGGCGATGAACGTTTCGTCGAACACGACACCTACGTCGGCGACTACCTGAACGACGAGTACGAGAGCGCCGAGCTCGACGCCGAGCGCATCGAATATGCGCTGGAGAGCAAAGTCCGCTTCACGTTCATCACGTCCATCATCCAGGCGGTCCTGGTGGTCGTCGGACTGGTCCTGTCCGGCATCCTCGCCTCGAACGGCTACAACCTTGAGACCTTCGCCGGCAGCGCCGGCGTCACCGTCGGCGTCGCCATGGGCATCCTCGCTCTGGCTGCCGCCCTCAGTTACAAGACCATCGTCAAGGGCGTCCTCGGCATCGCCCGCCTGCGGCTCAACGCCTCGAGTGCGGTCACCGTTGTCGTCCTTGCGAACCTCATCGCCGACCTCATCTATCTGCTGGCATCCCAGTCGACCGGCGTCACCGTCGCCCTGTTCACCGCGGCGGCCACCTTTACGGTGCTCCTGTCCAATGTGGCACGCCACCTGTCCTTCCGCCGGGCACTCGACAACCTGCGGCTCCTGACGAGCGGCATCCACATGTACAGCACAGAGGTCATCCCGAACGAACGGGACGCTGCCGAGGTCACCCGCGGCATGCAGCTCGAGAACCCGGTCGTCGCCTACAACACGCCGATCGCCGACCAGCCCCGCTTCGTCGAAGACTCCTTTGCCGATGACCCCGCCGATCAGAACGCGCACCTGCCGACCCTGGCAGCACTCGGTGTCGCTCTTCTCGCGGCCCTCATCTTCGGCCTTGTCCGCCACAGCGCGGTATTCGGTGTCAGCGTCTTCGCTGCCATCGTCACCATCGCCGTTCCGGCGTTCGCGCTCCTGGCCTCCAACCTTTCCCTGTACATCGATGACAAGCGCTTCTCCCGCAAGGGTTCCGCCATCCTCGGCCACCGGGCCGTCGAGCAGAGCGCCTACGTCAACACCTTTGCCATCGATTCGAAAGACATCTTCACGAAAGATTCCTGCCACATCATCGGCATCAAGACCTTCCACGACATGCGCATCGACGATGCCATCCTCTACGCGGCGGCTCTCGTCATCGGCTCCGAAGGTCCTCTGGCCGACGAGTTCCAGAACGTCATCCTCGGCAAGTACGATCTGCTCCCGAGCGTCGACGGTCTTGCCTATGAAGAACGCCTCGGTCTCTCCGCCTGGATCGGCGAGCGCCGCGTCCTCTTCGGCAACCGCAACCTGCTCCTGAACCACAACGTCGAACTGCCCGATGAGGAGTTCGAAAAGCAGTACACCGTCAACGGCCGCAAGGTCAACTACCTCGCCATTTCCGGCAAGGTGGCCGCCATGTTCGTCGTCAAGTACCGCCCGGTCAAACAGTACCGCCGTTACCTGCAGAACATCGACCGCGCCGGCATCACCATCCTTGTCCGCAACACCGACTGCAACATCACGGAAGAGATGGTCGCGAAGTACTACCACCTGCCCGTCACGGCCGTCAAGGTCCTCGGTCCGGTCCAGGGCGACATCGCCGGCAAGTACTTCGAGGCGGAGAAGCCGTACTCCACGTCCGGCCTCCTGCACAACGGCAGCATCGAGTCGTCTCTGAAGACGCTCTACGAGGCCCGCCGCCTCTACGACGGTGTCTCCATCAACAACATCCTTGCCATGGCCTTCGCGGTCATCGCCGGCATCGTCGGCATCGCCCTCGCCATCCTCGGCGTCGAGGCCATGTCCGACGCGAAGCTCCTCATTTTCCAGGCAGTCTTCACATTCTTCGGCGCCGGTCTTCCCGCTCTTCGGAGCCGGACCGTCGGCAAGTAGTCCCCACGCAAACCGAAAGACCCGCAGCACCCTCTGCGGGTCTTTTTTTGCGCCTTGTTCCGACCCTTTTTTGTCACCGTCGCCAAGACATATCTTTTCTTGACGTTTCTGTAAATCCGCTCCTATAATGAAGATGGAATGAAAAGGAAAAATAGACCAAGTTGCAAGATACATTTTCAAACGGTGAGATACAGTTCCAAGCAGAAGACAAAGCTCCCGGAAGGGGAGCGTGAAAAGGAGGTTGCTTATGGCTCACATGTATTTCCAAATGCCCGTTCTGGAGAAATTCGTCGGCGACGCGTTCCAGAACGTCGGCTTCACGAAAGAAGAATCGGCGATCATCACCGACGTCCTTCTGACCGCTGACATGTACGGCATCGAGTCCCACGGCATGCAGCGTCTGTCCCGTTATGACAACGGCCTCAAGAGCGGACTCATCAAGAAAGACGCCGAACCGGAAGTCGTGTTCGAGACGCCCATCTCGGCGGTCATCGACGGGCACGACGGCATGGGCCAGCTCATCAGCTACAAGGCGATGACGATGGCCATCGAAAAGGCGAAGCAGAACGGCATCGGCATCGTCACGGCCCGCAACTCCAACCACTACGGCATCGCCGGCTACTATGCCCTGATGGCGGTCAAGGAAGGCCTCGTAGGCTTGAGTACCACGAACTCCGAAGCCATCATGGTCCCGACCTTCGCGTCGAAGGCCATGCTCGGCAGCAACCCGCTGGCCGTCGCGGTCCCGGCAGACCCGTACCCCTTCTTCTTCGATGCATCCACCTCGGTCGTCACCCGGGGCAAGCTCGAGATGTACCGCAAGGCTGAGAAGGAACTGCCGGACGGCTGGGCGCTCAACAAGTATGGTAAACCGTCCACAGACGCGGACGACGTCCTGAAAAACATCGTGGCGAAAGCCGGCGGCGGCATCATGCCCCTCGGCGGCAACACCGAAAAACTCGGTTCCCACAAGGGCTACGGCTACGGCATGCTCGTCGAGCTGCTGTCGTCGATCGCCTCCATGGGCATCACCTCGAACCACACGCACCAGAACGGCAAAGGCGGGACCTGCCACGGGTTCATCGCTCTCAACCCCGCTATCTTCGGCGACCCCGACGCCCTGAAGGAGCACTTCTCCACCTTCCTGCAGGAACTGCGCGACGCCCCGAAAGCGGAAGGCGCCGAGCGCATCTACACCCACGGTGAGAAGGAAGCCCTGGCAGTCGACCGCGTCAAAGAGAACGGCGTGCCGGTCGACGTCAAGACCGTCATCGAGATGAAACAGATGGCCGACCGCCTCGGCATGGACTTCGCCGCCTACTTCGGCGACCTCGACCTCGACACCTCGACGTTCTCGAGCATCTATTCCTGATTGCCGTCGAGCATCTGCTCCTGGCCAATCTCAAGCATCTGCTCCTGACCATCCTCGAGCATCTGCTCCCGACTATCCTCGAGCGTCTGCTCCCGACTATCCTCGAGCATCTGCTCCCGACCATCCTCGAGCATCTGCTCCCGACTATCCATAATCTATCAACAAAAGCACTGAGACTCCGGCCTCAGTGCTTTTCTCTTGTTTTGCCCCTCAAACTTGTATTTGTCGAGCTCTTCAAACTTGCACCTGCTAGGTGACATCCGCCCTGGCAGCGGGGCATCGGCGTGCCCCTGTAAGCTGCCGTGCGTATTTGCGCCCTCCGCTTCGCTCCGGGCTTCGTGCCAGCGGCTTGCAGCGCCGTCAAGGGGCCCGCTCGCTCCGCGACAGGCAACCACCCACCGCGTTGCCTGCCCTTGACCGCACTTCCACCCGCCGGCATGGGGCAAACAACAGGCCAAAGGGGCACTCCGGCCCTTCGGCCTGCAAGATA
>JAFRHS010000003.1 GCA_017433225.1 Clostridia bacterium
GCCTTGACGTTCGGGTTCGTCACATGGACGCCCATCGCGTGGCAGGAGATCTCGGAGATGTTCTCGTCTGCGAACGGGACCTTGTTCCGGCCGTAACCGGTACCGATGAGGTACTCGAGCTCTTTCTCGGACTTGAGGCCGACCTTGTCGAGGACTTCCTTCATCGCGATGCGAGCGGACTCTTCCGCGTTGATCTTGGATTTGATGGTGGTGTCGGCAACGATCTTGCCGTTCTCATCTAAAATGACTGCTTTCGTGTAGGTGGAACCTACGTCGCATCCGCCATAATACTTCATAAAAAACTCTCCTTTTCTTTACATCGTGGTCTCGTCGTTGAATTCGACTAACGACGGGTCAATGGGTTCTTCCTGCATAACAGTGTACATATAATTGTTGACACGGGAACGCATGTCTTTCCGGGAAACGGTCCGCGGATCCATGAGGTCGTGCTCGATCCAGATGAGGCGCACGCCGTGCTCTCTCGCCTGGTCATCGAACAGACCCTGAAGGGTGGACATGTTCTTGCAGGACACGTGCTGATACATGATGACGATCTCGGGTCTCCAGATGTCGACCTGACGCCACAGCTCGTCGACGACGTGCTGATAGCCGCCGTTGGTATGACGACGCATGACCATGCGTTCATACAGTCTCGACATATCGCGAAGCGCTTCTTCGGGGTCGCTCGTGTTGAGGTGCTTCGTGAAGTTCAGGCCTTCCATCTCGACCAGGACATCGATGCCCCAGCAGTTGGCGAGCCAGTTGGAGAAGTTTGCATAGTAGTGAGCCGGAACGGACCAGACGATGGCACGGTGGCGCATCTTGCCGACCCAGGGCTCTTCGTGGTTCTCGTAAGCGGTCATCATGAGGTTGTTGACCTTTTCGAAGGTCTTCATGACACGCGGGTCGATACCGCCGTCCATCTCATAGTTCCATTTGCGGAACAGCTCGTAAGCGGGACCGATGAGCTGCGGTGTGTCAGTCTGGTTGACTTCCCATTTCTGCAGTTCGTAGTCGGTCTCCTGATTGAAACGGTCCATGCAGGTGAAGTAGTTTTCCCAGCTCCACTTGGCACCGGTACGCTCTTCGATGAACTTGATACAATTCTTGACCTCGATGACAGCCTGTTCCATGACCGATTCGTCCTCATAGCGGACGGGGAAGGTCAGATGGAAGGTCGGGAGATCTTTGAACCGTCGGGACGTGTACTCGGAGGCCATGACGGAACCGTCGCAGGGCATGGAGCTCGAGATGAAGCACGCGCCGAGGTGCGGCAGTGCGTCGAGGACGACCGCGCCGCATTCCGAGGTCGGAACGGGGCAGGTGTCGGAGGGCAGACCGTACGCTTCAACAGCGTCGATGTACGGCTCGCAGACCAGCTGGTCGACTTCGGAAACAAGGAAGACCGGAAGCAGCTGATAGGGGATGCCGAGCAGGTCGGGGAAACCGGCCATGATCTGTCCCATGGTCATCTCATCGAGCAGGACGGTCTGTCTGGACAGTTCTTTGGAGTTACCGTTCTTTTCATCGCCCTTGGCGAGGAAGAGCAGGTTCTCCGTAACGAAACGGAAGATCGCGAAGATGAGTTCGTGATGCATCTTCAGCGCGTTGCCGCGGAGGCCGAGGATCAGCTTGTCCGCGAACGCGTGGGCATTGAAGTAGGAGACCATCCAGCGATAGTGGAACAGCTGATTCATTGCCGGGATGAGGTCGTTGCCAAACGTGGTGAGCATCATGCCCCACAGTCTCGCCCACTCGTAGAAGTCGATGGCGGTGGACTCGATGCCGCGCCATTCACGGCGGACCATGGCCATCTGGCCGTTGCGGTAGAGTTTACCGAGGTGTTTCTCGCCGTTCAGGACGAGGTCTTTCCGCTCTGCCCAGCTCATGGCGAGGACGTCTTTGCACTCCTGCGTCAGACGCTCTTTGAACGCTTCGGCGTCGGCGATGCGCGCTTCCTTGACATCGTTCCAGTCGGTGTGTTTGAACATGTCGAGGGCGATGCTGCCGACTTCCTTCAGATTCTTCTTCTGGTCGGCCCAGACCATCTGGTCCTTTGCCTTGAAGAATTTCGGGTTCGGATATTTCGGGGTATTGTTACTCATGCGGACGCCTCCTTACGGGACTGGATCCGTTTGATCTCCAATGCCTCGACGAAGGCCTGGAAACGGGTCCGGAGCTGACCCGAGGAACGGGCGCGGTACGGTCTGTCGATGGACAGGACCGGCCAGCCGTATTCTTCGGTCAGGATGTGGCTTGCAAGCGGACGTTCGAATGCCCAGAAGTCACAGAACTTCATCTGCTCATAGATGATGCCGTCTGCATGGAAGTCTCTCGCCAGCTGGTCCGCGGTGTCGCGGCGCTGCTGGATCTTTTCTTCACTCATGTAACGGGCACACTGAGCGGTCTGCATGTAATGACGGCAGATCTGATAGACGAGATCTTCTTCGTCGTTGAGCTCGATGCGCTCTCTGCCGGGGTTCGAGCCGTAGCAGTAACGGTCGGCAACGATGAAAGCGCCGCAGTCTTCGATGAGTTTGATGAGCTCTGGGTCGTCGATCTCGGAGCCGACGATGGCCACTCTGGCGCGGTACCAGGGTTTCGGATCGAGTTTACGCGCCTTGACCTCTTCAAGGGTCTCTTTCAGATACGGCAGGATGAGTGCCGTCGGGCAGACATAGGACACCAGCGTGCAGATGGCGAATTCATACCCGGTGATGGGAGCATTCTCCAGCTTTCTCAGTTCGCTGAGTTCCGTGATGACGTCGCACAGTTCGTTGTGCTCTTTGACCGCCGCGCGGATGGCGTCATCGGAGATGTCCACACCATAGACGTTTTTGAACTCTTCCAGCAGGCGGAGACGGACCTGGATGGCCATGTGCTCGATGCTGTAGTCCTCTACTTTGTAGGGGATGTCCAGATGCGTGCAGAAAAAGTCCGGTTTCGTGTTGCAGTTCAACACTTCGATGTGTTCGGCACAGCGGTTCATCGCCGAGCAGGCATCGACTTCTGCCAATACGTCGAGGTACTGGTAACCGCCTTCAATGGCACGTTCCAGCACGCTGCGGGCGAATTCGCAGGTGTAGTTCGACATGTAGTACGTTGCGATGTCGATGGAGCCCGTGTTCGGGGCCCTGAGACGGGTCGAGAAACAGTTGCCCACATTCAGAAGTACTTCCGGCATGTGATAGCAAGTGTATCCGACGCACAGCTGACCGTCTGCCTGCGCCTGTTTGACCAGTTCGTTGTCCTGGTTTTCAAGCAGGCTTTCGAAATAGATCAGATGTTTTAGATCCTTCATTGACACACCTCTCTCTTA
>JAFRHS010000025.1 GCA_017433225.1 Clostridia bacterium
CGATCATCATGAGGAGCGCCGCATACTGGATCTCGTTGATGCCGCCGGCACCGGACGCCGTCAGCATATCGCCAGAACGCTGGACCATGCTCATGTCGAGGAACTCGCCCCGGACGTTCCAGATGGTGAGGAAAGCACAGGTGGCAAGGCCCGGGGTCTCGGCGAGGTCGTACTTCCGCACGACGTGGTTGACCGAAATGGTGTGGGCGGGGGTGCCGTCCTCGTACTTCGGCCGCGGGTCGATGTCTTTATAACCGTTCTCCAGAATATTGTGGATATCGGAAACTAAATACTGGTCCGCTTTGGTCATATCGTTCACCTCATTTCATTCATTGTACCTGTCTCCCCGCGATTTGTTCATTCCAGAAAAGAACCGGCAATCAGATCGTTCTGACTGCCGGTTCCTGTTTCAGGGTCGTTATGTGTATTCAGTTTACTTTGCTGACTTTGTGGTTTGCGATGTAGGTAGCATCACTCCGGAACGCGCTGCCCGGGAGATAGAGCGGTACATCGTGGATGGTGAGGACACCGGGCTCTGCTGCACAGACAGCGGGGATGGCGTTGACGACACGCATGGCGGTGAGGACATATCCGTCATAAGACAGCTCTTCCGGCTTCTCCGGAACGCCGACATTCATATCGACCTGCAGGTTCGGGTCGCCTTCGATGATGACGCGGATCTGTCCGACGCGGTCGGTCCAGGGCCAGTCCATCGCGACATCCTGTGCCATACGGTTGACGTGCTCGATGACGATGGCCTCTCTGCCTTCGATGATACCGCAGGTGCGGACGCGGACGGCGACGACTTTGCCGGCCTTAATGGTGCCCCAGGCACATTCCACGTCATGATCGGAGACCTGGCGCTCAAAAGAAGTCGTAATATCTTCCAGTTCATAGCCCATCGCGTTGGCCATGTGGTGGATGGTGAGGCCCCAGATCATCTTCTGGACATCGGGGATGGCCAGGATAGCGGGGTAATCCGGGTCTTCGTCGAACCCGTAAGAGGGTGCGAGCTCGGCGCGGGCCGGCGTGGTGGAATAGTTGTACATCTCAGAGATGGTCAGGGTCTTGATGGTGTTGGAACAGGAGGCGAGAAGCATTGCCTGATGCTCGGCATAGCCGGGTTCCTGCCCGTTGACGAAGATGGATGCACCATTGGCTTTGCCCAGCTGATCCAGCTGATCACAGAGTTCTTTGGCGGGAGCCTTGTCCGGCCACATGAGGTCGACCACAGAAGTGGAGACCACGTTGATGCCTCTGCTGAGGAACTTTGCATACCATTCGCCGTTGATGGCAGTGGCCTGGCGGGGGTCACGGATGTTGATGACCATGACGGCACAGTCCGGCTTCAGAGCGAAAATCTCTTCCTCGTCACCGGTGATGAGGATCCCGTTCTCTTTGTCGGAGTCCAGCAGGCCCGAATCGGTCCCGATCAGGTTCCCGGCGGTCTCGGCATGGGCCCAGACGCCGACCAGTTCCATATCTTCCCGGCCTTCCAGGGCGCGGATGGCAATGGACGCCACGTTCCCGGTCCCGATGACCACGACTCTCAGTTTGTTGCTCATAGTAGTTGCCTCCTTTAGTTTTTTGTTTCTGTGGTCATCATATCGCGAAAAAGAAGCGATATATTGCAAAATATAACGCTACATTATAAAATTTAACTATAATCTTCCAAAGGAGCAACGAATGCATCATGAGTCTGGAATGGTCTTTTCTGCTGGAATACTGCGACACCTTTTCCGAGGTGGCACAATTCCCGATCTACTTCATCAATAACAAAAAACTATTGTATATCGCCCACGCAGGAGAGGATTTTGCCCCGGTCGCAAAAGCACTTGCACAGGCGCAGAACGAAACGACAGCCCGGTTCGCGATGCAAAACGGGCTGCTGATGGAATACTATCTTCCTCTGGAAGACGGGACCCTGCTCCTGGGACCGGTCGCGATCATGCCGGCGGACAACGATACCCTGATGGGGGCACTGGAACAGGCGGGACTGCTTATTCAGGGGGAAGAGTTCCGAGAGTTTGCAGACCGGTTCCGCCGCCACAGGACCATGACCATGAATGCCTTTTGGGTGGCCGTCGACTGCGTCTGCCTTGCGCTGACCGGGCAAAGGGCTGACTGGGGAGCAGAACAACTGCCGACAGAACCGATTCTGTCGGACCGCCAGGATGAGCCGCTGACCGAAGAAACGGAAGTCGAGTGGGCCCGTTACAACCGCGCCTATGTGGAACAGATGCAGTACATCATCCGAAACGGGCTTGTAAGAGACCTGGAAGAGCTCATCGCCAGTGAACACCCGGCGCCCTATGGGGACATGGCCTTCGATACGCTTCGTCACTATAAAAACTCCATGATGGTCCACATCTACATCGTCCGCTGCGCCGCCTGCGAGGGAGGCTTGAGCGAGGAACTGGCCGTTCGCCTCTCGGAACACTATTCCCAACGGTGTGAAGTGGCTGCGTCCATCGAAGAACTCATCCGCATTTCCCAGCAGCTCCGGATGGACTTCTGCAAACGGGTGCAGCACCTGCAGAAAGTCCCGAGCCGGGACCTGAATGTGGGGAAGGCGATGCGATATATCGATTCCCATTATATGGAACCTCTGACTGCGAAACAGGTCGCGGAAGCGATCGGGGTCTCGTATTCTTATTTATGCTCCCACTTCAAAGCAGAGGCCGGGATGAGCATCGTGGAATACAACCAAAGGGCCAAAGTCCAGAATGCCAGGCGCCTGCTGGAAATGTCGGACTACAGTCTGGGGGAGATCGCATCCTATCTTTCGTTTTCATCCCAGAGTTATTTCCAGACCATATTCAAAAAAATAGAAGGCGTCACCCCGAAGCAGTATCGGGAAAACACCTTCCGGGAAAGTCATTGATCTTTGCTTTCTACGACCAGCTGCGCATAGTCCAGGTAAGCCTCGACGAGCAGGTCGAGTAGTTGGTCGGCATCGGCATCCGGAGTCGCCTTGATGATGTCGATGTAGATGCGCGATGCACTCTTCATGGAGACGCCGGCATCGACTGCCGCTGCGGAGATCTGCGGGAGCAGATAGAGAAGCGTCTCCAGCACCATGGTCCGGTTCCCTTGAAAAATGGAGCGCATGTCGGAGCGGAACCGGGGGTCTTTCAGTTCATCGCGGAGGTCTTCCACTTTTCCTCTGCGGACACAGTAAAGCAGGTAGAGTTGCTGCTTGAACCCACCTTTTTCCGCGTAGTCATCTAGCTGTTCTAGGATGGCTTCGTTCTCCCGGGTCTCCCGGAAGTCACCGGCGTCCATCACGCCCGGAGCGGGGAGGGGCGCAGCAGCTTCCCGGGCATGCTCCATGGTGAACTGCTTCGGCGTCTGCCCGGTCATCGTCTTGAAAAAATGGATGTAATGGCTCTGAGAACAGAAACCCGTGAGCTGCCAGACTTCTGAGTCCGGGACGGCGGGGTCTTCCAGGAATTCGATGATCTCCGCCAGCCGCAGTGCCCGGATGAATTCCCGCACCGTCTGTCCCGTCTCCTTCTTGAACAACTGGGACAGGTGTCCCCGGGAGATGTTCAGGTGGTCGGCGACGTCCTGCACCGAAGGCGGTTCCAGGATGTGCTCCCGGACGTAGTGCCGGCAACTCTGCACCAGGGGACTGTAAGCGGACTCTTCCCGTATGGCCCAGACCATGGTCGTGAGGGCGCGGTGGAACTGCCGGTTCTCATAGAGCGCGGCAGCGACAGACTGAGCGTTCAGCAGCTGACGGCGATGGAATTCATATAACCGTCCCGCTTCTGCGGCATCGACGCCTTCTTCGATGGCAACATAGCTGGACTGGGCCCATACATATTCAAAGGATGCAATGGCCAGGGATACATCGTTGAAAAAGATATGCTCCAGATCGTTCAGATAGTCCGAGGAACAGAGGAGTTCGTCGAGCTGCTCTACATTTCCGTCCCGGATGAGTTCTTTGATGGTATCTAATAAGGAAAAATGTTTCTGATCGCCAAAGTCGAATGTTCTGAGATCCTGTTCACTCATTTTTTGCACCTTCCTCGAAAGATTGGGGAGGGGTATCATGCTGGTTTCATTATATAGCAGAAATGTCATGTTTGCGATAACCTTTGTCGTGAAAAGTATCATAAATGTCATATTTCGGAACGAAAGACCGCCTGTTTTCGGGCGGTCTTTTACTGCTTTTTCGCCATTTTTCGGCTCTTTGCCACCGCACATCGCGGACAAAAATGACAAAACCTCCCTCCGGCTTTGTAGAGCGGGGAGAGGAGGGCAACGTATGATGGAACTGCCAAAAAACGAAGCCTGATTATTTTTGAAAGGAGCAAATCATTATGGGAAAACTGGACGGAAAAGTCTGTCTCATCACCGGCTGCGCCAGCGGCCTTGGCAAACAGGAAGCGATCCGCTTTGCGGACGAAGGTGCCAAACTGGTCATCTGTGACATCCAGGAAGAAAAACTCATGGAGACCAAACGCATCTGCGAAGAAAGAGGCGCAGAGTGCACGGCTGTCGTCGTGGACCTCGCATCCCGGGAAGACCGTGAGCATTTCGTCGAAGTCGCTGCTGAAAAGTACGGCACTATCGACGTCCTCGTCAACAGCGCTCACTATACGACCCCGTTGCAGCCGATCCTCGCGAAGAGCCTCGACGACCTGGAGCTCGAATACAAGATCGGCATCGAAGCCTATTTCCACCTGATGCAGCTCTGCTGGGACTACATGGAAGACCATCCCGGCTACGGCGCATCCATCATCAACTTCGGTTCGAAGGCTGCCAGAGAAGGCACCATCGGCCACGGTGTCTATGCCACCATCAAGTCCGGTGCCGGCGCCATGACAAGAGTCGCGGCAAGAGAGTTCGGCCCCAGCAACATCCGTGTCAACTGCATCATGCCCAACGGTTACACCGACAACTGTGACGAAGGTCTGAAGAAGCAGCCGCCGGAGATCCAGGAATGGGCCAAGACTGCCTTCAAAGACAACCCCTTTGGCCGTGCCGGCGACCCCTATGATGATCTTGCGCCGGTCGTCGTGTTCCTGGCTTCCGATGAGAGCCACTGGATCACCGGCGCCACCATCCATGCAGACGGCGGTGTTTACATCTCCGACTAACTGCCTCTCATGACAAAGGAGGAAACCACGTATGAAATTTACGACTTCTGAGGTCGAGCGCCTCAGTTTTCAGAACATCTCTGATGTCGGACTTCAGGATGACGACAGCGGACTCCACCTGTTCCGCGGCATGATGTCCCCCTGGGACGCCCTCAAGTCCTTCAAGGAGACCTTCAAGTTCCTGTCCCGCCACAGCGCCATGCTGGCAGCGACATCCATCAACGCCCTGCAGATCATGGAGCCGGACCAGGAGACCCGTCAGGGCCTCATGTCCACCTGGTGGAAGAACGACATGCTCGAGACCTGGGGCCCCGAAGACGTGAAGGGCCAGGTCAAATCCTTCGAGGAAAACTATTCCATCCCGCCCTTCATGAAAAGGACCATGTATCGCCAGGCGAACTATGCCGACTGGGGCGATGAGATGATGCTCATGCCCGGCAAAGTCCGCTACGCGACGACGGACCACGTCGAGAAGGAAGTCCACGGCTGTAACCTCGCTATTGCCGGCCCCGATGCCTGCGACCTTTCCGAAGGCGGCGGCCAGTGGTTCTGCAAAGGCCTTTACAGCCAGGGCGACGGTGCCGGTTACGAAGATGACAACCTGTACCTCGTCCAGCGCATCGGCTGCGGCGACGGCGTCTGCCGTGTCGTCTGGGAAAACAAGAAGAAGTTCGGCGAACACCGGAACCACAACGCGGAAGTGAACGGCCATGACTGGGAAGAGTGGGGCCCGCCCGCTTCCGGTTATGAACAAGGCCATGCGCCCATCAAGGACGAAGTCGAATACCTGACCACCGGGTATTTCACGGCAGCTCTGGGCCAGGAGTTCACCGTCGGTGAAATGTACCAGATGAACGCGACCTGGGCACTGCCCTACACCAACCAGCCCATCGAGGCCATGCGGATCCGCGGCGGCGGAGAGATCTCCGAGAGCGACTGGTACATCTACAAGGTCATGCTCGACACCGCCGGCAAGATGCAGTTCGGCGAAGAACTGACCCGCAAGACCATCCGTGACTGGATGAACGTCCCTGCCGACGTCGACGACGGCCGCGTCATGGGTGCCTACATCTCCATGCTCTGGCAGGCCCGGGCGATGGAATGGTCCTTCGCGAAATTCGACGAAGACGAAGTCATCATCGACTGCGATTCTTCGCACCTGTTCATGTACGGCATGTACCCCGAGATCCTCGACATCTACGAAGCGCTGTTCAACGGCATGGTCAAGACCCTCGTCAGCCCCGCGTGGGTCGTGGAGGCCGACCGTGAGTACCTCGAAGAGGAAGACCAGGTCCGCTACATTATCAAGAAAGCTGTCTACGGCAACCGCCGTCAGAAGCCCGGCTACGACTACGACCGGACCGAAGAGAACAAGCGCAAGCTTGAGGAACACGATGCCGCGATCGCCAAGATCAAGGCCATCCGCTGAGAAAGGAGAACGTTTATGTTTTATCTGTACCAAGACGATTCTCTGCGCGCTGACCACCAGGCGGTCCGTACGGCTGCCGGCTGGTACGACTTCACTCACCGTGTGATCGAACTCACCGGCCCCGACGCTGTCGCGTTCCTGAACTTCATGTATGTCTCGAACTTCGACAACATGGGTGTCGGCAGAGCGAAATACACCATCAACCTCGACGAGGACGGGTGGATCGCGGACGACTGCATCATCTTCCGTCTGGAAGAGGAGAAGTTCTGGATCTCCACCCTCTACACCAAGGAACTGGAAAAGCGGTTCAGCTGGTATGAGGACGACTTCGACATCGACTATGAAGTCATCACCGAGGACTGGAAGATGTACTCGGTCCAGGGCCCGAAGGCCGTGGAACTGGTCAATAAGGTCATCGATGACACCGTCGATGAGATGAAGTTCTTCGCGATCAAAGACACGACCCTCGACGGGATTCCGATGAAAGTCGCGAGAGCGGGCTTCACCGGTGAAGAGTTCGGCTATGAACTGTACATCGAGGCAGAGAACGAAGAAGCCCTCGTGGCAAAACTCGAGAAAGCCGGCGAAGAAGTAGGTGCACGACATGTCACCGAGATCGACGTCATGGCGCTGACCCTCTCCTGTGAGGCGGGCTATGCCCTGGGCCTCGACATCCGCCGCACTTACCCTGCTGAAGTCGGCTTCGACCGGATGATCGACTGGAAGAAGAAAAAGTTCGTCGGCAAGAAAAAACTCAGAGCCATCAAAGATGAGCCTCCGAAGCGCAAACTTGTCAGCTTCGACGTCCCGAACTATGATGCGGTCATCTATGGCGGACCTGCCTACAAAGGGGACCCCATCTACGACGCCGACGGGAACTTCGCCGGCAGAGTGACCCGCTTCACTTACGGGTACACTGTCGAGAAGAACATCGGCTTCGCCCTGGTCGACCCTGCTTATGCGGAAGTCGGCACGAAGCTGAACTGTAATGGGAACGAGCTGATCGTGGCCGAATGGAACCGGCTCGCAGCTAAAGAATAATCAACGATTGAAAAAAGGAGAATCACCATGATCACAGTTAAATCCAAAATCAAAGACATCTGCGCAAACGACGAAGCCTATGAGATCGTTCATGAGCTGAACCCCGGTTTCGACCGTGACGACCCCCGTCTCCATGAGGCCGACAACATGTCCCTGAAAGCACTCCTTGCCTTCCCGGCATCCAAGTGCCCGAAGGACCTTCAGAAGAAGATTGCCGCTGCCCTCGAAGAGGCCGAGATCGAAGACTGATCGAAGTTATCAGCTCATAATAGTCCTCAAAAAGATGAACCACCGTGGCAACACGGTGGTTCGTCATAGAAAACATTTTGTTTTGTAATCAAATACCGAGCTCGAACTTGAGCTGGGGTTTCTGCGGGGTGTAGTCCACCATCTCGAAGTCCTCGAGGGTGATGTCCTCGAAGGCACAGCCGGGAGCGGCCTTTAGCACGAGCTGCGGAGCCTGGGTCTCGGACTCGGCGGATTCTGCCCGTTTCAGCATTTCATGGGCGTTCTCGATGTGCCGGTCATAGATCTGTTCGTTGGCCACGAAGTGGGTGAACACGCCGGGCTTATAGCCGGTCACGTGGGCGATCATCATGAGGAGCGCCGCATACTGGATCTCGTTGATGCCGCCGGCACCG
>JAFRHS010000026.1 GCA_017433225.1 Clostridia bacterium
GCCCGGCAAGGTTCCTCCAGTTAAAAAAGGACTACAAACCGAGCGCCGCGCCGTTTGTAGTCCTTTTCTGTAGCTCCAGAGCTTCGCAACGTCAAGGCTGCGGCGAAAGCGGCTGCTTCCTTGCCCCGCTGATAGCGGCTGCGTTGCAGGCCTTGACTTTGCTTCGCCCAGGAGCTATTGGGCAGACATCGGCTGAAAGGCAGAGAGTGCCTTTCAGCCACCGTGCCAAATGCGCATTGTGCACAAAACCGAGCCTCTCTTTTTGGCATGGGGTGACCGCTCGTTTGTGCCATAACGACCGTTCGCCACGTTTTTCGAACCGTTCGTGTAAAACCCCTTGACAAGACCTTTTGAAAAGGTTAAACAAAGAGGTGACCCAACATAAAACCTCCTTAAAAACGGTTTTCCTTTCTAAGCAGGAAAACGTTGATAAGGAGGTATTTTTATGAAAAAACAATATGACAAATACAAAGACATCTCTCATGTGAAGATGGAACGTCTGTTAGAGGGCAAACCGTCCGCGATGACACATGACGTATTGCGTGAAGAACTGCTCTCTTTGGAAAAAGACATGAACCGCCTTCAAATCGCTTTGGAACAACCGTCGAATGGGAAACTGCTGATATCCGGAACGGCATCGGTCCCAAAGTATTATCTGAAAGACGGATCGGGAAAGCATTATCTGTCTGGTACAGAGATGGAACGAATAGCTGACTATGCGCAGAAAGAGTATTATGCAGACCTTCTGAAGGTCTTGAAAAAGCGTCATTCTGTATTGTCAGAGGCATTGGGCCGCTTGGAAAAAGCGGACCCAGAGAAGGTATTCCAAAGCATGTCGGAAAACCGTAAACGGCTGGTTGTGCCGGAGTTCCTTCCGGATAATGAGTTCGTGGAACTCTGGTCATCAGTCCGCTATGGCGGAAAGCGTTTCCGTGAAGACATGCCGGAGCATTACACTGCGAAAGGGGAGCGGGTTCGGTCGAAAAGTGAAGGTGACATCGCCGACCGCTGTTATTATCGCGGAGTCTACTACCGATATGAATTCCCGTGGACGTTATCGACTGCGGGGGTCTGGTTCCCGGATTTTACGATGGTCAATGTTCGAACCAGAAAGGTATACATCTGGGAGCATTTCGGTATGGAGGATGACCCCGACTACGCAATCAGGGCTCTGCGAAAGCTTCGCATTTACCAACAGAATGGCATCTGGCCGGGGGAACAACTCATCATCACTCATGAGACGGCAGACAGGCCACTAAACATCAGAGACATTGACGCTATTATCGATCATTATCTGGTTTGATGCATTCCCAAGAAATCGTTTTAGGTAGGTGCTCATCCACAATAGAAGTCTTTGCAGGAGAGTTTGTGCAGAGGGCATGTGGGTTACAGCAGAGCGCAGGTGTGGGAGTTACAGGAGGGTGCGGGTGTGGAAGTCACAGGAGGGTGCGGGCGAGGGCGTAGAGGAGGGCGAGGAACACGATGTTCCAGAGCGTGAACTCCAGGAAGTAGCGGCCCTTCAGCGCGCGGGTCGAGGCGGCGTAGAAGCGGTACGTGATGAGGCTCGCCATAGAGGCGATCAACGTCCCGAGCCCGCCGAGGTTCACTCCGACCAGGAGCCGTGCGCCGTCGGTCGTGAACTTCGAGAGGAGCAGCGCGGCCGGCACGTTCGAGATGGCCTGCGACGCCAGGATGCCGGTCTCAACTTCTCTGCCGCGCACGGCGTTTTCGAGAAACTCCCGCACGTCCGGGAGGCTCCCGACGTTCCCGATGAACACGAAGAAAAAGATGAATGTGAAAAGGAGCGAGTAGTCCACCATCCGCAGGAGCCGGTAGTTCTCGATGACCACGACCGCCAGCACGGCGACGAGAGTGATCCGCCAGTCGAGGACCCGCGCCACCGACAGGAGGCAGAGCAGGAACAGCGACGCGTACACGAGGAACGTCTTCCGGTGGAACGAGTGGAAGGAACTGCCCTCAGACAGAGACGCGGTACCGGACGGGACCAGTGCGAGGGTCAGTACCACAAGCAGTACGAGGGAGAGGGCCGTGTACGGCGCCATGGTCTGGAAGAAGGTCCCGAGGGAGAGGTCGTACTCGCTGTAGAGGTACAGGTTCTGGGGGTTCCCGATGGGCGTCAGCATACTGCCGAGGTTGGCGGCCAGCGTCTCCAGCACGAGCGTGTGCACCAGCGCCTTTTCGCTCTCGGTCATCTGCCGGAACACGAGTAGCGTGAACGGGACCAGAGTGATCAGCGTCACGTCGTTCGTCAGGAACATGCTGAACCCGAAACACAGCAGGACGAGCAGGAGGGCGATGAGCCGCAGCGAAGTCACCTTCCGCAAAAGGACTTCCGTCAGCACACGGAACGTGCCGGCCATGCGGAGCCCGGCCACAACGGCCATCAGGGAAAACAGGAGACCCAGTACCCGCCAGTCCACATAGGAAACGTAGGAAAGGGAGGGCGGTACGAGGAAACAGGACGCGAGCGCCAGCACGGCGGACACGACCAGCACCGTCTGGGAGCGTAAAAACTGAACGACGGTCTGCACAGACACCCCTCCTTTCCGGAAAACTTCCCACATTATATAGCACAACGCCCCCGAGTCGCAAGACTCAGGGGCGTGTTTTTATCGGTTTACGAATCGTAGAACTTCTGGCCGTCTTCTGTCACGAGGCGTTCTGCCTGAGGGTACTCGAAGATGGCGGCGTTGCCGGCGTTCGCGGCGAGGTAGTCGGCGAACTCTTTGGCATAGTATTTCGCCATGCCGAGGTTGTGCATCAGATAGTTCCCGCAGTTGACGGGCGTGGCGCCGGGCACTTCGGTCGCGTCGTCCACGGACCGGAACGCGTTCAGCATGAGGTCGTAGATCTCCCGCGGCGCGCGGTCGCCTTTCAGGATGAGGTAAAAGCCGGTCAGGCAGCCCATCGGACCCCAGTAGACGACTTCGTCTTTCCACTCCGGGTCGTTGCGCAGGTACGTGGCGATGAGGTGCTCCAGCGTATGCATGGCAGACACATCGACGACCGGTTCCCGGTTCGGATGCTTCAGCCGGACGTCATAGGTCGTGACTCTGTATTCTCCCAGCACGTCGACGCGGCTCGTAAAGATGCCGGGCACGATGCGCGTATGGTCTACGGTAAAGCTCTGGATCAGTTCCATGGTGCAGTCTCCTTTGCTCCAAAAATGCTGTGTCAAATATAGCATATCGCCCCTGAAATGGCAACGCGGCGATTTGCGCCGGACAGAGAAACGTATTACACTGAAGGCGAACAGGAGGTGTGTCGCATGTGTGATACCATGGGGTTCTTCCACGAAGGAAGCGCCATTTTCGCAAAGAACAGTGACCGCAGTCCGAACGAGCCGCAGGTCCTCGAGTACATCCCCGCAAAAGACCACGAAGAAACCGAACTCAAGGTGACCTACACGACCATCCCTCAGGTCCCGCATACGAAAGCCATCCTCATCTCCCGCCCGGTCTGGCTCTGGGGCGCGGAGATGGGCGTGAACGAAGACGGCGTGTGCATCGGCAACGAGGCCGTCTTCACGAAGGGCGCGTACCACAAAGAGAACGACACGCTCATCGGCAAGGACTACCTGCGCCTTGCGCTGGAGCGGGCGTCGACCGCGAAAGAGGCGGTGGACGTCATCACGGAACTCCTGCTGGTCTACGGTCAGGGCGGCAACTGCGCCTACGACCACAAGTTCTACTACGACAACAGTTACCTCATCATGGAACGGAAACGGATCTTCATTCTGGAGACCGCCGACAAGACCTGGACCTGCTCCGAAGTAGAGCGGGGGAGCATCTCGAACCGCCTGTCCCAGGACCGGAAGTTTGCGAAGAAGAACATCGACCCGCTTTACTCGAAGTTCTCCGGCTCGGCGGACCGCCTCCGCCAGAGTTCCACCTGCCTCGCGGGTGCCGCCTCCGTGCAGGACATGATGAAAGCCCTCCGGACCCATGCGCCCGGCGTGAAAAACCCCTTCGCCGAGGGCACGGTGAACTCGGTCTGCATGCACTTCGGCGGCGTCGTGGGAGACCACTCGACCTCGAGCATGATCGTCGAGCTCGGCGCGGACATCCAGGTCTGGGTCACCGGCACGTCGACGCCCTGCGTCTCTCTTTTCAAGCCGTACCGTTTTGGCGATCCACCGACCGCACCCGTCTACGCCGAGCAGGACCCGGCCGCGGAAGCCTACTGGCGTTCCGCCGAGCTCTTCCGCCGTACGCTCCTGTGCCATGAACTCCCGCCGGAGTTCTATGCGGAGCGGGACGCTCTGGAAGCAGAGTTCCTGATCCACAAGGACTCCAAAGCGGCAGCCGAGGCGGACCAGGCCTTCTATGCCAAATGGGCCGACACGAAGCTGAAGAAGGTCCCGGCCTCCTACCAGTTCCGCAACCGCTGGGCGAAGAAGACGAAGGTCCTCAAAGAAGAGTCATAGGATAGCAACTTTTGCACGGGTGGCGGTTAATAACTACCGAACGGTCGTTATGGTGCTCGAAAAGTGGTACTTACTTGACAAGCCTGCCGACAACGTGCTAAGGGTAAAGAGACCTCAATCATAAACCTCCTTTGACATCTCTTTCCAAAGAAGGAAAGAAGCCTGTTCAAAGGAGGTTTTTTTAGTTTGACAATAGGGGAAATATCCCCTAAAATGGAAGGGAGGTCAGACATGCCGTCAATATGCCAGTTCGGTGGAATTCGAATCGTAATGTTTCTAAGGGGAAAGGACCATAATCCTCCTCATATCCACGCGTTTTACCAAGATTTCGATGCGTCATTTGAAATCTCGACAGGGGAACTCCTGAGTGGGACATTTCCGGCGAAATCGAAAACGCAAGTGAAAAAGTTCATACTGCAATACCAGAAAGAATTGGAGGAGATGTGACCGGGCAGTATGAAAAGCTCCCACCAATCGTATGATGTTCCATAAAGCGTTAGAATTAGAATTCAAACAAGGCACTTCTTTTGAGGTGACCTTTCAGGATGGATCTGTCAAGAGATATGACATTTCTGTTTTGTTTGGGAAATACCCTCAGTTGAAAACTTTGGAAAATCGAACACTGTTCCTTTCCGGAAAGCTGGACGGGTCTTACGGTATTCGCTGGACAGATGAGCTGGACCTGGAAACGGAAACGGTTTACCAGGAAGGGGAGACCGTCAGAAAACTCGCTCCGGCGCCCAACATTGCAGTAGGAGAAGCGGTCCTTGCCGCCAGAGCAAAAAAAGACTATACACAGAAACAGTTATCTGAAATGACCGGGATCGACCAGTCCGACATCTCCAAAATCGAACGCGGCGTTGCGAACCCGTCGATTTCTACTTTGAACAAAATCGCAGTTGCATTAGGCATGCATCTGTACGTGTCTATCGCCTGAGAAAACGAAAAGGACGGCCGAGCGGTCGTCCTTTTCTTATTGTTGTTTTATGCTTTTTTTGGTCAGCAGGTAGCCGGCGAGGAATGCGGCGGCGCCGGCGGGAAGGACCATCATGCTGGTGTTGGCCACGAGGGCCGGCAGCAGCGTGAAGAGCACGCCCATGAGGACCAGCGGCCAGACGGCCATGTTCATGTGGCCGCGGAAGTACTGGTACGCCATGGCGCCAAAGAGCGCGGGCACGACCGAGTCGAACGCCGGCTGCAGCGCCGGGGCCTGCAGGATGGGCTGCAGAGGGATGAGCAGCGCCACGCCGAGCGCCAGGACCAGGATGGTCACGAGTGAAGCGGTGGCGATGGACAGCGTCGCGATGATCTCGTTCTCCTTCGTGCCGCTCTTCGCGCCGACGAGTTCCTTGGCGTTCATCGCGCACGGGATCTTCATGTTGATGAGGTTGCCGGTGATGAACGCGAGGTAGCTGCCGCCCGCGCCGAGCATGGGCGTGTAGAGGATGTACTCGCCGATGCTGCTGCCCATCCACACGAGGCCGATGGCCAGAAAGCCTTTCGCGACGGCGCCGAGGTCCGGCATGGCGCCGAGGTACCCACCGATGGCGAAGGGTGCGCCGAGGAGCAGGACGAGGGTCAGAAGACAGGCGGCCCGCCCGAGGCGATGCGTCGTCCGGTCATACCGTTCGAAGTAGAGTTCGTGTTTGCCGTTCATTGCATCGCCCCCTTACAGCAACCCGAAGAGCACGGCGGCCGCCATGCCCGCGAGCATGCTGCCCGCCAGGGAAAAGTTGTCGACCCACTCCTGGTGTTTCTTTTCTTTGAGCCACAGGAAGACGCCCATGACCAGCGCGGACACCGCGGCCACGGCCAGCGGCAGCCAGGACCCCGTGAACGTGAACCGGCCGTCGTGGGAAATGAAGTCTCCGAGGTAGCTGCCGAGGTACGCACTGATGAGACCGATGAACACGGCGCTCATCAGGAGGTCGCCGTACGCGGCGATGCCGGACGGCTTCCCGTCCTTCTCGGACCCGGCGCGCAACGTCTTCGTGTACTTCTTCGTAAAGACCGCGGCCAGCACCATGCCCCACATGATGCAAACGCTCATGAGCAGGGCGATCGTCGTGAATGCCCGGGACGTCATGGCAGCGCCGGCCAGGTGGCCGATGCCCACCGCCTGCGCCGCGGCGTCCGCGACCGACGTCTCATAGTGGAGCGCCCCGATGACCGACAACCGCAGCCAGGGCCAGGGCGTGCCGAGGCTGCCCGACAGCGCGATGACGCCGAGCAGGATGCCGACACTCGGCAGCACCGTGAACGTGGCGCTGGCCGTAATGGTCCGTTTCAGTTTGGTACGGTCCATCCCGATCGCCACCCCAGCGCGGTACGCCCGCACGAGGAACACGACGCACACCAGGGCGACGAACAGGATGATGCCGCCGCAGATGAGGTACAGGACCGGGCTGTTCAGCTGCGACATGACGGACATGGCGCGCCTCCTTCAGTGGCGATTTAGAACAGGAACTGTGCTAAGAAGTTGACGTCCTTCATCGCCTCGATGCGGTCCTTGAGGCCCAGCTTCGGCATGGGGATCTCCAGGAAGTCGACGTCCAGGTTCTTCGCGGCGAGTTCCGGAATGGTGAAGAGTTTGTCTTCGTACGCGTCGAAGTGCGGCTCGGCCGGGTGGCCGGACGCGGCGCGGTACATTTTCACGAAGTACCGGCGGAAGGCTCCGGCCAGGAACAGCGGCACGCGCGAAATGTCCAGGTTCGCCGGCAGGGACGGCTGCATGGCAAGCACCGTGCGCAGCGCCACGTTGAAGACTTCACCTTCGCCGCGGAGCCAGAAGAACGGCGTGATGGCGTCGGCGGCCGCTTTGGTCACCTCGCCGCAGCCGATCTTGATGCCGGGCAGTTTCTTCAGTTCTTCGACGGTGTACGCGTGGCCGTCTTCGCCGAGCCAGTAGCGGACGCCGTTCAGTTCGGCGCCGTCGCCGTAGATGATGTTGACGCGGCGGTATTTGTTCAGCGGGTAAGTATAGCCCCGCAGCATGCACTCGAAGGTGGTCGCCATGGACGCGCCGTCGAAGCCGGCATTGACCGCTTCCATCTCCTGCGCGAGGGACCGCGGGTTGCCGTCGATCTTCTCGAGTTTCGGCGCGCGGTCGTTCGTCCAGCCGGCGTAGCCGTGGACGCGCGGCCAGTTCTTGTGGAACTTGTCCGTCATGACACTGGGCTCGGCGGGCTCGAACGGCGTAATGCGCTTCTCGCCGATGATCTCCACGTTCGGGTCGCCGAAGTTGCGGGCGCTCGCCTCGATGAGCAGCTTGTTCTTCGTGGGGTCAAAGCCCATGAGCTCGGTGACCACACGGTCCACTTCCACGGAGTTCGTGCCGGTGACGATGCGGTTCATCTCCACCGGGATGTTCGGGCCGGGCGTGTTCCCGCCGCCGCCGATGATGCCGTCGACCACGGTCAGGTCCGGCTTGAACAGGTACAGAAGGTCCGCGAGTTTCTTGTTGATCTTCCAGTTGTGGTTACGGTACCGCATGTTCGGCGAGAACGTGCCCATGCCGTTCTTGAAGCCGAGCGTGACGCCGGTGTACACGTTGGTCTTGGTCTTCGGGACGGAGACGTACAGCCGCTCGCCCTCGATGACTTCCTTGAAGCTCCGGGGCACATAGACGTCCTGCCCGACTTCGGCGTGCGGGACGAAGTAGTGCACCATCGGCTCTTCCTCGAAGTAGACCATTTTGATCCCGTGGTGTTTGGCGATCCGGTCATAGCCGGTCATACGGGCGTACAGCCAGGTGACGAGGCCGGAGCCCTCGCCGATCTCCACGTCGCAACCGAGTTCCTGCAGGTTCTCGACGACCGCGTCGAAGACGCGCGGGTCGGTGGTCTGGGGGTTGTCTTCCTTGAACTTGCCGGCCTCCTTCAGGTATACGAAGACCAGGTTCGGCTTGATGAGCACTTTGCGGCCGCGGAACTTGTCTTTCCAGCCGGTCGCGGCGTCCAGGTCATCGAGACTCTTGCGGACGGTCGCTTTGATCGCCTTGACGTCCGGCCGCGCCTCATACGCAGGCGTGCCGTAGTCTTTCGGCAGACGGACGTGGTTCCCAAAGTAGTTCATCGCCGGAGCCTCGGTGATGACGACCGCGTTTTTCTCATATTGAACTCCCATTGTGTTTTCCTCCTTCAACATAGAATGCTTTCCTTTCCAACAATTCCAATATACCGAAAGCCAACCCGCTCCGCAAGTAGCAAACGGCGTCGCAACTGTAAAAATTAAAGAACCTTTCCAAGGGGCGGTGAATCGCCCAAAACAGTTGACTTGACGTGCCTCGCCCACTAATCTGAAAAAGAAAGGAGTTGAATGAAAATGTTAGAAACTTTTATGGCGCAAATTAACCCGATCATGCCCTATGCCATGCTTCCCCTGAGCCTGGTGGTTCTCGCACTGACCATCTGCCACGCCAAGGTGATGTTCAACAGCTGGAAAAGCGCACTTCTCATGGCGCTCTCCGGGTGGCTCATCGCCTTTGCGGTCGAGGATTTCGCGATCCATCTCACCGGCTTCTATTACTTCACGGAGCTGATGGGACCGAAACTGGACGTCATCCCGTTCTCGCTTCCCAGTCTGTGGGTGGCGTACATCTACGCGTCCTTTATCGTCACGAACCTCGTCCTGGACGGCAGCCCGCTGCCAAAGAACTACGGCTGGCCGCGCATGCTCGCGGGCACGGTCATCGGCGTCCTGATCCTGACGGCTCTGGACCTCATCGCCGACCCCATCGCCGTCGACAACGGTTACTGGGTCTGGGTCCACTCGGGCAAGTACTTCGGTGTCCCGCTCATGAACTTCCTCTGCGGCTGGTTCCCCATCGGCGGCATGACCATCCTCCTGCACTACGTGCAGCTGAGACGGGAGAACATCCCGGTCCTCGAGGAACGCACACGCGGCGTACAGATCTGCAGCCTGCTGCCGGTCCTGTTCTACGGGTTCTTCCTGGTCTTCTTCCTCATCTACAACTTCGAGCACATCCTCGGCCTGGCCGCTCTGTTCGCCGTCGGCATCCCGTTCGCGGTCGCCGTCTGGAAATGGGGCCTGTGGTATAATGAAGAAGGCTACGGAACGACCTACGAGGTGACCGACAAGTTCTCGGAAGAATTCATCGAAGGGATCAACGAAGCCAGAGAGAACGAACAGAAATAAATCGATCATATGAAAAGGACGACCGCAGGGCCGTCCTTTTTTTTGGCGATTTACGTCAGTCGTCATACCCAAAGTCGAATGAAGTGATCAGTTTTGTGGACTCCTCGATCATGTCATCGAGGGGTTCTTTCATGCCGCCTTTGATCCAGTCGACAGTCACGTTGAAGACCATGCCGGTAAAGGCTGAGATCTCGTATCGGGTCCGATACCCCATCTTGTTGATGATCGGCGTGAAAACACCGTCCACGAACACCCGTTCCATGTAATTCCTCAAAGCGGCGATGAACCGGTCACTCGCCAGAAGCGTAAACAGTTCCTTGTTCGCGGCGAGATAATGGTAGTACATCTCGACCCGTTCATAGTCTGTGTGGTCTTCATAGGTCATATCGGCGGGGAAGCCCATCGGCCATGTGTCGAGGAAATTGAGGAGCACATCGGTCGTGGTCTTGTAATACCGGTAAAACGTAGCCCGACTGACACCGGCGACCTGGGTCAGCTCCGACACAGTGATCTTGTCAAAATCCTTTTCCTGGATCAGTTTCAGCAGCGCGTCAAACAGGCAGTTTTTCGAAAACGCGAGTTGTTGCTGGGTATAGACAGTGCTTCCCATAACAGGACCTCCCAAAGTTGATCTCAACCTCATTGTAACATGCAAGAGCCTGAAACAAAACAGGGAAATATGTTTTAAAATGGTGCTTTAGCATGAGACAAATCGCCAAAGAATGTAAAACAGGTCGTTTCTGCAGCTTCCTTTCTGCAGCCTGAGACAGTTACAATGCAGACGGTATATTTTTTGGGAAGGGAGAAATACTATGAACAAAAACGTATGGCTGCTTGCAGCAAAACTTGATTACGTCAACAAGGCACCGCCGACGAACTCTCCGTCGTACCGGTTCCTCGATGCGTTCGTTTCGGACGACATGGCGAAAGACGCGCTGGTCCTCCCGCGGAGAAAGCCGGTGTACATCTCCTGGTTCGCGAAGAAACTGAAGGTGTCCGAGGATGTCGCCTATCAGAAAGCGGAAGAGATGGCGCGTGCCGGCCTCATCGAATGGTGCTGGGACGACAACGGCAAGGAAATGATCAAGATGCCGCTGTTCGCGCCGGGCTCCATGGAACAGGTCCTGATGCGTCAGGACATCACGCCGGAGCAGGAGCAGAAAGTCGGCCGCGCCTTCTTCGACGAAGCGCACTTCCTGACAGAACTGCTGTCCCCGATGGTCCCGAACGGCCACGGCCTCATCAAGGCACTGCCCGTCCAGAAGGCCATTGAGAACGACCCGAAGAAAGTCGATATCGACACGTTAGACTACTGGATCAACAAGTATGACGGCCACCTCTCCAAGGCGGTCTGTCAGTGCCGCCGCGGCGCCATCGCAAACAACGAGGGCGGCGAGGAACCGGCCGAAGAGTGGTGCATCCAGCTCGGCCAGTTTGCGGACCAGAGCGTCAAGTTCGGCCGCGCGACCCGCATCACGAAAGAAGAAGCCTATGAGATCTGCGACCGCGCAGAGGAACTGGGCTTTGTCCACGAAGTCACCAACATCGACGGCGCCGAGAACTCCATGTTCATCTGCAACTGTGAGTGGGACACCTGCCTTGCGCTGCGCACCGGCTGGTGGTGCGGCACCCCGAGCATGACCCGTTCCAACTACACAGCATCGGTCGACCCGAGCCACTGTGTCGCCTGCGGCCAGTGCGTCGAGGTCTGCCCGCAGAATGCGGTCCTCCTCGGTGAGAAACTCTGTCAGAAGAACCCGGTCGAGATCAAAGATGCTCTCCTGCCGGAATACCGCATCTGGAAAAAAGAGTACTGGCATACTGACTTCCAGACCACCCGCAAAAACGTTTACGAAGAAACCGGCACCGCACCCTGTAAGACGGCGTGCCCGGCTCACATCGCGGTCCAGGGTTACCTGAAACTGGCGGCCCAGGGCAAGTACACGGAGGCCCTCGACCTCATCCGCAAGGAGAATCCGTTCCCGGCAGTATGCGGTGCCATCTGCAACCACCGTTGCGAGGACGAATGCACCCGCGGCAGCGTCGATAATGCTGTGGCGATCGACGACGTCAAGCGCTTCATCGCCGAACATGAACTGGCGAACGGCTACACCGTCGAACCGCGCAAGATGTATGCAGGAGGCCAGAAAATCGCCATCATCGGCGGCGGCCCCGCCGGCCTCAGCTGCGCTTATTACCTCGCGCAGTACGGCCACGACGTCACCGTCTTCGAGAAGGAAGAGAAGATGGGCGGCATGATGACCTACGGCATCCCGAACTTCCGCATGGACAAGAAGCTCCTCGACAAGGAGATCGAGATCATCAAGGGCATGGGCGTCGAGTTCCGCAACGGCGTCGAAGTCGGCAAGGACATCACCATTGCCGACCTTCGCAAGGAAGGCTTCAAGGGCTTCTACCTGGCCATCGGTGCCCAGTACGGCCGCAGCCTCGGCCTAGCCAACGAAGACGCGGAGGGCGTCCAGACCGGCGTCGACTTCCTGCGCAAAGCGGCCAGGAAACAGCCCACCGGCGTCACCGGCAAGACGGTCGTCATCGGCGGCGGTAACGTAGCCATCGACGTCGCCCGCACCGCGGTCCGTCAGGGTGCATCTGAAGTCGCGATGTACTGTCTCGAGAGTGCCGACGAAATGCCAGCGGCTCTGGAAGAGCAGATCGACGCCAAAGAAGAGGGCGTTGCCATCAACAACGGCTGGGGTCCGAAGGAGATCCTCGTCAAAGAAGGCAAAGTCACCGGCATCGTCCTGAAGAAATGCACCGCGGTCTTCGACAAAGACCACCGCTTCAACCCGCAGTATGATGAGACCGACACCATCACGGTCGAAGCCGATACGCTCCTTCTGAGCATCGGTCAGTCGATCGCCTGGGGCGACCTGCTGAAGGGCGAGAATGTCGAACTCAACCGCAACGGTACGGTCAAGGCAGACGCGAAAACATACATCACCTCGAAGGAAGACATTTTCGTCGGCGGCGACGTCTACACCGGACCGAAGTTCTGCATCGACGCCATTGCCGCCGGTAAGGAAGGCGCGGTCTCCCTGAACCGTGCGGTCCGCAAGGGCCATTCGCTGGTCATCGGCCGCGACAACAGAGACTTCAAGGCAATCGACAAAGACAACGCGCTCATCGAACTCGGCTATGACAAGACTCCACGTCAGGTCCCGCAGAAGGTCCTCAAGGATCGCCCGGACGACACACCGGACTACCTGGCACTCACTCAGGAGCAGGTCGCGAAAGAGACTGCCCGCTGCCTGTCCTGCGGCGCTGCCCGCGTGGACGAGCACATCTGCATCGGCTGCGGCCTCTGCACCACCCGCTGCAAGTTCGATGCCATCCACCTGACGAAGCGTTTCGAGACCCGCGGTTGCACCTATGAGGAACTCATTCCCCAGGTCATCAAGAATGTGGGTGTCATCGCAAAGAACATCGCCACCGGCAAGACAGAGGAGGATCTGTTCGATGCACGAAATTGGGACACTGTATAAAGTCGTTCAGACCGCGGAAGAGTACGCGGCGCAGAACAACGCCACAGAGGTCCTCAGCATCACTCTGGACGTCGGCGAACTGTCGGGGATGCTTCCATACTTCTTTGAGTCCTATTACCCGATCGTCATCGAGAACCATCCGATGCTGAGAAACTCAAGGCTCATCCTGAAGACCACCCCGGGCATCGGCCACTGCAATGCCTGCGGGGAGAACTATAACGTTGCCCAGAATGAGGGCATCTGCCCCCACTGCGGCAGCTACGACAAGCGTATCCTCACCGGCCGCAGCCTGTTCATCAAGGACATCTGCATCGCCATGGAGGAAGCCTCATAAATACCTGACCCAAACGGAGAAAGGACGACCTCAAGGCCGTCCTTTTTCTTTGTGGCGAACAGTCCCATTCTTAGGGTCGACAAGTTGCAAAAAGCGGATATACTGAGCATATAGCCGTTCCGGAAGTTGACATGTCAATGGCTATCAGATCCGTCACCAGTATTGAATGAACGAGCACTTTTGATCAAAGTTGAAAAACCCCTGGGTTTCGCCGGAAAGAAACCCAGGGCGTTTTTCTGTTTTGCGGACGGAACTTTTCTCCTGGCTGGGCGTGTGCATGAACGCACAGCTGCTCTTTTTTTCGGGACGTACCTGCACGTAAGGTGTGCTTCAACTTGTTTGATGCTTTCTTATGCATGCAAGGAAGGCTAAAGGACAAAACAAAACGGTTGGCCATTGGTAAAAACGGTTGAATTTCGGGCAAAGTCGATGGAATTGGGTGTAGGACTCCATTTCCATCGACTATCTCGAAGCCCCCAAAACCCAAAGTCGATGGAAACGGGCACAAGGTCCCGTTTTCATCGACTTTTTGGGCTCTCCCGAGGCGAAACTCGCTCCCGGGCGCGAGGTGTCGCCTCGGCATGGCCGGAAATCCGGCGAAAAGTCGATGGGTTTGAGGCTTTTCTCCAAAATCCATCGACTTTAGCAAAACGGCGCTCGCAAAAAGTCGATGGAATCGGGCGCAACCCCCCATTTCCATCGACTTTCGGCTTTTTCGAGGTCAAAACCGCCGTCCGCCGGCGCTGCCTGGCCGAGAAAAGAACGATTCCCGGCAAGGGGGCAGTGCTGCGAGGGCGGGAAAGAGCGAAGTGAGGCAGGAGAGACCGATGCGAGGGCAGAAGAGAGCGGCGAGGGTTGACCGAAGCCGCGCGGCGGTTCGACGAGCGAAGGGCGGGGGCGTGGCGCAGTGCACAAAAGGTGTGCGCTGGCGGCACCATAACGACCGTTCGGTTCGAATTTTGAACCGTTCATCGCGAACCCCTTGACAGGCTTGCCCAAAAAGGGTATGCATAAAGAGACCAACATTTGCACCTCCCTGGAACGTGCTTCTCTTCAGACCGGAGAAGCAACTTTCAAGGAGGTTTTTTTATGAATGATTGGATGCGTGCCATGCTGGAGCAGGAGAAGAAGAACGCGGAGTACCGCAAAGCCATTGAAAAGAGGCTTGCCCGTGCGCCCGAGGGGGAGCTACGCGTTGTGACCTCGAGGGGCATCGCGCGGTTTTACCACACCAAGGTGCCGGGCGCGAAGGACACGTACCTGAACAAGGAGCAGTTTGCGCTTCGCACAGCGCTCGCGCAGAAGAAGTACGAGATGCTGGCGTTGGAAGCTCTGGAGCGGGAGCAAAAGGCGATCGACTTCGTGCGCAGGCTTTCCCCTCCCTCACTGCTGGAAGTGTACGAGTCTTTGCCAAAGGAGGTCCGTGCTCTCGTAGAACCTTACGTTCTTCCGGACGAGGTCTTCATCCGCCGCTGGCTCGAGTACTATTCCAGCGACGCGTCGGGGGAGGACTACAAGTCCAGGATCGAGTGGAACATCCACCAGTATTACGAAGGACTGGGCGCACCTCATGTCTATGAACCGTTCCTGATGCTGGAAGACTATGGACCCGCGCGGCCGGACTTCGTTGTGCTGAACGTCCGTACCCGTCAGACGTTTTACCATGAGCATTTCGGGATGATGAGTGACCCGGAGTACCGTGCCAAGAACATGAGAAAGCTGCACGGGTATCACAAGAGCGGTTTTTTCGAAGGGAAAAACCTGATCATCACGATGGAGGAAGGCGGCGACATGATCGACTACCATGAGCTCGGTCAGGTCCTCCGCGCATACTGCCTCTGACAGCAAGCAAAGAAACGCCCCGGGGTTCGTTTTGGAATCCCGGGGTGGTTTTATGGCGATTTACTTCTCCTGCTTCAGAAAGTCCCGTTGAAACCGAAGCATGAAGTCTTCCCGAAGAGCGTCGAAACTACTGCAGTAAGGCGAGGATCGCTTTTGCCATCCGGCGGTCTGCTTCGTGCGTGTGTCCGCCGGGGTTCTCTTCGAAGGTGACGTCTGCGCCGAGGGAACGGAGGCGCGCGGCGACCGCTTCCGTGTTGCTGCGCAAACTGGCCGTCCGACCGCGTCCTTTCGTCTCTTTGCTGCCGAGGGAGAGGTAGACGCGGTCCGGCCGGCCAGCCGGTTCCCTGGAACAGCAGTACTCTGCAATGTCCGGGTACCACAGGGAACCGGACGCGGAAGCGGCCCTCGTGAAGAGCGGTGTGTTCCAGAGGGCGTAAATCGCGAACAGGCCTCCGAGCGAGTACCCGGCAAGGTACAGACCCGACGGGGAGAAGGGGAGCGCGTCGCAAACCGCGGGGACGATCTCGCCTTCCAGTTTTTCCAGGTACGAGTCCGCCATCCCTCCGCACCGGGACTCCCACTTCGCGAGGGCGTCCGTCGGCCAGGGCGTCATGTCGTCGGACCAGTACACGCGGGAGACCGCGGCCAGAACAAAGGGCGGTGCCCCGAGTTTCCGGCAGGCGGTGTACACCTTCTCGCCTTCGTCCATGACAGTGTTCAGGAACACGACCGGACAGGGCTCTGCCGAAGAGACTTCCCCGTACAGGGTGACGATCTTTCCGCCCGCTTCCAGTGTGGTCATAAGGGTGCTCCTTTCGTTTCATTCTGGTTCCATCATAAAAGAATCTGTCCTGTCAGGCAAGGGCAGCTTTTTCCATGTTGACTTTACTCGTTTAAACCGCTAAACTACCTGTGAAAGGAAGTGAGCATATGAATTACCCGAACATTGTCGGGACCCCCTACGATTACAGCAGGAAAAAGTATTGGATGGACCTGCCGAAACGCCCGGCGAAACCGAAAAAGAAAGTAGACTGCATCTGGCTGTCCCCGACGAGTTCCATGGCGAACGCGTACATCGGGCCGGTGGACCCGGTCATGAAGTTCATGGCGAAGGACTATTACAAAGAGATGGGTCCGGTCTTCAGCAAACACTGCAACATGTATGCGCCGTATTACCATCAGCTCAGCACCCGGAAGTTCAACGACCTGACGGACGATGAGATCTACGCGATCGAAGCGAACGAACCCCGGACCGACGTCTACGCCGCGCTGGACTACTACTTCGAACACTACAACAACGGACGCCCCTACGTCCTGGCGGGCCATTCGCAGGGCTCGTGCCTCATCGCCTATGTCCTCATGGAGTACATGGAGTTCCACCCGGAGCTCCGCGACCGGATGGTCGCCGCGTACTGCGTTGGTTACGGCATCCCGAAGGAAGTCCTGGCGGAGTACCCGAGCATCAAACCGGCGCAGGGTCCGGACGACACCGGCGTCCTCATCTCCTGGAACACGGAGGGCCCGGAGAACATCGGCCAGCACAACTTCGTCATCCGTCCGAACGCTTACGTCATCAACCCGCTGAACTGGAAGACCGACGACACGCCCGCCATGCCGGACAAGAAGAACAAGGCCCTGGCGGACGCGCAGATCGACCTCGAGCGCGGCAGCGTCATCACCCGGCTGGCGGACCCGGACAAAGACTCCATCCTGGCAGAGGGACTCGGCAAGGTCGGCCCGCTCGGAAAGCTCCCGCCGGTGAAGAAGCTGTTCGAAACGATGATCGTCCCGGGCTTCGGCACCCACAGTTTCCACGGAAGGGACTACACGTTCTATGCGCACAGCGTTTCCGAGAACCTGAAGCACCGCATCGACAACTACCTGAAGAAATAAGAAAAGCGGCTCGCGAGTGAACTGAACCCAAAATGTTAGACACATTTTGGCAAGCATCAAGCAACTAACAAGGATTGAATTCTGTACTGCACAGGACTCAGTCCTTTTAGTTTGCTCTTTATCCTCTGGTTGTTGTAATAGTCGATGTACTTTTCAA
>JAFRHS010000027.1 GCA_017433225.1 Clostridia bacterium
CAGGAACTCGCCTTGCCGCAACATGTTATCTTGCAGGCCGAAGGGCCGGAGTGCCCCTTTGGCCTGTTGTTTGCCCCATGCCGGCGGGTGGAAGTGCGGTCAAGGGCAGGCAACGCGGTAGGTGGTTGCCTGTCGCGGAGCGAGCGAGCCCCTTGACGGCGCTGCAAGCCGCTGGCACGAAGCCCGGAGCGAAGCGGAGGGCGCAAATACGCACGGCAGCTGACAGGGGCACGCCGATGCCCCGCTGCCAGGGCGGATGTCACCTAGCAGGTGCAAGTTTGAAGAGCTCGACAAATACAAGTTTGTGTGAGGACAAGGAGATGCGTCTGGGATGAAAAACAGAAAAGACCTGCAGAAGACTCTGCAGGTCGATAGCGCAGGCACCAGTCAGTGACGGAAGCGGAAGCGCGGCCAGAGGACGGTCGGCATGCCGACGTCTTCCATGCGGTCGAGGGAGTCCATCGCCACCATGTCGTGGACCATCGGGTCCTCGAGCAGGGTCTGCCAGACGTCATAGACGGTGGCGAGCCACTCTTTGTCGAGTTCCACTTCGTCCTCGATGAGCGGGCAGGAGTACGGGAGGTCCATGTCGTTCCAGATGAGGACCAGCCGTTCCCGTTTCGTGCCGGCGTTCATGAGATGCGGGAGCGTCGGGAAGAACCGGCACTGCAGCGGCCGGTATGCCCGGTGGCACCCGAGCGGGTCTTTACAGCGGACGAAGCAGAGTTTCTTCTGCAGGAACGAGGGCGGGAACAGGGCCGACAGACCGTCGACTTCCTGAATGTCCTCTTCCTCCACGGTCTCTTCGGACCAGCGGAGCCAGTCGGCGTCCTCTTTCAGGAGCTCGTCCTCTCCGGGATACAGGTAGAGGCCCATGTCCTCTTCGGCCATCTCCCGGTCGAACCCGGACACGCCGCAGCAGGCCTTTCCGCAGATGGTCCCGCAGTCATAGGGGACCGGAAAGACCATATCGAGTTTCCGGTAGAGTTCCCGGTAGATTTCCTTGTCCAGCATTGAAACACCTCGTTTAGAGAAGCAGGGAAAAAAGGCGGGGCCCTGTCAGGGCGATGTATGGCATCAGCCGATGAAACCGACCATGTTGTAAACGAAGATGAACCCGAAGAGGGTCGCGATCGACAGGACGGTGCTGAGGACGACATATTCGCCGGCCAGTTCGCCGTCGCCGCCCATGTTGGCCGCCATGGTGTAGGAAGAGACGGCCACCGGCGCACCGGACATGATGAGGAACACGAAGCGCTCTACATTGGAGAACCCGACAAGGGACGAGATGAAGGTGGCCAGCAGCGGCAAGGCCAGGAGTTTCAGGACAAGCACCGGTGTCAGATACTTCTGATTGTGTTTCATCGCGCTGAAATGGAGGGTGCCGCCAAGGCAGAAGAGGGCGATCGGCGTCGTGAGTCCGGAGAACTCGCTGATGGGTTTTTCCAGCCCGACCGGCAGTTTGATGCCGAGGAACAGGAACGCGATGCCGACCAGCGCGCCGAGGATGAGCGGGTTCGTCACGATGTTTTTGAGCAGCGTCAGAGCTTTGATCTCTCCGCCGCGGTAGTATTCGAACAGGATGACCGCGAACGCGTTGTAGAGCGGCACGACCACCGCCACGAGCATGGCGGCCAGAGCGGCGCCTTCCGCGCCGAACACGCTTTCCGCCATCGGGATGCCGAAGAGGACGAAGTTCGAGCGGTATGCCGCCTGGATGATGACCGAGCACTTGTCCTTCGCTTTCACGAGTCTCGGCACAGTCAGGCAGAGCAGCAGGATGAGCAGGGCCAGTGAGCCGACGCAGATGGCGAGGAACCGGCCGCGGATCTGAGTGTCGGCGTCCACGTTGTAAATGTTCCAGAACATGAGGAACGGGAAAAAGCATTTGAACACGACGCCGTTCAGTTTGTTCAGGAATTCTTCGGTCGCCCAGCCGACACGGCGGCAGATGGCGCCGAAACCGAGATAGACGATAAAGGGCAGGACCGCGGTGACCGCGATCAGAAATGATTGGAGCATAAAGGGTCTTCTTTCCGGCAATTGGATGCCAAAGGGTTTTCTTGCTTGCCCCATTATAGTCCATTACGTTATAATAAAGCAAAGCAATTATGATTTTATTCTACCCAAGGAGGTATTATTATGAAATTCTACATTTGTAAACACTGCGGAAACATCATCGCATTCGCAGAGGACAAGGGTGTCCCCGTCGTCTGCTGCGGTGAAAAGATGTCCGAACTCGTCCCCGGCACCACCGATGCCGCCCAGGAGAAACACGTTCCCGTCATCGAAGTGGACGGCAACCTCGTCACCGTCAAGGTCGGCGAAGTCGAGCATCCGATGCTCGAGGAGCACCACATCGCCTGGATCGCTCTGGAGACCAAAGAAGGCAACCAGAGAAAGCCCCTGCCCGTCGACGGAAAACCTGAGGCTACGTTCGCGCTGACCGACGGCGACGAAGTCGTCGCGGCCTACGAGTACTGCAACCTGCACGGCCTCTGGAAAGCGGAGGCGTAAATCGCCCGCAAGACAAAAGAAGACCTCTCAGCGAAGGCTGGGAGGTCTTTTCTGTTACCGTTCGTGGATGAGGCCGAGGAGTTTCTCGGACAGGAAGTCGTAGTAGATGTGGCAGTCGGTGTCCTCGAGGTCGTAGACACGGACGATGTCTTTGAGCGTGCCGGCTTCCGGGTAGAACTTCTCGAGGCAGTTCGGTTCGTCGTCGAGGATCTCCGGACGGTACCGCAGCGTCTTCTCGTTGCGGAAGACCGCCGTGTACAGGATGCCCGCCTCGACGAGGTCCTGAAAGATGTGGGAACCGTAGGAGAGCTCCGGCATATAGCCGGCGCGGGTCTCCGCCACTTCGGCGATGACGTCGAATTCGGAGATGTCCGCGAAACTCGTCGGCACGCCCAGTTCCGGAGACGACGTACAGATGCGTCCGGGGACCATGAGGACCAGGCACTTGCCTTTTCCGCGGTACGCCCAGTTCACGGCGTTGATGGCGGTGCGGACGGAGAACTTCTCTTTGTAGGGCATGTTGTAGTACCCGACCGGGTCGACATAGACGAGGAGGTCCACCTTCTTCGAGCGGGACATGCCCATGGACGAATGGACGCTCTCAAGGAAGATCTCGCGCTCCGGCGGGTCCTCCGGGATCCTGACGACCTTGCTGTCGCGATTCACCTGCAAAGGGCGGCACTGCAGCGGGCCGATGCGGTAATCTCCTTCGTCGGAGAGATTGATCGTGAATTCGATGTCGACGGGATAGTCGTATTTTTCCTGAAGAACGCGCAGGATGGTCTTGAAGTCGCTCATCAGCTGTTCGTTGTTCACGATCCCGTCGCAGGATACGTAAAACACCTTCCGTCTCTGTCCCCGGTTCAGGAACATGCTTTCGGCGTCGTAGTCGTGGGACAGCAGCTGCCGCTGCTGATACTCCGGCAGCGTGCTGACCGCCCAGGAGATGCCCAGACCGTCGATGCTGCCCGTCTCCGTGTTGACGGCGTCGATGACCTGCTGTGAATACTGGTGGCTCTTTGCCGCCGTCGCGGAGATCTTCTTTTTCGGGTCGCTGCAGAAGACCAGGCGCGGATAGGAGCCCTGGTTGCGGTCGACGGCCGCCGTGCCGAGACCCATGACGAGCCGCAGCATTCCGGAGTCCTCTTCCCCGGTCGCAGCCCCGAACTTGTAGGGAGACGTCGAATAGCCGACGCCGGCCGCGCTCGGCAGGAAGTGGTTCCCGTAACGGGAGCCGGAGACCCGCTGGACGAGCAGCGCCATCTGTTCATCGCGCTCGTCGAGGCCGCGCCGTTTGCGGTAGTCGAGAGCCCCTTTGCTCATCGTACTGGCATAGACGACACGCGCCGCGTTTTCGAACTCCGCGAGCCGTTCTTCCATGCTGCCGTGGTTCGAGCAGAAGACCGACTCGTACTTGCCGGCAAACGCGTTGCCGAAGCTGTCTTCCAGGATGGAACTGGAGCGAACGATGTACGGGTCCTGGCCGTAGTACTCCAGCATCCGCTTGAACTGTTCTTCGATCTTGGGAGAGAAGGCGCCGTGCATCAGCGCGTCCGCCATCTCTTCCGCGGCGGAGAAATACCCCTCCTCCGACCGCTGGCGGACCCGGAGATCCCACATGCCGTTTTCGATGATGTAGGCGTAAAAGACGTCATTGCCGACGTAGAAGGAGTCGTGGGGTTCCAGCCGGGAGAAGATCTCGGGCTCGTATTTTTCAATGAGTTTCCGGGACATCAGCATGCCGGCCGCTTTTCCGCCGATGAGACCGGTCCCGATCATACGGGAGCGGACCTGGAAATAGTCTTCCGGTGTAAAGTTGTCCCGCACCATCGGCCGCAGGGTCTCGTCCCGCGTGATCATGATGCGGCACATGCGGTTCGTGGCTTCGGTGATGTCGATCCCGTTCTGATAGAGGAGCTCGTTCTGCTGGAAAAAACGGTCCCAGAAATCCTGATGCGACTCGGAGCTGTCCGACAGCGAATTGTTCATGATCTGATAGAACCGGCTTGCGACGACGCCGCTCATGACCGGCTCGAAGGTGTGGATGTCCTTGTCGTAGACATGGGGCAGGAACATGGTCGGGGTGTCCCGCTGCCAGACTTTCAGCGGCCGGATGAAGATGTATTTGTCGTCGGAAAAGACATCGAGGAACACGGATGTCCGCTCACGGATATCCGCCATGCAGTCGAAGGAGTGCATCGCCCGCATGATGGGGAAATAGGCGATGGCGTGCTTTTCCGCGGTCAGTTTCCCGATGAGGGTGAAGAAGTTACTGATGAGAAGGTCGGTGGACCAGGCCGTCTGCAGATCGGACAGGCAGTCGAAGATGTAGTAGGTCTCTTCCGGCATGGACTGGATGAGTTCATGCAGCGTGACCGTGAACCGCTCGAACCGTTTCGACGGCGGGATCTCGGTCAGGGTGACGCCCTCCATCTCCCCGAGGAGCGGAGCGTGTTCCGCAAAACGGACATAGACAACGTTTCGCCCGTCCTTCACACCCTGCTTTGCGAACGCTTCCGCAAACAGCCGGAAATCGTCCAGTTCCGTGAGCCGGCAGACCACATTGTCTCCGATCCGAAAATAGTCCAGGGCTTCGTCCAGTTCCGGGAACCCGGAGTCCACCCGATCAAACAGCGCCATAACCGAAATCCTTCCTTTACTTTCTAACATCTAGGATACCATGATAAGGCAGTTTGTGGTATAGTTATTAGAAATCATATCAATATGAATCTTATTTTAACAGCAAGGTGATCCGATGCATACCGAATTCCTGATGGGCAACGAAGCCATCGCGCTCGGCGCGCTGGCGGCAGGCGTCAACGTCGTCTGCGGTTACCCGGGCACCCCCTCCTCGGAAGTCCTGGAGACGGTCGCCAAACGGAAAACCGAACACACCTATGTCGAATGGTCCGTCAACGAGAAAGCCGCCATGGAACTTGCCGCCGGCGCCGCCTACTCTGGTGCCCGCGCTCTGGTGACCATGAAACAGGTCGGCCTCAACGTGGCCTCCGATCCCCTCATGAGCCTTGAGTATGTGGGCGTGAAGGGCGGCATGGTCGTCCTCGTCGCCGACGACCCGGGTCCCATCTCGTCGCAGACCGAGCAGGACACACGGACCTTCGCGGCCTTTTCCAAGGTCCCCTGCTTCGACCCCTCCACGCCGGAAGAGGCGTATGAGATGATCCAGGATGCGTTCGACTTCTCCGAGCAATACGGCACCCCGGTGTTCCTGCGGCCCACGACCCGCGTGGACCACGGTTACGCGTCCATCGACGTCAAAGACGAGAACGAATACTATGTGAATACACCTGACGGCTTCGTCAAAGACAGTTCCCGCTGGGTCATCTTCCCGCGCCTGTCCTTCGCGAACCACGCGAAGATCGAAGCCCGCAACGAGGAACTGCGCACCACGCTGTCTTCCTACGAACGCAACTGCATCCTCGGTGGCGATGTACCGAAGAAAGGTGTCGCTGCCGGCGGCATCTCCTTCGCATACGCGAACGAGGAACTGGCCGCCCGCGGGACCGACGGCAGCCTCCCGGCCAGACTGATGAAAGTCAGCACGCCCTTCCCCTTCCCGGAAGACCTCGCCCTTGAGTTCCTGAAGGACCTCGACGAAGTCCTGGTCCTCGAAGAACTGGACCCGGTCATCGAAAAGGAACTGACTTACATCTGCGGAAAACACGGGCTTTCCACGAAGATCTATGGCAAACTGAGCCACCATATCGCCGCGTCCGGTGAGAACACCAGAGACTCGGTCGGGGCCGCGCTCGACGCGTTCCTCGGCACGGACCTCGAGCGCACCAAAGCGGTCGAGCGCCCCGAGCCCCCGCAGCTGCCGGTCCGGCCTCCGGTCCTCTGCGCCGGCTGTCCCCACCGCGCCTCCTTCTATGCCGTCAAGCAGGCGATGAAGGGCAAAAAAGCGTTCTTCGGCGGCGACATCGGCTGTTACACCCTCGGCAACGCCATGCCGCTCGACATGTGCGACACCTGCCTTTGCATGGGCGCCGGCGTGAACATTGCCCAGGGCATCCGGAAAGTGGACCCCGACACGACGGTCTTTGCCTTCGTCGGAGACTCCACCTTCTTCGCATCCGCCATTACCGGCGTCATCAACGCCGTTTACAACCAGGCCAACATGACCCTGGTCCTCCTCGACAACTCCACGACCGCCATGACCGGCCACCAGCCGCACCCCGGCACCGGCCGCACCATGATGGGCGAGGTCGTCGAGAAGATCGACCCGGTCAAAGTCCTCGAAGGCATCGGCGTCACCGAAGTCGTGTGCCTCGACCCCATGGACCTTGCCACCGCCGTCCCCGAAGTACAGCGCGTCAGCGCTCTGCCCGGTGTCAAGGCGGTCATCTTCCGGTACCCCTGCATCGCGCTCTTCAAGCCGACAAAGTACTGCGAAGTCAACCAGGACGAGTGCATCAACTGCCGCCGCTGCATCAAAGAGCTCGGCTGCCCGGCCCTTTTCATCGAGGACGGCCGTGTGACGATCGACCCCGGCACCTGCACCGGCTGCGGCCTCTGCAACCAGGTCTGTCCGAAGAACTGCATAGGAGGTGTCGAGCGATGACGAATATCGTACTGTGCGGCATCGGCGGTCAGGGGACCGTCCTTGCCTCGAAGCTCCTGGCAGCCGCCGGCATGAAGAAGGGCTGCAACGTCCAGAGCGCCGAGACCATCGGCATGGCCCAGCGGGGCGGTTCCGTGTTCTCCCACCTGCGGATGGGAGCCGCGGGCGAAGAGGTCTCTTCGCCTATGATCGCCCTCGGCACCGCGGACATCCTCATCGGCTTCGAGCCGGGCGAGACCGTCCGCCTGCTCCCCTATCTGAAGCCCGACGGACAGGTCATCACGGCCAGCCGTTCGGTCATGCCGGTGACGGCGGCCCTCACCGGCGGCTCCTACGACGGAGCCGATATGCTCCGCTACCTCGAAGACAACGTGCAGAACCTGTCCGTCGTGGACACGGAGACCGCCCTTGCCGAGCTCGGCAACCCGAAAGTCACGAATGTCTTGCTGCTCGGCTACGCCGCGGAAAGCGGCGCGCTGGGCCTCACCTCTGAAGACCTCAAGGACGCTCTGAAAGAACGCCTTCCGGAAAAACTCTGGGACGTCAACTTCCGAGCCCTCGACTATGCAAAGAAGGCGTGAATCGCCACCCATAGAACAGTGAAAGAAGGAGTTCTCCATGAAAATCTCAGAACTGCAGCTGCAGCAGGTCAACCACCAGATCCACGCTCTGGTCGAAGCCGGCAGCTTCTACGGCAAGAAGCTGGAAGAGGCCGGCATCACCGGCGTCTCCTCACAGGAAGAGTTCGAGGCACTGCCCTTCTCCGAAAAGGCGGACCTCAGAGACGCATATCCCCTGGGCCTCATGACGGCTCCGGAGGAGGACATCGTCCGCATCCACTCCTCCTCGGGCACCACCGGTCTTCCGGTCATCATCCCCTATACCCGCAAGGACGTCGACGACTGGGCCACCATGTTCGCCCGCTGCTATGAGGTCGCCGGCATCACGAAGAAAGACCGCATCCACATCACGCCCGGCTACGGTCTCTGGACCGCCGGCATCGGCTTCCAGGCCGGCGCGGAAAAACTCGGCGCCATGGCCATCCCCATGGGCCCCGGCAACACCGACAAACAGCTCCAGATGATGGTCGACATGAAGTCCACCGTCCTCTGCGCCACGTCCTCCTACGCCCTGCTCCTCGCCGAAGAGATCGAGAAGAGAGGCATCAAGGACAAGATCCACCTGAAGAAGGGCGTCATCGGTTCCGAGCGCTGGGGCGAAGCCATGAGAAAGCGCATCTCGGAAGAACTCGGCATCGAACTCTATGACATCTACGGCCTCACCGAGATCTACGGTCCCGGCATCGGCATCAACTGTGAGCACAACACCGGCATGCACTACTGGGACGACTTCCTCTACATCGAGATCATCGACCCGGTCACGCTGAAGCCCGTCCCGGACGGCGAACCCGGCGAGATCGTCATCACGACGCTAGTCAAGGAGGGTGCGCCCCTTATCCGGTACCGCACGCACGACCTCTCCCGCATCATCCCGGGCGAGTGCCCCTGCGGCAGGAGCTATCCGCGCCTCGACGTCATCACCGGCCGTACCGACGACATGATGAAGATCAAGGGTGTCAACGTCTTCCCGGCACAGATCGAAGAGGTCATCGCCGACACGGAAGGCGCTTCCTCCGAGTACCAGATCCGCATCTCACACCTCGACGGCAGAGACACCATGCGTATCTACGTCGAAGCCACGTCCGGCATGGTCGACTTCCAGGCCCTCGGCCAGGAGCTCACTCACAAGATCAAAGCGAAGATCGGCTTCACGCCCATCGTCAAAGTCGTCGAACTCGGCATGCTGCCCCGCTCCGAGAAGAAGTCCAAACGCGTCATCGACGAGCGTTACGACTGATCCCCGAACAAAACGAAAGACCTCACCGTCCGGTGAGGTCTTTTTCTCTGATAAAAAAGTAAGGACCGTGCAGAGCGCCTGCCCTGTACGGTTCTTACCGGGTGATGTTTGTGGAATTGAACAAATGTGGTGGTATTCAAATTCCATATGAGAACAGTCGAGGGAGATTAACCGACTGTAGTCATCAAAAACTGTCTGACAAAGGGAAAGAGCCCCCTCACCACAAAGGAGCTCTCTCAGGAATTGCTTCATATGGAATAGAACCACAAAACAAACGTAAAAGGATGGAATATCCCTTTCCCGGTAAGTCTCCTTTTCAAAGATGGAAGGCAATGCAGTTTCCCACACTACCCGTTGACCAGGGTTTCGTGGCTCTCGCTTTAGAAACAATGGCTCGGAGCAATTTACTTGTCGCCTATATTATATAGACAATATTGGCGATTTGTCAATGCAGAATCGTCATTCTTTGTGGAGGGCTTCAAGAATCTCTTTCAGTTCCTCTGCCGGCAGCTGTCCCGGCGCGGATGCCGCACCGGCGGTGCCGAACGTGATGGCGGAACCGAACGACTCACCTGCCACCCGGCTGAGGACCCCTTTTCCGCCCATCGACATGGAGACGATCGGCTGTTTCAGGTAGCGTCCGCCGTCTTCCGTCGCGGCAAGAAGAGTCAGCAGATCTTCCGTGGACTCCGGCATGACGGCGATCTTCAGGATGTCCGCGCCCAGTTCCTGCATGGTTTCGAGCCGGTCGAGGAGCTCTTCTTTCGGCGGTGTCTTTTTGAAGTCGTGGTTGGAGACGATGACCGGGACCCCGTTTTCATGAGCGGTTTGGATCAGCCGGAGGACCGTCTCCCGGTCCAGAAACAGTTCGACATCGATGAGGTCGACGAGGCCGGACATGAGGATGGCTTTGTAGAGTTCCTCATAGGCCTGGGGAGAGATGCTCTTCTCCCCGCCCTCCCGTTTGGTGCGGAAGGTGAACAGGAGCGGTGTATCGCCCAACTCATTGCGAAGCTCGGACAAAAACGTCAGGACCGTGAGCAGACTGAGAGAGGACACATTGTTGAGGTAGTCCACTCTCCACTCGACAAGGTCAGCCGGGAGCGCTTTGATGGCTCTCGCCTGTTCCAGGATCGATTCCCGGTTCGCTCCGACGATGGGCACACAGATCTTCGGCATGCCGGCGCCGATCTCCACATTTCTGACGGTGACAGTATTCATAACGTCTCCATTTCCCCCAAAAGAAGCGTGTTGTCTTACAAGTTCACTATAGCACAACCCATGGTGGAATGCTATAATGTACAGGACATAAAAATACCCGATATATTCTTGGAGGTGCCCTATGGCTGAAATCAGAAGACCGGACGACATGGTCCGCATCACCACCCCCGAACTGGCCGACGCGTTCATCGAGGAGCAGATCGCTCTCGTCAGGGAACAGGTCGGCGACAAGAAAGTCCTGCTGGCCCTGTCCGGCGGCGTCGACTCCTCTGTCGTGGCAGCTCTGCTCATCAAGGCGATCGGCGATCAGCTGGTCTGTGTCCACGTCAACCACGGCCTGCTTCGCAAAGGCGAACCGGAACAGGTCATCCAGGTGTTCCGGGACGAAATGAACGCGAACCTCATCTATGTGGATGCGGTCGACCGTTTCCTCGACCTGCTCGCCGGCGTCACCGACCCCGAGCAGAAGAGACACATCATCGGCGAAGAGTTCATCAAAGTGTTCGCGGAAGAAGCCCGCAAACTCGACGGCATCGAGTTCCTGGCCCAGGGCACCATCTGGCCTGACATCCTCGAGTCCGAAGCCGGCATCAAGGCGCACCACAACGCCGGCGGTCTTCCCGAAGACCTGCAGTTCGACCTGGTCGAGCCCGTCCGCATCCTCTTCAAGGATGAAGTCCGTGTCGTCGGCGATCAGCTCGGTCTCCCGGCAGGCATGGTCTACCGCCAGCCGTTCCCGGGCCCCGGTCTCGGTGTCCGCTGCCCCGGCGCCATCACCCGCGACCGTCTCGAAGCGGTCCGCGAGTCCGACGCCATCCTCCGCGAAGAGTTCGCGAAGAACGGCCTCGAAGGCAAAGTCTGGCAGTACTTCACCGTCGTCCCGGACTTCAAGTCCACCGGCGTCACGAACGGCAAGCGCAGCTTTGAATGGCCGTGCATCATCCGCGCCATCAACACGACCGACGTCGTCGAATGCTCTGTCGAACACCTCGACCCGGCACTCATCGACCATCTGGCACAGCGGATCACGACCGAAGTCGAAGGCATCAACCGCGTCCTCTACGACTTCACCCCGAAGCCCCCGGCAACCGTCGAATACGAATAAGCCCAAAAACAAAGCCCGCCGTCCGGCGGGCTTTTCTTTTATTTCTCTGTGGCGATGGACCAGATGAGGTCGTTACGCTGTTCGGTTTCGATGTCGTACCGTTCGAGGATCTCCTCGAACGAGGAGCGCGGCGCGGTGAACCCGCGGCCGTCCAGTTTGAGGGCCGCCTCGAGGCGGGTCCAGAGGCGGAAAAAGACTTCCGGCCGGTCGCTCTCGGAAGCGGCGTCCAGTTCCCGCCGGAACGACTCCGGGAAAAACCGGTCCGCGATGTGCGGGCGTTCTTCGGTGACCCGTTCCAGGTCGACACCGACCGGCCGTTCCGAGACCGCGAGCACCGTGACCGGTCCGCTGTGGGAGAGGCAGATGTGCCGCGGGTCTCCAACCAGAGAGAGCTGTCCGTGTTCTCCGCGTTTGAGCTGTTCGTCGGAAGTGACACCGAGGTGCATCGCCAACAGGAACGCGCTGCCGCAGGCCTGCTGACGGACGGACTCCGCTTTCGCTTCCCGGTACCGCGTCGCGTAAGACGTCGGGAAGGAATCCACCTGCGCTTCCGTGGGTGGCCAGTCCGCGGACTGCTCCGCGTCCCAGAAATACAGCTGCACATTGTGCTCCGGCATGCTCTCACCTCGTTTCTTCAAAGGGCGTCCCCCGTTCTGACCAACAGTATACCACAAAAAGTGCCCGCCGAACCGGCGGGCACAGGTCGTTGATCACTTTGCGGGAGTCAGATAGGCCTTTTGCAGCTTTTTGATGTCCTTCGCGGTCAATCCGATCACCTTTTTCAGGAAGTTGTCGATGGACCCGTAGTAGGTCTCGATCGTCTTGTAGGACTCCTCGATCCATCGGCGCTCGACACCGTCCTTGGAGGCGATGTCCTTCGCGATCCGCTTGCTTCCCGTCAGATCCAGGACCCGTTTGTAGGTTGCCTTCCGGTCTGCGGCAAGGTAGTCATTGGTCAGAAGGAAGTCCTCGATGATGGTCTCTTTGTCGACGCCCAGCACCGTCAGGAGAAGCATGGTCGCGTTCCCGGTCCGGTCCTTTCCGCTGACACAGTGCCAGAGAACGGCTCCGCCGTCGGCGTCCAGGAGTTCTTTGAAGAATCCGCGGAACATCGCGATGCCGTCTTCCGTCAGGTACATCTGCTGGTACCCTTCCATGAAGTAGGTGCTGAGAAGGTCTCCCCGGTAGTCTTCCCGGATGAGCTCTTCGAGGAGGTCGGTCCCGATGTCGATCCCCTCGGTCGTGAACAGAAGGTTCTTCATGGAAGAATAGGGGTAATGGCTGTACTCGACACCGGGCAGCTCCGGGTCCTCCCCGTCGGTCAGGATGTTCCGCGCCGAGCGGAAATCGATGTCCTTGACGAGGTGATACTTTTTGACGAGTTTCTTCTTGTCGGCCGCGATCATGTCGGTCAGTTCTCCGGTCCGGAACAGTTTTCCGAACTTGATGGTACGGCCGTCTTTCGTTTGATAGCCGCCCAGGTCCCGGGCATTGGAAACGCCGGTCAGGCCGAGGCTGTGTTTCTTGTATGCCAGCGCCTGCGAGCGGGAGGCCGAGGCCGCAAATGCCGGTGTCACGGGCAGGAGGGTCGCCACCAGCACCAGCGCCAGCAGCAGTTTTACCAGCCGGTTGTTCATGATCATCACATCGCCTTTCGCGCACATTTTTAACATTTGTTATATTTATTATAGATGAAGCGCCCCCGATTTACCATCTGTTTTTGCTTAGAGAAACAAAAACCGCGCATTGCCAAAACAATGCGCGGGTCGTGATTCGTATTTCGATCAGATGGTGCCGTGCCGCTTCATGGAAGCGATGATCTTGTTGGCGATCTGCTGGTGGCCGGTATAGTCCGGATGGCAGTGGATGAGGAACGTCATGTAGAACATGATGTTGTCGACCGGGACGGAGGGCCAGACCTCGACGTGTCCGACGTTGACATAGTGGACCCGTTTCGCGTACGGGCTTCTATTGGTCACATAGTCTTTCAGTTCGCCGGAGAGTACATCGCCCTGGTTGCGGAACTGGACAACGATGTCGCTGTCGGCGGGCTGAACGTCCGCAAACGTGTTGTACATGCCGACATAGTAGAGGTCGACGTCCGGGTTGATGGCGAGGATGTCTTTGATGAGACGGTCATAGTTTTTCTCGTAGACCACGACACGTCTCGCGAGTTCGGTGAAGATGTCGGTGTAACTGCCGGCCATCTCGATGAGCTGGTCAACAGAGGTAACGGCATTCAGATGTCCTTTGAGCATGGTCAGCGGGACCTGGCCGGCCATCCCGTACATGTAGTAAAGGGTACGGAACACCGGGCCGAGCAGCGCAGCCGTGAAGGTGTCGTTGTTGCCGATGCCGATGGTGATGACGTCCGCCTCCTGGATGTAACGGACCATGTTGTCTTTCAGGACCGGAAGGTCCGAGAACCCGCCGAGGACTTTCGGCATGATGGACGTGCACTCCGACAGGAAGCGCTCGTAATAGTTCTGCGGGTAAGTCAGTTCGACGTCGTATTCGTGGTCGATCATCCGGAGATAGTTCGTGGTCGTGAAGGACTCACGGGCGGTGTTGACGGTCGTCGTGGCGCCGATGGCTTCACTGACGAGTTTCGGGTAGGTGCCCTCGACGAGTTCGCCGTGATGCAGCGTGAACTGGTTCGAGAGGTCGTCGGGGCTGCCGTTCACCGGGTGCATGCCGTAACCGGCCGCGATGCTGTCGCCGATGACGAGGTAGTTGAGGCCCTTCTTCGGAGCCTGCTCTTCCTCACCCACCGCGAAGGCAAAAAGAGAACCGACCGTCGCGAGCATAACAAGAGCCAGAACGACAGCCAGTGATTTGGACAAACGCTGTTTCATTTCATACTCCTCCTGATTGTAAAACTGTTTGTGTGTAATAAGTAGTATACAACCGGGCTACGTCTTCTTGCAAGTGTCAGTCAACATAAAAGCAGCCCGCCGGGCGGCGGGCTTAACAATTGTTATTCGAATTCGATGGTTCCGGGCGGTTTTCCCGTGAGGTCGTAGACGACGCGGTTGACGTGGTCCACTTCATTGACGATACGGGACGTGACTTTCTCGAGAAGGTCCCAGGGAAGTTTCGCGGACTCCGCCGTCATAAAGTCGTCGGTAGTGACGGCGCGCAGCGCGATCGCGTAGTCGTAGGTGCGGTGGTCGCCCATGACGCCGACGGAACGCATGTTGGTCAGCGCGGCAAAGTACTGGTTGATGTCCTTGTCGACCCCGGCCTTCGCGACTTCCTCGCGGTAGATGGCGTCGGCGTCCTGGACCATTTTGACTTTCTCTTCGGTGACCTCACCGATGATGCGGATGCCGAGGCCCGGGCCCGGGAACGGCTGCCGGAAGACGAGGTAGTCCGGAAGGCCCAGTTTCAGGCCGACCTCTCGGACTTCGTCCTTGAACAGAAGCCGCAGGGGCTCGATGATCTCTTTGAAGTCGACATAGTCGGGAAGACCGCCGACGTTGTGGTGGGACTTGATGACGTCCGCTTTGCCGAGGCCGGACTCGATGACGTCCGGGTAGATGGTGCCCTGGACGAGGAAGTCCACGGCGCCGATCTTCTTCGCCTCTTCCTCAAAGACGCGGATGAACTCTTCGCCGATGATCTTCCGTTTCTGTTCGGGCTCGGTGACCCCGGCGAGTTTTTCGTAGTACCGCTGCTGCGCATTGACGCGGATGAAGTTGAGGTCGTAAGGGCCGTCCGGACCGAAGACCGCCTCCACTTCATCGCCCTCGTTCTTGCGAAGGAGACCGTGGTCAACGAAGACACAGGTCAGCTGTTTGCCGACCGCTTTGGACAGGAGGACCGCGGCGACCGAGGAGTCGACGCCGCCGGACAGAGCGAGGAGGACTTTGCCGTCCCCGACCTTTTCGCGGATGGCCGCCACCTGAGTCTCGATGAAGGAGTCCATGACCCAGTCGCCCTTGCAGCCGCAGGCGTCGCGGACGAAGGAGCGGATGACTTTCGAGCCCTCTTTCGAATGCATGACCTCCGGGTGGAACTGCACGGCATAGAGGCCCTTTTCGGTGTTCTCCATGGCGGCGACCGGACAGTCTTTCGTGTGGGCCGAGATGCGGAACCCTTCGGGCGCTTCGGCGATGTAGTCCGTGTGGCTCATCCACATGACGGTGCGGCCGGGTTTGTCACAGCCCGTGACGTCCCTGCCGTACTCCGGAAGAGCGACATACTGAAGGATGCCCTCATGGTCGTCCACGAGAACTTCCGTTTTTCCGTATTCGGAGACCGGCGCCGTTTTGACGGGCGCCCCGAGAAGGTGGGCCATCAGCTGGGCGCCGTAGCAGATGCCGAGCACCGGGATGCCGAGCTCCAGGATCTCTTTGTCATAGGTCGGCGACGCGGGGTCGTAGACCGAGTTCGGACCGCCGGTGAAGATGATGCCCTTGTAACCTTTTGCTTTGATCTCTTCGATAGGCGTCGTGTAATTCAGGACTTCCGCGTACACGTTCTGTTCGCGCACACGGCGGGCGATGAGCTGGTTGTACTGCCCACCGAAGTCGAGGACGAGGATGGTTTCATTCATTCCGAGTTTCGCTCCTCTTTGTAAAATATGGAAAATTATACTATGGAAACGGCCGGTCACGCAAGAAGCGCTCAGGAAAAGAGCAGCTGGTACAGACCGATGAACAGCGGGATCGTGATGACGCAGAAGAACAGCGTCAGGATGTTGTAGATGCTGGCTTTCGTCGGTTCCTGGTCGAACACGACGGCGAGCTGCGAGACGTTCGCTGCCGCGGGGGCCGCGAAGGCGATCGCCGTGACCATGAGGACCGGGACAAGGTCCGGGTAATGGCGCAGGAGGCCGCTGACCCAGAGCAGCAGGATCGGCAGCAGCGGGAACAGGAGCAGCTTGCCGGCAGAGACGGCGTAAGCCCGCGGGGTCGTGAAGATGCTCTTCAGGGACGTTCCGGCGAGGACCATCCCGACGACCATCATAGAGACGGGCGCCACGACGTGGGCCAGTCCGGACACGCCGGTCGCGAGGACAGGGGGCAGGTGCCACTGGAACCCGAGGAACACGAGGCCGATCAGGACCGCCCAGATGTTGGCGTTCGAGACGATCTTTCTCCAATCGAACTTCGACTGTCCCTGCATCACGGAGATGCCGTGCGTCCAGAAGAACAGGTTGAAGGGGATCTGCATGGCGCTGGCATAGAACACCATTTCATCGCCCAGAGTCAGCTGGACGAGGGGCAGCACCAGGTTCCCGACGTTGCCGTAGACGAGCGACGTCTCGTCGACCGGACTCAACCCGAGCGGCCGGCGCAGCAGCCGGGACAGAACGATCCAGAGGACAAAGGCGACGAACGCGAACGCGACACAGCTGAGGAAGCCGAAGATGCGCTCCCGGGTCAGTTCGATCTGGAAGGCGTTGAAGATCATGCACGGGCAGAAGACGTAGACCGTGAGAGACGACAGCACCTTGCTGCCCTCCCCTTTCACGAGCCCGCTCTTCACGGCGATGTACCCCACCAGGACCCAGATGAGCATGGTCGCGATGTTCTCCATCAGTGCGAGTGACAATTGCAAAAAGGACACCTCATTGTCATATAGAGTACCCCGAAGAGCGGTGGCTCTCCGGGGCGAAGCCGCCATGCGGCGATTTATTTCTTGCGGTAGATGATCTCATCGCGCGCAGGGCCGTTCGAGACCATGGTGATGGGGGTCTCGATCTCCTGCTCGATGAAGTCGATGTAGTCTTTGGTCTCCTGCGGCAGGTCTTCATAGTTGCGGATGCCGCGGATGTCGCAGTGCCAGCCTTTGAAGGTCTTGTAGACCGGTTTCGCCTTCTTCAGACGCGGGGTGACCGGGAAGTCTTTCGTGATCTCGCCGTCGATGTCATAGGCGACGCAGATCTTCAGTTCTTCGAGGTAGGACAGGCAGTCGAGGGCCGTGACGACCACTTCGGTGGCGCCCTGCGTCAGGACACCGTAACGGGTGGCGACGGCATCGAACCAGCCGACACGTCTCGGACGGCCGGTGGTGGCGCCGAATTCGCCCTTGTCGCCGCCGTGCATGCGGAGTTCGTTCGCCTCTTCCTCGTCGAGGATCTCGGAGGTGAACTCGCCGGCGCCGACCGCGCTGGAGTACGCCTTGGTGACACAGATGATATCCTGGATGGCATAGGGCGGGATGCCCGCGGCACCGACGGTGCCGTAGCCGGCCAGCGTCGAGGAGGACGTGACCATCGGGTAGATGCCGGAGTCGGTATCTTTGAGCGTGCCGAGCTGACCTTCGAGAAGGATCTTCTTGCCGGCCTTCTGTGCCTCTCTCAGATATTTATTGGTATCGATGACATGGTCCTTGATGGCTTCGCGCCATTCGACCAGCTTGTTGAAGAGTTCCTCTTCATCGATGAGGGGCTTGTGATAGACGTGCTCGAGCTGGAGGTTCTTGACTTCCACGATGCGGTGGATCTTTTCCTTCAGGTACTCGTCGTCATAGAGCTCGCAGACCTGGAAGCCGATCTTCGCGACTTTGTCAGAGAAGAACGGCGCGATGCCGGAATGGGTCGAGCCGAACGCGTCTTTGCCGAGGCGCTCTTCCTCGTAGCAGTCGAAGTCGACGTGATAGGGCATGACGATGTTGGCGCGCTCGGAAACAAAGATCTTCGGCTCCGGGACACCGGCCGCCTCGACTTCTTTGACTTCCCTGATGAATTTCTCGACGTCGAACGCCATACCGTTGCCGATGATGTTGACGGTGTTCGGGTTGCAGACACCGCTCGGAAGGGTGTGCAGCGAGAAACGGCCGTAATCGTTGATGATGGTGTGGCCGGCATTGGCACCGCCCTGGAAACGAATGACGATGTCGGACTCTGCGGCGAACATGTCGGTGATCTTACCTTTTCCTTCGTCGCCCCAGTTGCCGCCTACGATTGCTTTTACCATGGGTCAAAGCACCTCCAAGTGCTATCAATGTATTTTTACCGCGTTTATTATACTAAAGCGCCCCCTGCATTTCAACAAGAAAAAGCGCCCGCCGAAGGCTTTCGGCGGGCACTGTGTTTAGATTTGATTTACGCACCGGTGTATGCGGGGACCGGATCGTCGCTGTTGTAGATGGCGCCGAACTTGCAGAGGTCCCAGCAGGTGCCGCAGCGGGAGCAAAGATCCTCGTTGATGACGTGAGGAGTCTTCGGCGCGCCGGTGATGCACTGTTCAGGGCAGTTGCGGGCACACATGGTGCAGGCCTTACAGGCGTTCGGGTCGATGCGGAGCGGGAAGTCGCGGTTCAGCGGAGCGTGTTCGACCTTCTTCGGGGCGGGTTTCTTCTTCGGTGCAGCTGCGGCAGCGCCGGCAGCGGCTGCGGGAGCAGCGGCCTTGGCGGCATCGGCAGCCGGAGCGCCTTCCGCGGCGGCCTTCTTGGCCGGGGCGGCAGCGGGAGCCGGAGTCACATCGCCCTGATAGATGGCGTTGAACTTACAGGTATCGAAGCAGGCGCCGCAGCGGATGCATTCGTCCTGATCGATCTCATGGGGCTGCTTGACTTCACCGTTGATGGCGCCGGCCGGGCAGGCCTTGGCACACATGGTACAGCCTTTACAGTTGTCCTTGAAGATCTTGACGGCGTCATCGGGATCGAACTCGGCCGTGGCAGCCGTTCTGGCAACAGGGCCTTCCGCAGCAGCGGCAGCACCCGCGGCAGCGGCAGTTGCGCCGGCAGCGGCAGCAGCCGGGGCAGCCTTTTTGGCCGGAGCTTTGTAATCGGGATTGTCGACCATTTCGATGGCTTCGAACGGACAGGCCTTCGCACAGACGCCGCATCCGATACAATCTTCGTTCCGGACGAATGTCGGAAGGATCCGTCTCATGCCTCGTCTGGTGACGGGATGGGTCAGTTCGAACGCGTTGACCGGACAGTCGAACAGACAGCTCTTACAGCCGAAACAGCCGTCGTAGTTGATATGAGGGATCTTTTTCGGGTTAGCCAACGTAAGACACCTCCTCAGCCATATTCATAAGGGCAGGCAAGCCGAGTTCCTCGATGGTGGACTCGAGCGGGACGCCCGTGTCGGGGTCGTAGCCGCAGACTTCCCAGGTCTTGCGCATCATGGCGTCGATCGGGACGGTCTTGCCGGCGGTCTTACCGACTTTGTGAGGTGTATCGCCCACCATACGGTCATGGGGACGGTTGTCGAGCGGCATTTTGCCGTGTTTGATGTTGAACATCTGGCGAAGCGTGAAGATGCGCTTGCCGATGAACATGTACTCGTCCGGAGTCAGATTCCAGCCGGTGCCTGCGTTCAGCCACTCAAAGATCGGGTAGTTGCCGACGCCGGTGATCATGCCGAAGTAACATCCGCCCGCGCCGTCGACGAGACGTTTGTAGTATGCGCACGCAAGGACCTTCAGAGCTTCTTCTTCGGAAGCAACGGACTCACCGGACTTGTCGCCGACGATCGCAGCGGCCGGAGCCCAGGAGACTTTCTTCCAGATATGCATGCAGCCGTAGTACAGAGAACCGCCGGAGGTATGTCTGGACGGAGTCGGGTCGATGGCATACAGCGTGGCCTGCTGCGGGTCGAGACGGGAGTCGTGCATCGGGGGTTCCATACCGCCGCCCTGGACGGCGAACTTCTCGGAGCCCTTGCCGATGACCTTGGCCGCATAACGGGTACCATGGGAGAAGACTTCGCCGATGCCGCGCTGTTCGCAGATCATCTTGACGAATTCGATGATGGCTTCCGCATTGCCCCAGGTGAGGTTCAGACCGCCGACATCTTCACGGGTGAGGATGCCGTGCTCGACGCACTCGATGGCCATACCGACACAGCCGCCGCAGGAGATGGCGTCGATGCCCTGGCGGTTCAGGTATTCGTTGATGTAAAGCATGGCGTCGTTGTCATCGTTCAGCAGGAACGCGGTGTAGTCCCACTGGGACTCGTATTCCGGTTTGTGGACGATGCTGTAGCCGGCGTCATTGTGTTTGATCTTGGAGATATCGAGCTCGCCGCCGCAGCCGTACGAGCAGGAATAGCAGTAGTACCGGGAGATCTGATGCTTCAGCGTCTGGTGCGCGTCGGTCTTGTTCAGCTGACGGACCGAGAAGTGTTCCTTCTGGGTGCCGCCCCAGTTCCGGATGGGACCTTCGCCGGTCTGACCGACGAACTGAGAAGCGCCGCAGGTACCCCAGGTGCCCATCAGAACTGCGGTGAGCAGTCCGTCGGGAGACAGCTGAAGTTCCGGAAGGACTTTCGTGATGTTGAGAAGACCGGTCGGGATCTCAGGCGGCAGGAATGCCATGTTGAGACGGCCGGCGCACTGTTTGGCCAGTGCTTTGATCTCTTCGGTGTGGACACCGGAAATGGGTTTGGTGCCCTGACAGACGATGGCTTTCAAATTCTTGGAACCGATGACACCGCCGACGCCCTGGCGGGCGGCGATACGGCCGTTCTCGTTGCAGACACCGGCCATCCAGCCGAGCTTTTCGCCGCCGGGGCCGATCGTGGCAACGACCGGACGTTTCTTTCCGGGTGCCGAATGGCGCTTCCAGAGTTCCTCTTCCGCGTCGTGGCAGTCGAGGCCCCAGACGCCGTCGGCGTCGAGGATCTGGCAGCCTTTGTTGTCGATGTAGAGGTAGACCGGTTTGTCGGCCTTGCCGTGGACGGCGATCATGTCGAAGCCGCAGTGTTTGATACCTGCCGCAAACGAACCGCCGCAGTTGGCTTCGCCGATGCCGCCGGTGGACGGGGACTTCGTGATGACCATCCAGCGTCCCATGATGGTCGCGCCCGTACAGGTCATGATGCCCGTCGTGAAGCACACGACGTTTTCGGGGCTCATGGGGTCTGCGCCTGCCGGGATGTGGTTGTAGCACCACCACGCGCCTAAACCTGCTCCGGACAGGAGCTGTTCGTAGATCTCATCCTTGATCTTGATGACCTTACTCGTTCTGGTCGTAAGGTCGACCTGGAGGATCTGTCCAGTGTAGCCTTTCATAGACTTGCTTCATCTCCCTTTGATGTATTGATATCACCCATAAAAATATCCTTGTTTATTGACACGATCAGCCGCTGCCCAGAGGGGTATACGAGCTGACGATATCGCCGTCTTTGAGGACCTGCTTCATGTCTGCCTTTTCATAGTTGACCAGAAGCGGCAGGGTCTTTGCCCAGAGTTTTGGCAGCTTCACGATCTTCAGGAACTGCTTGAGCGTGATGCCGTCCGGTACTTCGATGGTCCCGTCTTTTTCGAACTTCGAAAAGTCGCAGATGCTCGGGCCATGGAACTCGATGCGCATGGGGGCTTCCTCCTTCCGCAAATCAGTTTTCTAACTGTGTACAGTATTATACACATTAATTATATAGAGGTTGAGAGTCAAACACAATACTTAATCGCCTCCCCAATTTTGATAAGTTATTCACAATGCAGATTTTTGGCTTTGCAACAGTTACCTAACTGTGTATAATAATCATGGGTGATACCAACTACAAGGGAGGTTACTAGCGAATGGTAAACAAGATCGTAGAAGTTCTGACCAAAGGCGTCGTCGCACTGACCAATGTGCTTGGCCCTGTCCTGAACACGCTTCTCAAAAAACTCTGGGCCTACACAGACAGTGTCTGGTATCGTCAGGGTTATGAAAATGAAGACCACACCAACGGTGTGATCAGGGAGGATAAATGATGGCTAAGAAGAACAACGTCGAAGCGGTCGGAACTGCCGCTCCGGAAGAGAAAAAATCCAGAGGGCTCCTGTTCATTCTCGGAGTTCTCGCCGCCGCAGGTTCTGCCCTCGTTGTGGTGCTTGGCGCAGTCCTTTATATGATCAATCCGTGGTACATTCCGCAGATCCTGAAGCGGAACTACCCCGAATGGTTCGAAGCGCATCCGTTCATCAGCCGCTTCATCCCGCTGACCTGACGACGACACAACACAAAGAAAACGACCCCCGTTCTTCTGGAACGGAGGTCTTTCTTTTTCTGTTTTGTTTTGGCGATGTACCGGTGTCAGACGTTGATCTCGACGTCGATGCCGAGGAGGTCTTTCTTCTCCTCGAGGACCGGCTTGATGTACCCGTCGACGAACTCCTGTGTCTGGCTCGGCGCGCGGCCGACGAAGTTCTTCGGCTCCATGACGGCCTCGAGTTCTTCGAGGGTCATGCCGAAGGCCGGGTCCGCCGCGATCCGCTCGAGCAGGTCGTTCGCGCCGCCGTCGACCTTGACGACCTTGCCGGCGTCCATGGAGTGGACGCGGATGCGCTCGTGCAGTTCCTGGCGGTCGCCGCCCTTCTTGACGGCTTCCATCATGATGTTCTCGGTGGCCATGAACGGCAGCTCCTCGAGAAGGTGCTTTTCGATCATCTTCGGGTAGACGACGAGGCCGGAGACCACGTTGATGTAGAGTTCCAGGATGGCGTCGGTGGCAAGGAAAGCCTCGGCGACGGAGATGCGCTTGTTGGCGGAGTCGTCGAGCGTTCTCTCGAGCCACTGGGTGGACGCGGTGAGTGCCGGGTTCAGGGCGTCGGCGGCCACATAGCGGGCCAGCGAGCAGATGCGCTCGGAACGCATCGGGTTGCGCTTGTACGCCATGGCGGACGAGCCGATCTGGGTCTTTTCAAAGGGCTCTTCGATCTCCTTCATGTGCTGGAGGAGACGCATGTCGTTCGCGAACTTGGACGCGGACTGCGCAATGCCGGAGAGGACGCTGACCACCTGGTAGTCGAGCTTCCGGGAATAGGTCTGTCCGGAGACCGGGTAGCAGGCGGCGAAGCCCATCTTGTCAGCGATCTTCTGGTCGAGCTGGCGGATCTTTTCCTCATCGCCTTCGAAGAGTTCCATGAAGGAGGCCTGGGTACCGGTGGTGCCCTTGGAGCCGAGGAGTCTCATGGTCTCGAGGCGGTGTTCCACTTCGTAGTAGTCGAGGAGGACGTCCTGGAGCCAGAGGGTGGCGCGCTTGCCGACGGTGGTCGGCTGGGCCGGCTGGTAATGGGTGAAGCCCAGCGTCGGAAGGTCTTTGTATTCGATCGCGAACTTCGACAGCTTGTCGAGGAGGTTCACGAGTTTCTTTTCGATGAGTCTCAGGCCTTCGGTCATCGTGATGACGTCGGTGTTGTCGCCGACGTAGCAGGACGTGGCGCCGAGGTGGATGATGCCCTTCGCGTTCGGGCACTGGACGCCGTAGGCATAGACGTGAGACATGACGTCGTGACGGCGTTTCTTCTCTTCTTCGATGGCGACTTCATAATTGATGTCGTCGGCGTGCGCTTTCAGTTCGTCGATCTGCTCCTGCGTGACGGGCAGGCCCAGTTCGTGCTCGGCCTCGGCCAGAGCGATCCACAGTTTTCTCCAGGTCTTGAACTTGAAGTCCGGAGAGAAGATGTACTGCATCTCTTTCGACGCGTACCGGGAATTGAGAGGAGTTTCGTAAGTGTTCTTCTGCATAACGCACGATCCTTTCGCATTGTTCTTTGGCGATTTAACGCCAATAGTATACACGATTTTGCATGAAATAAAAAGAATCAAATGGTATAAGAAACCCCCGCCGGAAGCGGGGGTTTTCAGCGATTCTGTTATGCTCAGATGCCGAGGAGGTCCGCGTAGCCTTTGAGGGCTCCGTCAGTGTCACCGGCGAGGACTTTCTTTGCGAGGAGTTTGCCGAGCTGGACACCTTCCTGGTCGAAGGAGTTGACGTTCCAGACGAAGCCCTGGAACATGACCTTGTTCTCAAAGTGAGCCAGGAGCGCGCCGAGGGATTCGGGGGTCAGCTTGTCGCCGACGATGATGCTGGACGGGCGGCCGCCTTCGAAGTTCTTGTTGAGGTTCTCGTCGTCTTTGCCGCAGGCGAATGCCATGATCTGGGCGGCGACGTTGGCCTTCAGTTTCTGCTGGGAGGTGCTGCCTTCGATGACGACGTCGTTCTCCATCTGGTTCTCTTTGAACCCGACGAACTGCAGCGGGACGATGGTCTTGCCCTGGTGCAGGAGCTGGTAGAAGGAGTGCTGGCCGTTGGTGCCGGGCTCACCGAAGATGATGGGGCCGGTCACGTAGTTCACGGGCTCGCCGAAGCGGTTCACGCTCTTGCCGTTCGACTCCATGTCGAGCTGCTGGAGGTGGGCCGGGAAGCGGGCGAGTGCCTGGGAGTACGGCAGGACCGCAGTGGTGTCGCAGCCGAGGACGTTGCGCTCATAGACACCGATGAGGGCGTCTAGCATGGCGGCGTTCTTCGTGATGTCGGTCTCCTTTGCAGCGGCGTCTGCTTCGGTAGCGCCCTGCAGGAAGCGGTCGAAGATCTCCGGACCGAAGGCGAGGCTCAGGATGGCGCCGCCGACCGCGGAGGAAGAGGAGTACCGGCCGCCGATATAGTCGTCCATGTAGAAGGAGTCGAGGTAGTCGGGGTTGCCGGCCAGCGGAGAGGTCTCGCTGGTGACCGCGATCATGTGTTTGGAAGCGTCGAGGCCGGCCTCTTTGAGGGCGTTCTTGACGAAGGCTTCGTTCGTCAGGGTCTCGAGCGTGGTGCCGGACTTGGAGACGAGGACGAAGATGGTCTTGGCGACATCGACCTGGGAGAGGACCGCGGAGGCGTCATCCGGGTCGACGTTGGAGATGAACTTCGCGTCCATCTTGAGGCAGCCGTTGACTTTGGCCCAGTTCTCGAGGGCGATGTAGATGGCGCGGGGACCGAGGTCGGAACCGCCGATGCCGATCTGGCAGGCCGTCGTGAACTTCTCGCCGGCTTCGTTGACGATCTCGCCGGCATGGACTTTCTTGACGAATTCGGCGATGCGCGCCTGCTGCTTCGCATAGAAGTCTCTCTTGTTGACGCCGTCGGCGATGACGTCGTCGCCGAGCTGGCCGCGGCACAGCTGATGGAGGACGAGACGCTTCTCACCGGTGTTGATGACGGCACCGTTGTAGAGCTCTTTGTACTTCTCGGCAAGCTCGGCTTCATCGGCAAGATCCTGCAGGGTCTTCAGGACTTTGTCGTCGACCGGACGTGCCGCGTAGTTGAAGGTGAGGCCGGCGCCGATGGGGACGTTGTACTCGGCGACGCGCTTCGCACCGCTCTCCCCTGCCATGACCTCTTTGACTTCGACTTCGTTCCAGAGCTCGAGGAGCTCGTCGTACGCTTTGAGGGTATCTAAATTCTTCCAGTTGGCCATAAGTTTTCTCTCCTTTGGAAACAACAACATTGAGTTATACAATTCACCTTAAAATATATCATAATTCAGAACGTCTCACAATGTGCAGGGCCGAAAAAGAAACGCCCGGTCCGGGTTATTTTCCGGAAGTTTTTTAAAAAAATCCTTGCAATTGCAATACCTCTGTAATATAATGTGTGAGCAGTCAAGGGGGAAACCCCATGACATAGATACCGCAGAGTAGAGCAGTTGGTAGCTCGTCGGGCTCATAACCCGGAGGTCGGGGGTTCAAGTCCCCCCTCTGCACCCAGAAAAAGAGAAGACCCCAAAGTGGGTCTTCTCTTTTTTTATGTGCAGTGCCAGGGACGCAGAACCGAAGGCCGCGCCGTCAAAAAAAAACAGCCCGGTGGGCTGTTTTTAGGTGCGGGAGCTGCGGCAGCAGCTCGGTGCAGTTTTGCGAACGCGAAGCGGAAGGCAAAACTGCGTCAAGTCCCCCTCTGCAAGAGGCTTGGCGTCCGGGTTTTCCGAAGGAAAAACGCATCAAGTCCCCCCTCTGCACTTTATTCCGCGACTCTATAAATGTCCTCCCTTAACCCCGTGAACGCCGGGATCTGTGCCCGGACCGCGTCCACCTCGGACAGGTCGATGTCGCAGAACAGGACCGTTTCCGATTCTCCGCAGGAGGCTTTGACATCGCCATACGGACCGATGACCATCGAGTGTCCGTAGGGCTGCCCGTCCGGAGCGCGGGCGCCGCAGCAGGCCGCGAAGAACAGTTCGTTGTCGAGAGCACGGGTGCGGGTCAGGAGCTCCCAGTGGGCTTCACCGGTCGGGGTCGTGAACTTGGCGGGGAGCACGATCAGTTCGGCGCCCCGTTTCGCCATCGCCCGAAAGAGCTCCGGGAACCGGAGGTCGTAGCAGATGGCAAGGCCGATGCGCCCGACGTCCGTATCGAACACGCAGATGTCCGAGCCGGACGCGAAGGAGTCCGATTCTTTAAAGGTCATCTTCCCGGGAATGTCCACGTCGAACAGGTGGATCTTCCGGTAGTCCGCGAGCAGGGACCCGTCACGGTCGAAGACATAAGAGGTGTTGTACAGTTTGTCGCCCGCCTGTTCCGTCACACTGCCGGCGATGAGCACGACGCCGAGTTCCTTCGCCCAGGCCGCCATGCGCTGCATGCTCTCGCCGCCCCGCGGCTCGGAATACGGCCCGAAGTATTCATGTCCGAACGGACACTGGAACACCTCCGGGAGCACCACGACGGAGGCCCCGCCGGCGGCCGCTTCCCGGACCATCTCTTCGGCCCGCTGCATATTCTCTTCTTTGCCGGTCCGGGACATCAGCTGACAGACGCCCAGACGGAATGTGCGTTCCCTCATAAAAAACACCTCCCTACTGGCATCATTATACAGCAAAAAACCTTTCCGCGGGAGCGGAAAGGTTTTTTGGTTATGCGGACACTGCCTTGCTTACAGCAGAGCAGCGACTTTGGCGTCGATCTTCTCGGGGGTCTCGGTCGGGGCATAGCGGGCGACGACGTTGCCCTCTCTGTCGATGAGGAACTTCGTGAAGTTCCACTTGATGTTGGAGTTGAGTTTGCCCTTCTTCTGATCCTTCAGCCACTTGTAGATGGGGTCGGCGTCGGGGCCGTTGACTTTGATCTTCTTGAAGGTCTTGAATGTGACATTGTAGCGGGCCTTGCAGAAGTGCTGGATCTCTTCGTCCGTACCGGGCGCCTGGTTGGCAAACTGGTTGCACGGGAAGTCGAGGATCTCGAACCCTTTGTCGTGGTACTTCTCATAAAGAGCTTCGAGGCCTTCGTACTGCGGGGTGAAGCCGCAGCCGGTAGCGGTGTTGACAACAAGAAGGACCTTGCCCTTGTAGTCGCTCATCGGAACGTCCTGGCCAAGACCGTCTTTGGCAGTGAAATCATAAAAACCCATGGTTACTCTCCTCTCGAGTGTGTACATACGCCGTTTTTCGTGGCTTGTTTTGTTGTTTACAATTGAATTGTACACATTTTATCGCCAAAGTCAAGGGGCTTGGAGAAAAAAGTTGCCCTGTGCTAACCAATTGGCTGCAAAAGGCAGAAAGAGAGAAGGACCGTCCCCTCCCGGGGCGGTCCCTCTGCATCCAAATGTCGTGAGGAAGCACGACAATGTTATCCTTAATAATCGCTGCCGACCACTTTCGAGACGATCTTGTCGTCGACGATGGTATCGGTCTTCGGGTTGAAGACCGGAGACTTGGTGAGGTCTCTCTTGGCCGGATCCGGAGGCGCAAGCGGCTTCCAGGGGTTCTTGCCCTCGGCCTTGAACGCTTTGTAGAGCAGGACGCAGTAGATGAGGTCGAACATCGTGCACATGACGCCGCACCAGATGTTGAGCGGGTCCTGAAGGGACGGGTACACGGCGATGGCGAGCCACGCGCCGATGGTGCCGAGCATCTTGCCGATGGCGATCATCATGGACTGACCTTCCGTGCCCTTGCGGAGATAGAGCAGGAAGATGAACAGCATGGACATCGGGAGGTTCTGGACGATGGCGGTGCAGCCGTTGGCGCGGACGCCGTAAGCCTGCAGCCAGGTGATCTCAACGATGACAGCCATGACCATGACCACGAGGAACCAGGGCCAGAAGAGCCGTTCATCGGCGATCTTTACGAAGTCTTTCTTACCCCACTTGAGGTGCGTGTAAAGGATGAGGCAGTCGGCGATGAACCACGCCGTGTTGACACAGGCCATCATATAGCCGCCGTAGAACATGCCGTCATGGGCCCAGTACATATAAGCGTAAAGGCCTTCCCAGACGATGTTCAGCGCGAGCGCGACGATGGGCATACCGTAGGTCTTCTGTTTGAAGCCCAGACGGATGAGGTCAATGTAGGCAAGCAACCAGCCGAGACCGGCGACCGGCGCGAAGATGAAGACTCTGGCATCGAGGCCGAATTCGCCGAAATGACAGAAGTCCATAAGAGTCTGTAAGAATCCCATAGATGTTTCCTCCTATATTATTCGTCTTTCTTGTTCCAGAACTTGTTCCAGCCGAAGAGTCCGAGCGCGACCGCCGCGAGGAATGCGAACGGACCCCAGATACTGCTCTTCATGCCGGTGCGCCATTTGTAGAACTTGACGGGCTGCGCGCCGCGGATGCCTTCCGCGACCTTCTCGTTCAGCGCGGTCGCGTCAAAGTCCGGGTCATACTTCTTCATGTTCAGCTTGTAGTCGTCGAGTTCCAGGTTCACACCTCTGGTGTGGACATTGAAGTCGAGGTCTTTCCCAAACTGAGACAGGGGAAGCAGGAACACCGGGAGTTTTCCCTGGATGTTGTGGCTCTTCGTGAAGTCCACCGGCAGGTAGTCGACCCCGTTCAGGATGAGCTTGTCGACCTCCGGGTCGTTCCACGCGAGTCTCGCGAATGCTTTGCCGTCCTTGACCGTGAGCTTTGCCGGCTCGACGAGTTTCATGGTGCCGTTGCCGGAGAGGTCATAGTCGATGGCATACTCTCCATCGGGCAGGTCGATGTCGAGGCTTTTGACCTTGACGGACGGTTTCGGCAGCACCGCGTCGGTGTCATCGTCCACGATGACTTCGACGGCTTCCGCCGGTTCCGCGTCCTCTTCGTCGACTTCCTCTTCATCGAAGTCTTCGACGACGACATCGTAGTCTTTCTCCGTGCCGGTCGCCTCATACTTCTCTTCGTAGGGCTTGACGTTCTGAGGAGTTTTGTCATCCGCGAACGCGGTCATGGGGAGGACCAGCGCGACGACCATGGCCAGAGCGGTCAGGACCGCGGCAATGGTTCTTTTCATGCGTCATTCTCCTTTCTGCGTAGTTTTCACACATTGCTCCGTAAAGGGAGCTTTTCACCTTTAATTGTACGCGTACAAATGACACTAGTCAAGTAAAGATAACAAAAACCTCCGAACGGGATGTCCGGAGGTTGGTTGATAACTGTCTGGCGGTCAGCCTTATTTCGCGGCGTTCTCTTTCTCGACGAACGCGATGGCCTCTTTTTTGACCTGCTCAGCCTTGGCAGCGACCTTCTCTTCGATGGCGGCTTCGGCTTTGGCCTGGAGTTCGGCCTTCTTCAGCTCGTTGGCAGCGATCTCTTTGTAGTTGGCGAACGCGGCCTCATCGATAGCGGCGATGGAGCCTTCATAGTCGCCGGCCTGGCGCATCTTGTAGATCTTCTCAGCCTGCTTGTTGCGCTGCTTTTTGATCTTCTTGTCCAGAGCGGCCTGGTCTTTCTTCAGCTGAGCCATTTCCTGTTTGACGATGGCCTTGCGGTCCTTCGCTGCCTGGACGGCGGGACGGCGCGCTTCGAAGTTGGCATCAAGTCTGGTGTTCACGACATTGATGAGTAATCCTTTGATATCCATTTCATGTATCCCCTCTCTGGAAAATGCCAGAAAATTACGTATATTCAAAGATAATAATAAATGAATTTCCACAGAGTGTCAACCGAAAAGGCGCGGTACATCGCCCAAAGGATCTTTAAGGTATAGTTAAAGCAGAAGTGGTTTACTAAGCTCGCCGCACTGTGGCGATTTGCCCCTTGCAACTCGGCACGATGCGACTATAATAAACATGTTAATAAAACTGTTTAGGAGGCACTGCTATGGCAGCCATTCTGGAATGCAGACAGCTTGTCAAGAAGTATGGCAGCGTCCAGGCTCTGAACGGGATCGACCTCGAACTGCCCGCGGGCAAGATCATCGGGCTCCTCGGTCCCAACGGGTCCGGCAAGACCACACTTATCAAACTGGCCAGCGGTCTGCTGCAACCGACCTCCGGCGAGATCCTCATCGACGGCATGAAGCCCGGTGTGGAAACGAAGCGCATCGTCGCCTATCTCCCGGAACGCAACTATCTCGAGGACCGCATGACGGTCGAGCAGATGCTGAAGTTCATGCAGGATTTCTACGCGGACTTCAACATGGACAAGGCCCGCGAGATGCTCACCCACCTCGACATCGACCCGAAAGCCAAGTTCAAGGCGCTGTCCAAAGGTAACCGCGAGAAGGTCCAGCTCATCCTCGTCATGAGCCGCGACGCGAAACTCTACCTGCTCGATGAGCCCATCGGCGGCGTGGACCCCGCATCCCGCGACTACATCCTCGACACCATCATCAAGAACTACAACAAGGATGCCACCGTCATCCTCTCGACCCACCTCATCGCGGACATCGAGCCCGTCCTGGACGAGTTCGTCTTCATCCGCAAAGGCGATATGATCCGCCACTCCACGGTCGCCTCTGTCGTCGAACAGGGCGAAACGGTCGACAGTCTGTTCCGGGAGGTGTTCCGATGCTAGGCAAACTCATCAAACACGACTTCCTCTCGAACGCCCGCTTCCTCGGACCCGCGTACATCGTCATGCTGGTCATCGCGCTGCTCGGGCGATTCGTCACCTGGCTCGCCACACGCAAAGCCATCATGGACTCCGTGGCGCCTGCCTTCGCGCACATCATCAACCTGCTGTCCTCGCTCCTGACCGTGGCGTTCGTTCTGGCCCCGCTCGCCATCCTGTTCATGGCCGCCGTCTGGGTGATCTACCGGTTCTACAAGAACATCTTCACCGATGAAGGCTACCTCATGAACACGCTGCCGACCCGGCCCGTGAACCTCGTGTTCTCGAAACTTCTGAATGCCCTTATCTGGATGCTCATCACGATCGGCGTCGCCGCTCTGTCCTGGTTCCTTGCCGTCGGCCACCTCGAAGGCCTGCGCAACATCATGGACCAGATCTGGGACACGATCGTACAGCTCTTCCTCAACAACAAGGAAGCCATCCACGATCAGCTGGGTGTCCCCATCTGGCTCTTCGTCGTGGAGCTCCTGGTCTTCCTGCTCTGCTGGTTTGCACGCTTTACCATCTCCTGGTATTTTGCCATCGCGTTCGGCCAGCTGATCGCGAAGAACCACAAGGTGCTCGGTGCCATCGGCGCCTACATCGGCCTCGCCATCGCGTCGAACATCGTGTCCACCGCCTTCATGGGGATCCTCGGCAAGGTGACCGACACGGTCGCGTCAAACGGCGCGGTCATGCAGACCACCCTGCTCGGCAACTCGGTCCTCTTCATCCTCATCACGGCAGTCCTTTACTGGGCGACCACGTCGATCATGAAGAACCGGCTGAACCTCGACTAAACTACAATAGAAAACTCCTTTCCCAAACGGGAAAGGAGTTTTTTTGTTTATGAAGAGAAGGAGAGCTGGTTCTCCGAAGGATCGGTCCGGCGTTTCCAAGTGAGTCTGCACAGCGCGTCAGCGCAGCGACGCGAACCAAAGGGCTGTGGGCTTCGGGGGGCGAGCCGGAGGAGAAGCCAGGTCGACTTCTCTCACTTCATCTCCGCTTCCCGCTTGCTCGCCGCCATCAGCAGCAGGCAGGTCTTGAGGTCTTTGAGCGTGTCGGCGGAGTCCTGCTCCGCGACGACGGAGGTGTGCTCGACCTTGAAGGTGACGTACGGTTTGGCGCCGCCCGAGACCATGAGCCGGCCGCGGAATTCCTGCGACGCGCGGGCGACAGCCTTCATGTCGATGTCGTCCCACCAGAGGAGCAGCGCATCGCCCCGCTGGGTGATCTCGTAGATGCCGAGGAGCGCCGCCGTGTTCCGGAGCAGCGCCACTTCGATGAGGCCCTCCACCGCGGGCGGCGGGTCTCCGAAGCGGTCGATGAGTTCGTCCGTGACGTCCATCGCGTCGTCGCTCGTGCGGATGTCGGCGATGCGCCGGTACATGGCGAGACGGTGCGGGATGCTCTCGATGTAGTCCTCCGGGATGTGGGCGTCGATCTGGATGTCGACGAGGCATTCACGCTTCGGGGTGTAGGCTGCTTTTGTGTGCTGAGTTCCGTTCAACGTTTCGCCGGTCGAAGTGTCAGAAACGTCCGTCAGCATGCCGGCAGTTCCGTCGGCAGAACCCTCCGCGCCATTCAGCGCTTTCTGCTCTTCGATGGCCTCAGCGAGGATCTTCAGGTACATGTCGTAGCCGACCGCCTCCATGTGGCCGTGCTGCTGCGCGCCGAGGATGGAACCGGCGCCGCGGAGTTCGAGGTCGCGCATGGCGATCTTGAAGCCGGAGCCGAATTCGGTGTATTCGCGGATGGCGGAGAGGCGCCGCTGCGCGATGTCCGTCAGCTCCTTGCCGCCGTAGAACGTGAAGTACGCGGAGGCGCGGCGGGAGGAGCGGCCGATGCGGCCGCGGATCTGGTGCAGCTGCGAGAGGCCGAAGCGGTCGGCGTTCTCGATGATGAGCGTGTTGACGTTCGGGATGTCGACGCCCGTCTCGATGATCGTCGTGCAGACGAGGATGTCGATCTCGCCTTCCATGAGGTCCCGCCAGACCGCGGACAGCTGCTCTTCGGACATCTTGCCGTGGGCGATGCCGATGCGCGCCTCCGGCACGAGTTCGCGCACCTTCGCGGCGCAGTGCGAGATGCCCTCGACATTGTTGTAAAGGTAGTAGACCTGGCCGCCGCGGCGCAGTTCCTTCTCGATCGCCTGCGCGATGATGCCGGGGTCGTACTCGAGGACGAACGTCTGGACCGGGTGGCGGTCCTGCGGCGCCTCTTCGATGATCGACATGTCGCGGATGCCGCTCATCGCCATATTCAACGTCCGCGGGATGGGCGTGGCAGACAGCGTCAGCACGTCCACGTTCGGGAACTTCTGTTTGAGTTTCTCTTTCTGGGCCACGCCGAACCGCTGTTCCTCGTCGACGATGAGGAGTCCGAGGTCCCGGAACTCGACGTCCTTCGAGATGAGCCGGTGCGTGCCGACGAGCACGTCGATGTTGCCCCGGCGGACGCGGTCGAGGATCTTCTTCTGCTGGGTGGGCGTGCGGAAGCGCGAGAGCATCTCGACTTCCACCGGGAAGCCCTCGAAGCGCTGCATGATCGTGTTGTAGTGCTGGAACGCGAGGATGGTCGTCGGCACCAGGATGGCGCACTGTTTCCCGTCCGCGATGCATTTGAAGGCCGCGCGCAGCGCCACTTCGGTCTTGCCGAACCCTACATCGCCGCAGAGTAGGCGGTCCATGGGGTAGGCGCGCTCCATGTCCGATTTGATCTCATGGATGCAGCGGAGCTGGTCGTCGGTCTCGTCGTACTCGAACCGGCGCTCGAAGTCGGACTGCATGTCGATGTCCGGCGAGAACGCGTAGCCCGGAGACTTGAGCCGGGCAGCATAGAGCTCCGTGAGCTCCTTCGCCATGTCTTTGACGGCGGCCCGGACCTTGCTGCGGGATTTCTCCCACTCCTTGGAGCCGAGGCGATTCACCTTGACCCTGCTCGTATCGTCTTTGGGGCCGATGTATTTGGAGATGAGGTCCAGCTGCGTGACGGGGACGTAGAGCGCGTCGCCTTTGGCGTAGCGGATCTTCAGGTAGTCTTTGGTGACGCCGGTGACCGTCATCTTCTCGATGCCGTCGAAGATGCCGATGCCGTGGAGCGAGTGGACGACGTAGTCGCCCTTGTGGAGCTCGTCGAGGCTGTGGAAGGCGTTCGCGGCATTGCGGTTGCGGATGTGTTTCCGCCGGTTCGTCGCGGCCTTGTTGCCCTGCGAGATGATGAGGAACTTCGATTCCCGGAACAGGACACCGGCACTGAAGTTGCCGGGCAGGACACAGATGGTCCCCTTCGGGAATTCGTTCGGGACGAGCGAGTAGTAGATCGCCTTGTAACCGGCGTCTTCGAGGTCGTTCGCCAGCTGCTTTGCAGCCTTGCCGGTGCCCGCCGCGACGACCGTGGTGTACTCCCGCACGCCGCTCGGGAAGCAGTCCTGTTCGAGCGACGAGAACGTGCCGTTCCACTGGAGCGTCTGGCCGAGCGTGAGGCTGTAGAGCTCCTTCACCGGCAGGTCGAAACTGCCGCGGGCGAAGTTGTCCATGTAGATGAGGTCCGCGTGCTCGTAGTCCGAGACGAGGTCCTGATAGGGAATCATGAGGTCGCCGAGCGCCTTGACGTACTCGCCGGTCTCGAGGGCCGCTTTGAGGTCCTCCCGGTAAAGCTTCACGGCGCCGTTCACCCGCTCCTTGACGGTACCGCTCTCCGCGGCGATGAGCAGGTCGCCCTCCCGCAGGTAGCCGAGCGGCGTGCAGGCGTTCTCATAGTAAAGGTTCAGGTACTTGTCCGGGCAGAGGTCCCGGCCGGACCGGATGGCGTCGGCATCCTCCTGGAGTTTCGCCTTCGCCAGGTCCGCGTTCTTCGAACGCACCTTTTTGGCGATGGACCGGATCTGTTCCGCGACGGCTTCCGTGGAGTCCGCCTCGCCGTCGCCGGCGATGATCTCCGCCGAAGGCGTCAGGAGCACCTCGTCCACGAGGTCCGTGCGGCGCTGGGACTCGACTTCGAACTCCGCGATGGTGTCGATGGTGTCGCCCCAGAGCTCCATGCGCAGGGGCAGCTCCCGCTCCGGCGGGAAGAAGTCGACGATGCCGCCGCGGACCGAGAACTGACCGTGGCCTTCGACCTCGTCGGCCCGCTTGTAGCCGGCGGCGACGAATTTGCGTTTCAGCTCGTCGAGGGAGATGTCCTCCCCGACTTTGAGGTCGATCATGCGGGACGCGAGGACGTCCGGCGGGACGGTCTTCTGGACCGCGGCCTCGGCGGAGACGAGCAATACGTCGACCGTGCCGAGGACCCAGGCGGACAGGGCGCCGCAGCGCATCTGCTCATACTCCCGGGAACGGACCTGGTCCGTGAGGAACGTGAGGTCCTTGGCCGGCAGCACCGCCACCTTCGTGCCCATGGCCTCGAAGTCCTCCATCATGCGGGTGGCGGTGCCTTCGTCCGGCACGAGCACCATGGCGCGCCGGTGTCCGCCGTTCCCGTTCAGCGACGAGAGCAGCGAATGGAGCAGGAAGACCTTGTGCATCCCGGTCGTGCCGAGGACGCCGAAGGGGAACCGGCCCGCCCGGACAGTGGACAGGATCTCTTTGTAGGTCTCATGTTGTGCGATGGCATTGGAAAAGCCGGACATAGGTCACCTCATGAAAAGTGGGATATAACAGGTAGTGCCCCCAACCCGCTGAGGGGTGGGGGTCCTGTATGCACAGAACGGGTCGCCCGTTCTTTTTTGGTTGAATCGTCAGTTGAAGAGGTTCATCGCCTCATTGACATCGCCCGCAATGATGAGTTCCGCCGCCTTCGCCGCGTTCTTCAGCGCCTTGTCGATGTCTTCCTGCTCGGACTTCGGGAACTTGCCGAGGACATAGTCCGCAAGGTCCATGTCCGGGTGGGTCTTCCCGCCGATGCCGAGCCGGATGCGCGGGAAGTTGTCCGTGCCCATGCATTCGATGATGGACTTGAGACCGTTGTGGCCGCCCGCTCCGCCCTTGCGGCGGATGCGCATCTTGCCGGGCGCCAGGTTGATGTCGTCCGAGATGACGATGACGTTCCCGGTGGGGATCTTGTAAAAGGCCCGGGCTTCCTCGATGGCCTCACCGCTGTTGTTCATGTACGTGGTGGGCTTCATGAGGAGGACCTTTTCCCCGTTCAGGACGCACTGTCCGGTGAGGGCATGGAACTTCATGCGCTCGACCGAGACGCCCTGCTCCTTCGCCAGTTCGTCCAGCGCGAGCCAGCCGATGTTGTGGCGGGTGTTCTCATATTTGGAGCCCGGGTTTCCGAGCCCCGCGATAATATACATGGGTCGGTTTCCTTTGAATCTGTCGAAAAAACTCATTTCACAGCCTCCGGGAAGTTCCGGGCGGCGATGTCGTTCAGGGCCTGCAGCTGTTCCCGGTCGTTCGCGCCGAGGACCACGTCCGCGTTCTCCGTGACAAAGACACCGGCGTTCTTCCCTTCCTGTTTCAGGATGTAGATGGTGTCGGTGAGATAGTATTCTCCGGCGGCGTTGTCCGTCGTCAGTTTGCCGAGGGACGAAATGAGGTCTTCTCTGCGGAACCAGTAGGCGCCGGAGTTGACGTTCCGGATCGCCTTTTCCTCTTCGGTGGCGTCCTTCTGCTCGACGATACGTTCAAAGCTACCGTCGGCGCCCTGGACGATGCGTCCGTAGCCGAAGGGCTCGTCGAGGCGGGCCGAGATGACGGTGACCGCGTTGCCGTTCGCCTCATGGAGCGCGAGGCTCTCCGCGATGGTGGCGGCATCCATGAAGGGCGCGTCGCCGTTCAGGATGAGGACGTTGTCCGCGTCGGAGGCGCTCAGATAGTCGAGCGCCATCATGACGGCGTGGCCGGTGCCGAGGCGCTCTCTCTGCCAGCAGATGGCGGAGCGGTCTCCGCAGTGGTCGACGAGCTGTTCACCGTAGGCGCCGACGACCAGGATGGTGTCTTTGACCCCGCTGGCTTCCGCCGCGTCGAGGACCCAGTCGATCATCGGCCGGGACAGGACTTCCATCATGGGTTTCGGTTTATTGGCTTTCATGCGTTTTCCTTCGCCGGCGGCGAGGATGACGGCACAATTCTTAGACATGGATCATTTCCTCCAGAGAGCGATGAGTACTTCCTGTGCGTTCTTCGCGGCTTTGGTGGCCGCCTCAGCCGCCTTTGTGGTGGCCTCCGCGACCTCCTGCTGTCCGTAGCCTCTCTGCATGCCGATGCTGACGATGAGGTTCAGGAGCGTGTACAGGATGGCGGCAAAGAGGACGGCCGCGATGACGCTGGTGCCGCCTCTTCGTTTGAGGAACAGCGCGCGCTCGTCGACGTTCTCGATGGTCTTGGCTTTGGTCAGGAGCTGTTCACAGCGGCGTTTGTAGATCGTGTTCGCGAACATGCCCATGAGCAGGTGGATCGCCATGATGATGTAGTGGTTGATCTGCAGGGCGACCGGGGGCTGCGGCATCTTTTCCATGAGCGCTGCCATGGCCTCTTCGGCGGCCTCCTGGTCGGAGGCGTCGGTCAGGACGTACTGGCGCGCCAGCGAAACGCCTTCACTGTAGTACTCGACGACGCTGTCGAGGGCGATCAGCGGGACGATGAACTGGAGGATGACAAGGATGATGGCAAGGCCGTACATCCGGCGGTATGCGCTCCAGAGGGTCGGGGCGATGAACGCCGCGAAGTTCCCGACGAAGTTCCGCTTGGTGCGGTCCATGATGAAGAACTTCGGGATATACTTGTTCTTGTTCTTCTGGATGAGGTCGCCGTACTCCCGGACCCGGAAGTCACCGAGCATCTCGTCCGGCCCGATGACCCGCATGGTGGGTTTCATCTCGCCGTGGTCTCCGGTCGTGTAGGAGGCGTAGTTGCCGTATTCGTTGTCGAAGGGCATGCCGTCGGGACGCGTATCCCGGCCGCCCTGGCCGGCGCCGAAGGTCTGCGCTCTCTTGCGGGCAGCCTCCTCTTCCCGGGCCTTCTGTTCCGCCTCTTCCCGCTCCTTGCTGTAGGGGATCTCCCAGACGAAGCCGGAGGCGTGCTTGTTTTCGTAGAGACAGTGGCCGTTCTGCTTCCAGCAGGCGCGGTGGGCAGGGGTGCCGCATTCGGGGCAGACCACCACGTCGTCGCCTTCTTCAAAAGGCTTCAGGCAGTAGGGACACTGGACATATTTCAGATCCATAGAAACTGTTCCTTTCTGTGGTAAATCGCCGACATTATACCGCAAACGAAAATTCTTTACAACATTTAAAGGTTCTTATATAATATCTAAAGTTTCTAAACGAAGACCAAATGTCAAAGGAAGGTATTTCCATGCTGCAATACGAAGAACTGCGCCTCGCCGTTCTCGAGAACGAAAAACCGCTGCAGGAGCTGCGCGAAGCCCTCGGCCTCGACACCATGAAGGAAGAGGTCGCGAAGCTCGAAGCGGAAGCCGCGAAGGACGGGTTCTGGGACGACGTCGAGAACTCCCAGAAGGTCCTGAAAGAGACCAGCCGGCTGAAGGCGAAGATCGCAAAATATGAAAAACTCGAAAGCCTCTACGAAGACACGCTCGTCATGATCGAGCTCGCCGACGAAGAGGAAGACGAGTCTCTCTACGACGAGTGCAAGGAGAGCGCCGACCAGGTCAAGTCCGAACTGGAGGCCATGACCCTCTCCACCCTGCTCTCCGGCGAATACGACGAGAGCAACGCGCTCCTCACGTTCCACGCGGGCGCCGGCGGAACGGAAGCTCAGGACTGGGCCTCCATGCTGTTCCGCATGTACAACCGCTGGGGTGAGCGCCACGGCTTCAAGGTCAAGACTCTCGACTACCTCGACGGCGACGAAGCGGGCCTCAAGTCCGCCACTATCCTCATCGAGGGCGAGAACGCTTACGGATACATGAAGAGTGAGGCCGGGGTACATCGCCTCGTCCGTGTCTCCCCCTTCGACTCCCAGGGACGTCGTCACACGTCCTTCGCGTCCGTCGAAGTCATGCCCGAGATCGACGACAGCATCGAAGTCGACCTGCGTCCGGAAGACATCGAGATGGAAGTGTACCGCGCATCCGGCGCCGGCGGCCAGAAGGTCAACAAGACGTCCTCCGCCGTCCGTCTCATCCACAAGCCCACGGGCATCGTGGTCAGCTGCCAGGTCGAACGGTCACAGCACCAGAACCGCGAAGTCTGTATGCGCATGCTGAAGTCCAAGCTCATCGAGATCAAAGAGCGTGAGCACCTCGACAAGATCGAGGACATCAAGGGCGACCAGCTGCAGATCGCCTGGGGTTCCCAGATCCGTTCCTACGTCTTCATGCCGTACACCCTCGCGAAGGACACCCGTACCGGCTACGAGATGGGCAACATCAACGCGGTCATGGACGGCGACATCGACGGCTTCATCAACGCCTACCTCAAGATGAAATCCCTCGAAGCGATGGAGAAGGGCGAGTAAGTCCCGAACGGGCGCCTGCTTTATATAATATTCTTTATTGACATTCAAAAATCCACTTGTTATAATTATTGCCCGCGTGAAGAGTTTTCACGCGGGCTTACCTATGTAAGACAATCCTTGCTCCGGACGAAGCAAGATCCGGGGCCACAAGACCAAAAGGAGGTGCAACTAATGGCTACCAAGAACTATGAAATCATGATGGTTTTCTCCGTCAAAGATGGTGAAGAGGCTGCGAAGGCTCTTCAGGAGAGATTCCAGGGTCTCATCGAGCAGAACGGTACATTAGGCGAAGTTGACGAATGGGGCAAGCGCGCTCTTGCTTATCCGATCAATGACGAGCCGGAAGGCTACTATGTCGTCGTCAAGTACTCTGCCGAACCGACGTTCCCGATGGAGCTTGAGCGTCGTCTCAAGATCACCGAAGGCGTTCTGAGATTCCTCAACATCGCCGAGTAAGGAGGTCGAACAGCAATGCTTAACTGTGCAGTCATCATGGGCCGCCTCACTGCGGACCCGGAACTTCGCACGACCGGCAACGGCATCAGCGTCACCAGCTTTTCCGTCGCAGTCGACCGCAATTACCAGAGGGCTGGCCAGGAGAGACAGACCGACTTCATCAACGTCGTCGCCTGGAGACAGACCGCCGAATTCGTCAGCCGTTATTTCCGCAAAGGTCAGATGATCGCAGTCCAGGGTTCCATCCAGACCCGGAACTACGAAGACCGCAACGGCAACAAACGGACCGCTGTCGAGATCGTCGCGGACAATGTCAGCTTCTGTGGCTCCAAGGCTGAGACCGGCGCTTCCGCCGCTCCTGCCGGCTACAATGTCGCTCCCCAGACCGCTCCTGCAGCACCCGCTGCTCCGCAGGCCCAGTCCTTCTCCACTGCTAGTGCAGACGATTTCTCATCCGTCGAAATGGATGACGAACTCCCCTTCTAAGGAGAGCATCTTAACAAGGAGGTAAACACCATCATGGCATACGATAGAAACCGCCGCCGTGGACGCCGCAAGGTTTGCGCGTTCTGCGTCGACAAAGTCGAAAAGATCGATTACAAGGACACCGCCCGTCTCCGGAAGTTCACTTCCGACCGCGCGAAGATCCTTCCCCGTCGTGTCACCGGTACCTGCGCTTACCATCAGCGCGAGCTCACCACCGCCATCAAACGCGCAAGACACGTCGCACTTCTGCCCTACACCGAAGGCTAAGCTGGCAACAGCCTGACCCTCGCGGCAGACAACCGAAACACAAAAGACCGAAGTCATTCGACTTCGGTCTTTTTATTATTCGGTCTTTATATTTCCTATAAATCTTATATCAGGATCCCCTCAAATCAGGATCCCGTTGCAGTGGTCGATCTCATGCTGGATGATCTGCGCGGTGTACCCTTCGAACGTCCGGGTCTGCTGCTTCATCTGCCGGTCGTCCCAACGGACTGTGATCGTTTGATAGCGGGTCGTCTTCCGCTGCCCGGGCAGGGAGAGACAGCCCTCTTCGGTCTCATAGGGGCCGGATCTCTCGACGATGACCGGGTTCAGCATGACGCCCGGCAGGTCGCCGTCCACATACACGATGACGCGGACGTTTTCGCCAATCATATTCGCCGCCAGCCCGACGCACCGTTCCCGGTTCGCGAGCAGCGTGTCGAGCAGATCCTGCGCCACGGCGGCATCCTTGAAGTCCGCCTTCCGCGACGGCTGCATCAGCCGAAACTGATCTCGGATGATCGTTCTCTGCATCATCCTTCCCCCTTTCCATCGGAATCACTTTCCCAGTATACCACAGCCCCTCGTCAAACTGAAATATGTTGAGAAGTCGTATGACATGACAGAAGCTTTCTGCGTTTTTGCGGAAGGCTTTTCGTGCGCCCGCACATACCGTTTGACGCAGGCGGGTGCCGTGAACGGTTCGAGAGCCCGGGCACTGGCAGCCCGACCTCCGAACCTGCGGCATTCACCATCCCGCCTGCTGAACTTTTCTCCTGCCCTACTGACCTCTCCAAGGCTCTTCTTTATGTCGGTGGTACAAGCTTTCTTGTTTCAAGCGAGAATGTACCACCAAAATGCCTTCTTGAAAGCAGTTTCGTCTCTTAGGTGGTACATTTCTTTCGAATAGA
>JAFRHS010000028.1 GCA_017433225.1 Clostridia bacterium
GCGAAATGTTGAGTGTGCTCACTGCTGCTCCTCCTTGTCACCGGTCTCTTCTTCGGCGGGAGCTTCTTCCGCAGCCGCTTCCGCGACGTCTTCCACGGCGGTTGCCGTCTCTTCTGCCGCCTCTTCCGGTGCTTCCTCCGCTGCGTCTTCTGCCGCATCCTTTCCGGCGGCTGCCAGCGACTCTTTCATCGCCTCATAGGCATTTCCGGCCGCCTCGACAGTCTTTTCGACGGTCTCCTTGACCGCTTCGACCGCGACACCGATCGCTTTTTCAGCCTGCTGGGTCAGCGTCTCCCTGCCGGGGACTTCTCCGCTGGCCTCGGTGGCGCTGTCATCCATATTGGCATAGCGTTTGACCTTCTGGGTGGTCGTCTTGATGAATTCGGTGTTCCGGATGCTGACTTCGCGGATCTTCTTGTAGTTCGGGAATTTCGTGTTGATCTCCTTGACGATGTCGGAGATGTAATTGAAGACGTCCTCGGCCGTGAGATCGGGGTTCTGGAGCGCCTCCTTGATGGCGTTGACATCCGGGAAGATCTTTGCTTCGACGATGGTCTCGTCGTCCTCTTCCCGCTCGGTGCCGACGACCATGGATTCGAGGATGAAGGGGTTGCCGTTCAGAGCGTCTTCCAGCTCTTCGGGATAGATGTTCTTGCCGTTCTTCGTGACGATGACGTTCTTCTTCCGACCGGTCAGGCGGATGTTGCCGTTCCCGTCGACGTTGGCAAGGTCGCCGGTGTGGAGCCAGCCGTCCTCATCGAGGACTTCTCTCGTGGCCTCTTCGTTCTTGTAATAGCCGAGCATGACGTTCGGGCCCCGGACGAGCAGTTCGCCGATGCCTTCGTCGTTGACGTCATCGAGTTTGACTTCGACGCCGGGGATGGGCATGCCGACCGTGTCGAGGGTCGTGTGGCCGTCATAGTTGCAGGAAACCAGCGGAGCGCACTCCGTGAGGCCGTAGCCGAGGTAGGACTCGACACCGAAGGTCTCGAAGTTTTTGACGACGTCCGGATTGATGGCGGCGGCGCCGATGATGAAGAGACGCAGACGGCCGCCGAGGTTCTTCAGAACGAGGCTGAAGACCTTTCGGGACAGGTCGATGCCGAACTTGTCGTTGGCATAGTTGACGAGTTTTCCGCCGTATTTGAAGAGCATCTGGCCGGGCTTCGACTCGTCGAGGGTCTCGACGATCTTGTCGTGCATCTTTTCGACCAGCAGCGGGACCGTGAAGATGACGGTCGGTTTGACCTCCTGCATGTCGCGGGTCAGGCGCAGCAGGCTCGTCGGGAACGCGTTGCAGCAGCCGTTGTAGATGACGGCCAGGAACCCGAGGGAACACTCGAACGTGTGGTGCATGGGCAGGACCGCGAACATCTGGTCCCCGGGGCCGATATTGGCGATGGAGCTGTTCGACATGATGACGAAGCAGATGTTCTTCTGGGACAGCATAACGCCTTTCGCCATGCCCGAGGTGCCGGACGTATAGATGAGGACACTCATCACTTCCGGGTCGATCGGGGCGACGAGATAGTCGAGATAGCTCTGGTCGCGGGACTCTTTGAGCGCGCGGCCCTCCTCGAAGACCTCCTCGTAGGAGTGCATGCCGTGAGCGGGTCTCGGCTCGTTCATGACGATGATCTCGATGTCTTCCGGAAGCTGGGACATCTGGTTCGCGAACTTCTTCATCGACTTCTTGTCGATGATGAGCAGGCTCGACTCAGACTCTTCGAGGATGTTCTTCACATCGTCAAAGGGCAGTTCCTTGTCGATGGGCACGAGCACACCGAGGCCGCAGGTGACAGCGAAATAGACCGTTGCCCACTTGTAGGAGTTGGGACCCATGAGGGCGATGTGTTTCCCATGGTATCCTTTTGCCCAGAGCGCGGTGCCGAGAGAGCGGACGTCCTCCCGATACTTCGTATAGTTGATCGTCGTGTAGGAACCGTCTTTGTTCCGGAGTTTGAACGCGGGTTCATTGGCGAAGAGCGTGGCGCTCTGGTCCAGCATATCGCGGAAATCGCGGATGTGGCGGACACGGTAAAGCTGGGTAGAAGATTTCATTTCTGTCAGCTCCTTTTCTTAAACGTAGGGGTTGCCCGGATCGGGGTCGGTGGGATCCCAGCCGCGGTTCGGGTTGCTGTCACTGGTGTCGATGCGGACGGGGGCCGGTTTCGCCATCGGTTCCGCCGCCGAAGAGGCGTAGACGCGGATGACGGTGCCGAGGCTCACGTTGTCATAGACCCATTTGACGTCTCTGACGCACATGCGGACACAGCCGGCGGATGCGTTGCTTCCGAGTTTATTGTATTCCGGCCACTCGAGGTCGGAGGGGCTCTGACTGTAATACGGCACCGAGTGGAACCAGTAGTGTTCCCTGAACTTCGTGCAGTACTGGCCGTAAGTCCCGTCGATGAGATACAGCCAGCGCTGTTTCGTCATGGCGGTGTACTGGCCGGACGGCGTCTCGTGGCCGGCACGGCCGCAGGAGCAGGCCATCGCTTTGACCGGGGTCGTGTAGTTCCCGTCCGCGCCCTTCGCATAGACGATGACGATGTTCTGTGCCGTGTTGACGGCGACGCAGTACGGGTGGGAGTTCTTGTAGTCCTGCGAGACCTGGAACAGTCCGGAGGACATGGTGGCGGCTTCCGTTGCGTCGTTCTTCGACGTGCCGGTCACCGCCGCTGTCGTGTTCGGGTCTGCCCGTTCGGTCGTCTTCTCCGTGGTCTTCGCAGACGTGGACTTCGACGTTTCAGAGGTCTTTTCCTCGTCGTCTTTACCGAAGAGATCGGACAGAAGGTTCCCTTTCTTCGTCTCCTCTTCGACGGCGACCGCTGTCGCCGCGTCCTCTGCCTTCTCTTTCCGGTGACAGCCGGTCATCCCGAGGAGACAGCCAAAGAGGACTGCCGTCATCAGGAGCGCGACGACGCGTTTCATCTTCTGACTCATTCCGCATCGCCTCCCGTCATGGCGCGGTAGCGCTCGACCATCTGTTTGGCCTCTTTATAGATGTCACCGCAGCCGAGCGTGATGATGAGGTCGCCAGGGACCGCGTGCTCCATGACGTAGTCGACGACGTCGGCCCGGTCCTCGAACCAGACGCTGCCCGGGATCTTCTCCGCGAGCTGCGAGGTGTAAACGTCATAGGTATTGACTTCCCGGGAGCCCATGATTTCAGTCATGACGGCGTGGTCCGGGATCTTCAGCGCTTCGGCGAAGTCGTCCATCAGCATGTAGGTGCGGGAGTACGTGAAGGGCTGGAACACGGCCCAGACCTCATGATACCCCATCGACATGACCGCTTCGAGGGTCACCTTGAGCTCGGTGGGATGGTGGGCATAGTCGTCGGCCACGGTGATCCCGTTGAACTCTCCGAGGACCTCGAACCGTCTGCCCGCCCCTTTGAAGTGGGCGATGTACGTCGAAATGTCTGATGCCGGCACTCCGTTCCAGAGGGCCGCGGCGATGACGCCGAGGGCATTCATGACGTTGTGCTTTCCGGGAACGCCCAGTGCCACATGGCAGACGAGCTTCCCGGCGTGCATGACGTCGAATTCCGGGAACGCGCCCCGGTTGTAGGTGATGTTTTCCGCGTAGTAGTCGCGTTCCGGCGAGAGACCGAAGGTCAGGAACGTCTGGTCGTCCCGGCGCTCGGCCCGTTCGATCGCCTTGCAGGTGTTCTCGTCGTCGCCGTTGTAGACGACGAGACTGGTCGTCATGTTGACGAACGTCGTATAAGACCGGATCATATTGTCCATGGTCTTGAAGTATTCCATGTGGTCGTCATCGACGTTGAGCAGGACCGTGGTGTCGGGCGACAGCGTCAGGAAGTGATCCTGGAACTCGCAGGCCTCCGCGACCATGTAGGGGGTGTCCCCCGCTCTGCCGTGGCTGTCGATGAGGGGAAGCCGTCCGCCGACGACGAGGGTCGGGTCTTTGCCCGCTTCGATCATGATCTGGGACAGCATGGCCGTCGTCGTGGTCTTGCCGTGGGTACCGCAGATGCAGATGCAGTCCTCGTACATTCTGGAGATGGCACCGAAGAGATCGGCACGCTCAAAGCACGGGATGCCGGACGCTTTCGCGGCCACCAGTTCCGGATTGTCCTTGAGGATGGCGACGGTGTAGACGATGATATCCGGTTTACAGAGTTCGATGTTCTCTGCCTTCTGACCGAGGATGATCTCCGCTCCGAGGGTGCGGAGTTTGTCGATATTGTCTCCGGGATTGTTGTCGGAACCGGTCATATGGTACCCGTTGGCGAGCAGGATCTCTGCCAGAGGCGTCATGCCGGAACCGCCGATCCCGATGAAATGGACTCGTTTGGCTGTTTTCAATACGTCATCGATTTTCAAGATGTGGTCCTCCATAAATTGCTAGAATTCCAGTTTTAGATTATACCAAATCTCCTTTAATAATAAAAGGGCTCGTGTCCAATAAATGGAATATGAGAAGCGGTACAATTATGCTAAAATGAAGAAAAAAAGAACCGCCCGGGACCCACCTTATATAAAAATGAGGCAAGGGGAGTTTTTTCGGAACGTTTTTGCGCAGGGGGAAAGAGCACCCCTTTGCCAGGCGCTCGCGTGGTATGGCATGGCAAGCAAAAACGGACGGAAAAACGGAACCGATCGGCTCCCGGGCGGTGTTTGGAGTTTCATATGCTGCAACTAGTGACCGGCCGTACCGGTTCGGGAAAAACGGAATATGTCCGCGGGGTCCTCGGGACTCTGGCACAGAAGGGCGAAGACAAACTCCTTCTCATCGTGCCGGAGCAGTATTCCTATGACTCCGAGCGCGCCATGCTGAAGACTTTCGGCAACGCGGTCGCCCAGAGGGTCGAGGTGCTGAGTTTCACCCGTCTCACGGACTATGTCTTCCGGACGACCGGCGGCAATGCCGGCATCGTCGCCGACGACGGCACACGCCTCATCCTCATGCTGCGGGCGATGGACGCCGTGGCGGACAAACTCGAATACTATGCGAACTACCGCGACGACGTCCGGCTTGCGAAAGAGCTCATCGCCATCTTCCGCGAGGTGCGCCAGTCCGGCGCCGGCCTCGCGAAACTCGCAGAGGCGGCGGAGACCGTAGAGAGTCCGGTCCTGTCCCGCAAACTCCGGGAACTGTCACTCATCTACGACGTCTATGACGCCATGTTCCGGCAGCGCTATGCCGATGAGGACCTCCAGATCGAAAAACTCTGCCGGGTCCTCGACGACACGCAGTTCCTCGCGGGCTACACGTTCGCCATCGACGGCTTCAAGAGCTTCACCGGACAGGAGCTGTCCCTCCTGGGACGCATCCTCTCCCAGGCAAAAGACGTCTATGTCACGCTGTGCACCGACGGCGCCGACCCCTCCATGATCTTCCACTCCGTCGACGAGACTAGAAAACGGCTCGAACGGATGGCAAAAGAGCGGAACATCCGGGTCCGGGAAGTCCCGAAGGACGAAGCCGGCATCCGGAACGGCGCGCGGTACATCGCCCCGGAACTCGCCTTCCTCGAAGAAAACCTCTTCTACCCCGCCGAACGGGTCTGGGACGGGCAGGCCGGCCACATCACCATCTGCGAGAGCCAGAGCCTTTTCGAGGAATGTGAGTGGATCGCCGCCACCATCCGCAAACTGCTGCGGAAAGACGGGCTCCGGGCGAGAGACATCGCGGTCATCGTGCGCCGCGAAGAAGAATACCGGAAAGAACTGCTCGGCGCGTTCCGCCGCTACGAGATCCCGTTTTTCGACGATGCCCGCCAGCCGGTGGAACATCAGCCGCTGGCCGTTCTCTGCCGTACCGTCCTTGCGCTTCTGTCGCAGGGGTTCACCTCGGAAAACCTGCTTCAGTACCTGAAGACGGGTCTGGTCGGCGTCGGCCCGGAAGAGGTCGCGGAGCTCGAAAACTACATCTTCACCTGGGACGTCAAAGGACGCAGCTGGCAGGACCCCTTCCCCTGGAACCCCTTCGGCCTCGATGCCGGGTTCCGCAGCGAAGCGGAAGCGGAGGAAGCACTGGCCCTTCTGAACGAGACCCGCGCCCGGGTCATCGGTCCTCTGGTAAAACTGAGAAACAACTGCAAAGAGAAAAGTTTCCGGGAGGTCGGCGAGGCGCTGTACGATTTCCTCGTCCGCACCCGCGTCCCGGAACATCTGAAAGAATACGCTATCGCCCTCGACGCGTCCGGTCTCCCCGACCTCGCCGGAGAGCAGGACCGCATCTGGGACGTCGTCATCTCCATCATCGACCGGCTGACCGCCGTCTACGGCGATGAGCGGGTCACGAACATGAAGCAGTATGCCGACCTGTTCTATGCCATCCTCTCCATGACCGACCTCGGCAGCATCCCGCAGGGACTCGACGAAGTCTCGGTCTCGGCCGCCGACCGGGTCCGCCTCTCCTCGCCGAACACCGTGTTCGTCGCGGGGCTCGAAGAGGGCGTCTTCCCCGCCGTCATCGGACAGTCCGGCCTCTTCACGCTCCACGAGCGCGCCCTCCTGCGCGGTCAGGGGCTGGAGCTCTCCTTCCCGGAAGACCTCCGCGCCAGCGAAGAGCGGTTCATCACCTATTCGGCCGTCACGGCGCCCCGCGAGCGGCTGTACCTCTCCTGGCACCGCCTCGACCCCTCGGGCGGCAGTTACCTGCCCTCCGAGCTCATCCGCGGTGTGGAGCGCCTCTTCACGAAGGAGGAGGGCGGCGAGGAGATCCCGCTCTATCAGAAAGAAGACGCCGGAGACCTTTCCGCCGATTACTATGCCGAGACCATGGCATCTGCCTACAAGACCTGTGCCGAACAGGTCCGGGCGGAAGACCAGGTCCCGGTCCGCAGTGTCCGGGAAGCCCTGTCCTCCCTCGACGTGGACGGGTCCTACGGCAAAAAGCTCGCTTCTCTGGACCGGGCGCTGGAGCCCCGTGTGTTCGCGATCCACGACCCGTCGATCGCCACGGAACTGTTCCGAAAGGACATGTCTCTGTCGGCTTCCCGCGTGGACAACTATTACCACTGCGCGTTCCAGTATTTCTGCCGCTACGGACTGAACGCCGAGCCGCGCAAACGTGCCACGCTCGGTGCGAACCACTACGGAACGATCATCCACTATGTCCTCGAACAGCTCCTGAAGGAGTCCGACAAGGCGACCTTCGTCTCCCTGACCAGAGATCAGCTCCACGGCCGGGTCGACCACTGGCTCGAGGTCTATGCAGAGTCCGAACTGGGCGGGCTCGACGACAAGACGACCCGGTTCCAGTACCTCTACCGCCGCCTGACCCTCACGTTATACGACGTGGCGGAGCGGCTCCAGGACGAACTGAAGGTATCCGACTTCGTCCCGACCGATTTCGAACTCTCCATCGGGAACGAGACCGAAGTGGCCTCCTACACGCTGGACCTCCCCGACGGCGGGACGCTCGCGGTCAGGGGATCGGTCGACCGGGTCGACCTCTGCGAAAGAGACGGAAAGACCTATGTCCGCGTCGTCGACTACAAGAGCGGCGGCAAAGAATTCGAACTGTCGGACATCCTGTACGGTCTCAACCTGCAGATGCTCCTCTACCTCTTCACCATCGAACAGAACGGCACCGGCAAGTACGAGGACACGGTCCCCGCCGGCATCCTCTACTATCCCGCCAAACGGCCGACCGGGACCACGACCCGCCGGGACGCTCCGCGGGAGGAAGCCAGTGTCGACAACAAAGGGAAAAACGCGCAAAACGGCCTTCTGCTCCGGGACACCGACATCCTCGACGCCATGGAGCACGGCCTCGAAGGCAACTACATCCCCATCAAACGCAAGCAGTCGAAAGACGGCGACGTCACACTGACGCCGGAGCGCACTCTGGCCTCTCTGCAGGAACTCGGACAGCTCCGCAAGCGGATCGACTTCCTGCTGACCAAAATGGCGACCGACCTCCACGAGGGGGCCATTCCCGCCGTGCCCGCCGAGCAGAACGGGTTCCTCCCCTGCTCCTACTGCGACTACCGCGCGGTCTGCCGGCCGGAAGAGCCGACGACCCGCCTCATCGAAACGATCACGGACCGCGAGGCCCTCATGGAAGAACTGGCAAAGGAGGTGGATGCAGATGGCGAAGCCAATGAACTGGACTCCTGATCAGTTGAAAGCCATCGACGCCAGAGGCGGCACCCTCATCGTCAGTGCGGCGGCCGGTTCCGGCAAGACCGCGGTCCTCGTCGAGCGCTGCATCCGGCGTCTGACCGACACCGAACACCCGTGCTCCGCCGACAGACTCCTCATCGTCACCTTCACCCGCGCCGCCACTGCAGAAATGCGGTCCCGGCTCGCGGAAGCCGTCTCCAAAAAGCTGCTCGAAGACCCGACCAATGAACATCTGCAGAAGCAGCAGATGCTCCTCCCCTCGGCGCAGATCTGCACGATCGACTCCTTCTGCGGCAATCTCGTCCGGGAAAATTTCGAACAGCTGGGGCTCACCCCGGACTTCCGGATGCTGGACGAGACCGAAGTCAGCGTCCTGCAGCAGTCTGCCCTCGAGGAAATCCTCGAAGAGCTCTATACCGAACAGGACCCCGACTTCCTGAAACTGGTCGAACTGCTCGCCACCGGCCGGGACGACGCGTCCATCGAGGAGAACATCCTGCGGCTCCACACCTACTCGAGAGCCTATCCGTCCCCGGAACACTGGCTGCGAAATGCCCTGGGGCTGTACGACGACCCCTCCCGGGCATACCGCATCCTGCGCGCCTCCCTGCAGGAACTCCTCGACAGCTGGACCCTGCGCTGGCAGAACGTCATCCGTCTCCTGCAGTCGGAACGCCAGCCGGCAGAGATCTCCTTTGACGAGACCGTCGCGTGCATCCGCGGGTACATCGCCGAAGTGGACCGGCTGTCCGCCTTCCTCACTGCAGAGGACTGGAACGGATTCCTCGACGCGGTGGAGGACCTGACCATCCCCACCCTGAAAAAACCGAAAGTGCCGAAAGAGCTCAAAGACTCGTTCGTGTCCCCCGCGCTGGAACTGGCCAAAGGGCTGAAATCCGAATTCACGCCCGGCAAGCTCCCCAAAGCGTTCCAGAAGTTCGCCCTCAGCGAAGAGGACGACGTCGCGTTCGACAACGCGCTCCTGAAACCGCTTGCACAGAAACTGGTGGACGCGGTCCTCCGGTTCGACGAACGATACTCTGCCCTGAAACGGGAGGAAAACGCGCTGGACTTCGCTGACACCGAACTCTTCGCGCTCCAGCTCCTCGTGGAAGACCCTGCCGCCGACCCCTTCACCCGGACCGAGCTGGCAGAGACACTGCGGGAGCAGTTTGAGGAAGTCCTCATCGACGAATATCAGGACACCAACAAACTCCAGGACACCATCTTCTCCGCCCTCTCGAAAGACGACCTCTTCATGGTGGGCGACGTCAAGCAGAGTATCTACCGGTTCCGCCAGGCCATGCCGGAACTGTTCCTCGCCCGAAAAGAATCCTACCCGCTTTATGACCCGGAAACCGACGAATACCCCGGCACGGTCATCCTCGGCAGCAACTTCCGCAGCCGCAAAGGTGTCCTGCACGCCGTCAATTACACGTTCTCCCGTCTCATGAGCAAAGCGGTCGGCGAGATCACTTACAGTGCCGCCGAGCGGCTGAACTTCGGAGCGGAAGACACCTACCGGGACCGTGCGGAACCCGATGTGGAATTCCATATCATCACGCCGGAAGCCGGCACGAGCGCGGAAAAGAAGCAGGCGGAGGCGCGGCACATCGCGCGGTACATCGCCAAAGCCATCCGCGACAGTCAGGGCTCCGAAAAACCGCTCACCTACAGCGATTTCGCGATCCTTCTGCGCACGGCGAAAGACACCGCAGGCGTTTACCGGAAGACCCTCAGCGAAGCGGGCATCCCCGTCTATGCCGAACAGGGCGGCGGCTTCCTCGAGACCCCGGAAGTCATGACGATGATGTCCTTCCTGTCGGTCATCGACAACCCGGTCCAGGACGTGCCGCTGCTGGCCGTTCTGCTCTCTCCGCTCTTCGGATTCACCGAAGACGAGGTGGCCTCTCTGCGCATCGGGAGCCGCCATACGAACCTATACAAAGCCGTCCTGGCCGCAGAGGAACGGGGCGATGCACACTGTGCCGATTTCCTGACGTCCCTGCGCGGATTCCGCACACTTTCCGTCTCCATGGGCGCCGGAGAACTCCTGCGGCGGATCTATGAAGAGACCTCCTACGATGCCATCGCCGGCGCCATGCCCCTCGGCGAACAGCGGGTCGCGAACCTGCAGCTGCTCCTGCAGTATGCCGACAGCTACGACGCCAACAGTTCCTACGGCGTTTCCGGATTCGTCCGCTACATGGAACGCCTCGGCGAGCAGGACAGTTCTCTCGGCACGGCAGCAACGCTCTCTCCCAACGCCAACGTGGTGCAGATCATGAGCATCCACAAGTCCAAAGGGCTCGAATTCCGCGTCTGTATCGTCGCGGACCTGAACCATAGATTCAATGACTCGGAGCTGAACCGGAAGCTCATCCTGCATCCGGAACTCGGCATCGGGCTGCAGGGACGCCAGCCGGACACCGGCTTCACCTACCCCACCCTCTGCCACAGCGCCATCCGGGAAGCCAGCCTGCGAAGCGAGCGTTCCGAAGCGCTCCGCGTCCTCTACGTCGCGATGACGAGGGCAAAAGAGAAGCTGGTACTGACGGCTTACGACGCCCCGATGAAGAACAGCGACAAAGACCCGCTCGCCGCTTCCATCCGTTCGGCAAGCACGAAGCTCTACGGAGAGAACACCGTTCCTCCGATGGAAGTCCTCCGCTGCAACTGCTTCTACCAGTGGATCCTGCTGGCCTTCCTCCAGCACCCGGATGCCGCTCCGCTGCGCGCCCGGGATACCGAAGGCCCTGTCGCCCTGCTGCCGGTCGCGCGCAGTGAAGAGGCGGCGCCGGTCCATTTTGAGATCGACGACGGCACGGGAGCTGCAGAGACAGAAAGCGAAGCGGAGACCGCCGAAGCCGTCGCCGCCGATGCGGCGCTGGTCGCCGACCTCAAAGAGCGGATGACCTGGCACTATCCCCACGAGGCGCTCGCCACTTCCCTGTCGAAACGCAGCGCATCTCACCTTGCGGAAAAACCCTTCTCCACGGAGTTCTTTGCGGAAAGCCGTCCGGAGTCCCTGTCCCGTCACGGGATGACCCCGGCGGAACGGGGCACCTGCCTGCACAAATTCATGCAGTACGCGGACTTTTCTATGGCGGAACAGGATCCGGAAGCGGAGAAACAGCAGCTTGTCGGCCGCGGCTTCCTGCTCCCCGACGAAGCGGAAGTCATCGACCCCGAACAGGTCCGAGCGTTTTTCGCGTCGACCATCGCCGGGCGCATGAAAAAAAGCCCCCGGGTGCTCCGGGAGCAAAAGTTCGCGATCCTGCTGCCGGCCGGACAGTTCGATGAGACACTCTCCGGAGCAGATGCCTCCGAAGAAGTACTCATCCAGGGGATCATCGACTGCGCTTTTGAAGAAGAGGGCTCCATGGTCCTTCTCGACTACAAGACCGACCGGGTGAAAAACGGCGACGAACTGGCACAGCGGTACCGGGACCAGCTCGATCTCTACAAGGCCGCGCTGGAAGAGACCCTCGGGATGCCGGTGCGCGACGTCTTTCTCTACTCGTTCCATCTCGGACAGGAGATCCGGCTGTAACGCCTCCGTCCGGGAACCATACAGACATAATAAAACAGCCCCCTTTCGGGGGCTGTTTTGTTCTCGAATTACCTCGCGAAAGGTATTGGCGCTTACCTTTTGCGGATATCCGAGCAAGTGAGTGTAAGAACGTTCTGCGAAGAACTACTTATCAGTTTACTCTGACATTTGTCAGAATGGAATATACAAGCTTTTTGGAATGATAAAAAGAACTTATCCTCTCCCCGTATTCTGGCGGATCAGCGTCCTTCCGAGAATGCTTCCAGACCACGTCCGAGGCCGCCTTTCCCGAGTTTTCCCATCTGATCGACCAAGACCGCCGGTTCCTGCCGCATCCCTTTGCGCACCCACTGCAGCAGGATCCCGCAGAAGGCGTATGCATAGAAATCAACGATGAACTGGACATCTTCCGCAGAAGCTTTCCCGGTCGACGGGAGCTGATCGACGCCTTCTTTCAGCAAGTCGGAAATCAGGTTGCAAATGTAGTCGATGGTCTTGTCCCGTTCGATGGAATTGTAGACACCGGTATAGAATGCCTGCTCCTTTTTCATGACCGTCATCAGATTGAGGATACCCTCCTGCCAGTCGGCCAGAGTCCGTTTCCCTTCGAGCGCGCCTTTCAGTTCCTCGTCGGCGATCGACTCGATGAGATCGTAGACATCGCGGTAATGATAATAGAAGGTCATGCGATTGATGCCGCATTCATTCGCGATATCACTGATCGTGATTTTGTTGAGGGGTCTCTTTGCAAGCAGCTTCTTCAGCGCATTCGCAATGGCTTTTTCGGTCCTCTGTGCCATTCCCGTAACCTCCGTTATTTTTGTGTCTGTTTTTTCAAACAACTTAAAAAACAGTTTAGCACACAAAAGCACTAAATTCCATAGTTTTCGGCGATTTTTTCAACTTTTTTTACTCTGTACAAATTATGGCGGCGTGATCACTCGCTGCGGAGAGCAGCGACCGGATCTTTCTTCGCGGCGATCCGCGACGGGATGAATCCGGCGATGAACGTCAGGAAGACACTGATGAGGATGAGCACGAACGCATACTGGAGCGGCAGATGCGCGACCCGATCGATCTCCACATGTTGTCGCGCGATGGCGTTGGCCGGGATACACAGCAGCATGGTGACCACGATGCCGAGGATCCCGGAGAACAGGCCTTCGATGAAGGTCTCGGCATTGAAGATCTTCGAGATGTCGTTCTTGGAAGAACCGATCGCGCGGAGGACACCGATCTCCTTGGTCCGTTCGAGGACCGAGATGTAGGTGATGATCGCGATCATGATGCTCGAGACGATCAGAGAGATGGCCACGAACGCGATGAGCACGTAACTGATCGTATCGACGATCTTGGTGATGGAGGACGTGACGGTCGCGATGAGATCGGTATAGGTCACTGTCTCCGAGTCGTCTTTGATCTGTGCATTGTAAGTGTCGATGAACTTCACGATGGCCTCCTTCCCTTCAAAGTTGGAGGGATAGATAGAGATCATGGAAGGTTCGTCTTTTGTATGGTATCCGAGCTTCTGGAGGACGCCTTCATAGGTGTTGACGCTGGCGCCGGTAAACTGCGCCACGAGGGCTTCGAGATCCTCCTCACTCATCATGCTTCGGATCGCCTCGGCGATCATGTCCTGGTTCTGCATGATGTAATCCTGCAGCATCTTCTGGATTTGCGCCTGGTCCATGGAGCCGAGATAGTTCTGGACCATCCGTGCGAGGTCTTCTTCCGACAGATCGCCCATGGCAGCGGCGATCATGTTCTGGATGTCCTGCTCGGACATGCTGCCGACATACTGTTTGACCATGTTCTCGATGTCCTTCTGGCTGAGGGAGCCCATGACCTGTTTGATGATGGCGGCCATGTCCTCTTCGCTCATCTGAGAGGCATAGTCCCTGACCAGCTGCTCGAGGTCCGCTTCGGTGAAGCTGCCCATGAACTGCTGGGCGATCTGCGCCTTCTGCTCGTCGGTCAGGCTGTCGAGATAGCGCTGGACGAGCTTCCCGACCATGTCTTTCGGCACGAGGTCCTGAAACAGTTTCAGGAACAGATCGGTCAGCGTCCGCAGCAGGAAGTCTTCAACATCTGTGATGAGTTTGGCGCCGGGTGCGTTGTCCGGCAGCAGGAATGCCACATCGGTGGGGTTCACGTCGTTCCGGTAGAAACCGAGGGGCTCGACGGCGGGCGTCTCATTGACGAGTGCCGTTCCCGTCGGGAACATTCCCTGCGAGAACAGGATATTGTTTTCCTTCGAGGCCTTCTGTTCTTCCGAGAACTTCTTGCCGGTCAGGACATTGGTCTTTTTGTTTTTCAGCTGTGCCTTCACGACACCGGTCTCGGCGGTCGCGTCTAAAAGATAACTGGTCAGAGCCGCGTCGTACCCGACACCGCTGCCGATGTTGGAGTCCTCATCGGCCCGCAGGACACAGGTGATCGTCAGTTCGACTCCGTCTTTCAGTTTTGAGGTCACATATTTGGAGTCTTCGGACTTGTCGACATAGACGTCTCCGGACTTCCGGTAGAGTTCTGCCGGAGCGAAGGCGCGGAATTTGAGGCCGAGCGCGTCCTTGTAGTCAAACCGGTGGGTCTCTTCCTTGACCGTTTTGCCGGCCTTGGCCTTTTCCACCATCTTGTTCATGTCGCTGATGTCGAGCATGCCGATGGTGTAGAGGACATAGTCGGAGACATGGTTGTTCGAGTTCAGGATGAGGGCGACTTCGTTCTTGGAGGAAGGCCATTCCCCTTCCACCAGTTCGAACTGCTGTTCCCGCAGTTCCCGGTTGGAGACGATCTGGGTCCAGGTAGAGGACAGACCGCCGAAGTTCGAGCCAAAGTCGCCGAACAGTTCAGAGTAGTCGACGCCGGTCACCTCCTGAACGGAGAGAGAGGCCGGGCTCACTTTGACGAGGCCGTTCTTTTTATCGTTCCGGAAGATCTGCGGAGTCAGATCGTAGTTGTACTCGACCGCCGTGATATCGCTCTTCAGTTTTCCCAGATTGGCTTCCAGGTACTGTTTGAACGTCTTGAGGTCGTTGGTCTTCAGAAGCTCTTCGGTGGCACTGAGAGACCCGGCCACCATGTTGTAGGATTCAAAGCCGTCTTCTTTGGACGGCTCTTCCTGATTGCCGAACAACGGCTTTTTCGAAGATCTGTCTTTCTCCTCCCCGGAGGACGAGGAGCTGCTCCCGAACAGGCCTCCGCTCCCTTCGTCGGTCTTCATCACACTCTCGAGGTCGAACGAGGACTGGGTCAGCTGGACGGGATAGGACCCGAGCATCTGGCCTTCGATGCCGCGGATGTAGTCGTTCACACCGTTCGAGAGCGCCAGGATGAGTGCGATGCCGATGATGCCGACGGAACCCGCAAAAGCGGTCAGGAACGTTCTGCCCTTCTTGGTCATCAGGTTGTTGATGGACAGGCCGAGCGCGGTCAGGAATCCGAGACTGGTCTTCGGGGGCTTCTCATGGACGGTCTCCTGCTCCCCGGCTTCGACGGGTTTGGAGTCCGAGACGATCCGGCCGTCCTTCAGGTTGATGATCCGGGTCGCATAGGTGTTGGCAAGTTCCGGGTTATGGGTGACCATGATGACGAGACGGTCTTCCGCCACTTCTTTCAGAAGGTCCATGATCTGTACGGAGGTCTTCGAGTCGAGGGCGCCGGTGGGTTCGTCCGCGAGGATGATATCGGGATCGTTGACGAGCGCTCTTGCAATGGCAACGCGCTGCATCTGACCGCCGGAGAGCTGGTTCGGCCTCTTGTGGACCTGATCGCCGAGACCGACTTTCTCGAGCGCTTCCTTTGCCCGGGCTTTCCGTTCGGATGCCGGCACATCGGAGATGGTCAGAGCCAGTTCCACGTTGCTGAGTACGCTCTGATGCGCGATGAGGTTGTAGTTCTGGAACACGAAGCCGACCGTATGATTGCGGTAGGAGTCCCAGTCTTTGTCCCGGTATTCTTTGGTCGAGACGCCGTCGATGACGAGGTCGCCGGAATCATACCGGTCAAGCCCGCCGATGACGTTCAAAAGCGTCGTCTTCCCGGACCCGCTCGGGCCCAGGATGGCTACGAATTCATTGTCTCTCAGCGTCAGGGAGACGTTGTCGAGAGCGACCTGAGTCAGTTCGCCCGTCACATAGGTCTTGCTGATATTTCTGACTTCAAGCAAGGAAGGTTTCCTCCTTAGAACTTTTGCTTCGGTGCTTTCGTATCACAGTAGATGCACCGGTACGTTGCAGTCTCCCGGTCAGTCAGCTTGAAGACCTGACGCAGTTCCTGCTCGATCGACGTGATGCAGCGGGGGTTCTTGCAGCGGATGACGTCCGAGATCTTCTCGGGCAGTTCCGGGTGCATCTTGCCGACTTTCTCTCCATTGCGAATGACGCTGACCGTGATCTTCGGGCTGATGAAGCCGAGGATATCCTGGTCGAGCTCGATGACTTCACCGATCTTGATGATGTCTTTCCGTCCCAGCTTCTGGCTGGTGGCGTTTTTGATGATGGCGACCTCGCACTGCAGGCGGTCGAGCCGGAGATAATGGTACAGTTCCATCCCTCTTCCGGCGGGGATATGGTCGATCACCAGACCGTCGACGATAGTACCTATGATCATGTCAGTCCACCCCCAGTAATTTCAGCATGAGTGCCATGCGGATGTATTTTCCGTAACGGACCTGTTTGAAGTAGCAGGCGCGCGGGTCCTTGTCGATCTCGACCGAGATCTCGTTGACACGGGGCAGCGGATGCAGGATGGACAGGTCGTACTTGGCGTAAGTCAGTTTGTCCGGCGTCAGGATGTAGGTATCTTTCAGACGCAGGTAATCGGCCTCGTTGAAGAAGCGCTCTCTCTGGACACGGGTCATGTAGAGGACATCGAGGTTCGGCATGGCGTTCTCGAGAGAGTCCGTCTCTTCGTAGTCGATGTGGCCCTTTTCGAGGATCTCGGTGCGGACGTGCTCCGGGATCTTCAGTTCTTCCGGAGAGATGAGAACGAATTTGACGTTCTCGTACCGGGACATGGCGGCGATCAGCGAGTGGACCGTCCGGCCGAATTTGAGGTCTCCGCAGCAGCCGACGACAAGGTTGTCGAGGCGGCCCTTTTCGCGGGAGATCGTCAGAAGGTCGGTCAGGGTCTGGGTCGGATGGTTGTGTCCGCCGTCCCCGGCATTGATGACCGGGATGTCGACATTGTTCGCCGCGACGTAGGGAGCGCCCTCTTTCGGGTGGCGCATCGCGATGATGTCGGCGAAGCATTCGACCGTCCGCGCGGTATCGGCCACGCTCTCCCCTTTGGAGACGGAGCTGTCCGTCGCCGAGGAGAACCCGATGACACTGCCGCCCAGTTCGATCATGGCAGACTCGAAGCTGAGGCGGGTGCGGGTCGAGGCCTCATAGAACAGAGTGGCCAGTTTCTTGCCGTCGCATTTGTGAGCGTAGACATCCGGCTGCTCGATGATGTCGCCCGCTTTGGCGATCAGCTCATCGATCTCCTCCCGGGAGATCTGCAGGATGTCGATCAGGTCTTTCGTCATCTTATTCGTCTCCTCCGATCCAGCTCTCATCCGACGGGTCGTCCCGGAATCTGCGGATGCGGTCCGCGTCGCCCGGCTGGATGTAGTTCTCTTCGACCGCCGCTTCGATGAGCGTGTCAAGGTTGGTCAGGCTGACGTTTTTCACGTTGGCCGCGGTGAGGCGGTCGACGGATTTCTGCATACCGTAGGTGAAGATGCTGACGATGCCGAGGACTTCGGCACCCGCGTCTCTCAGAGCGTCGACGACGTCGATGACGCTGCCGCCGGTCGAGATGAGGTCTTCGACGACGACGACCTTCTGGCCGGCGTCCAGTCTGCCTTCGATGCGGTTCTGTCTGCCGTGGTCCTTATTGCCGCCGCGGACGTAGCCCATCGGGAGTTCCATCATCTGGGCGACGATCGCCGCATGGGCGATGCCGGCGGTGGAAGTACCCATCAGGACCTCTGCCTCAGGGTAATTCTCTTTGATGACGTTCATGAGACCTGTCTCCACATCGGTGCGGACCCTGTGGTCGGACAGGACCAGACGGTTGTCACAGTAGATGGGGCTCTTGATGCCGGAGGCCCAGGTGAAAGGGTCGTCCGGTCTCAGGAACACCGCGCGGATACTCAGCAGGTCTTTTGCGATCTGTTTGCTCATCGTTCGAGTCCTCCTTGGTGATCAGTCGACGAATTCGCGGACACAGCGTCTCCAGGCAGCCACCGGGTCATCTGCCGCGGTGATGGGACGCCCGACCACGATATAGTCGGAATTGGCTTTTGCTTTGTCCGGCGTCATGATCCGGACCTGGTCCCCGACCTCTCCGTCCGCAAAGCGGATGCCGGGAGTGACGGTCAGGAACATCTCGCCGCAGCGCTGATGGATGGCCTCTGCCTCCAGCGGAGAGCAGACGACTCCGTCCAGTCCGGCGTCTCTGGCGTTTTCGGCGTAGTGCAGGACGGTCTCCTGCATCCCGGCATCGATGAGGAGTTCGCTCCGCATACGTTCTTCCGACGTGGAGGTCAGCTGCGTGACGGCGATGACCAGCGGACGGCTCCCGTCCGGGCGGGTGACGCCGTCCATGGCGGCTTCCATCATGGCGCGGGTTCCTGCCGCATGCAGGTTCACGATGTCGGCGCCGAGGGTGGACAGAACACGCATCGTCTTTCCGACCGTGTTCGGGATGTCATGGAGCTTCAGGTCGAGGAAGACCTTGTGGCCCCGGTTTTTCAGTTCTTTGACGATCTCCGGACCGGCCGCGTAAAACAGTTCCATGCCGATCTTGACGAACGGCCGTTCTTCCTCGAACTGTTCCAGGAACCGGATGGTCTGTTCTCTGCCCGCGAAGTCACAGGCGATGATGACGTCTTTTCCCATTAGTGTGCTCCTCCTATCATATCCGTAAGGCTCGTGAACCCGTAGCGTTCCATGGCGGCCGGCAGGTCCTCGACGATCCTCTTCGAGGCCAGCGGGTCGACGAGGTTCGCCGCGCCCACTTCGACGGCCGTGGCACCGGCCAGCATGAGTTCCAGAACGTCTTCCGCGCTCTGTACGCCGCCCATGCCGATGATGGGCAGTCCGGTGGCCTCATAGACCTGCCAGACCATACGGACCGCCACCGGGAAGATGGCGGGGCCGGAAAAGCCGCCCATTTTGTTGGCGATGACGGGTCTCTTCGTCGTGAGGGAGATCCGCATCCCCATGAGTGTATTGATGAGGCTGATGCCGTCGGCGCCCGCCTCTTTGCAGGCACAGGCGATCTCCGCGATGTCGGTGACATTGGGGCTCAGCTTCATGTAAACGGGTTTGGTGGTCACTGCCTTGACCGCACGGGTCACTTCCGCCGCGCTGTCCGGGTCGGTCCCGAAGGACATCCCTCCGTTGTGCACGTTGGGGCAGCTGATGTTGACCTCCAGAAGCCCGATCTGGTCTTCTTTGTCGAGTTTTTCGCAGGTCACCACATAGTCTTCGACAGAAAAGCCGGAGATGTTCGCGACCGCGGGTTTGTGGAATACCTTTGCCAGTTTCGGGAGTTCCTCCGAGATGACCTTGTCGACCCCCGGGTTCTGCAGCCCGACCGAGTTGATGAGGCCCTCGGTGCATTCGGCGATCCGCGGTGTGGGGTTCCCGAACCGCGGTTCTCTCGTCGTGCCCTTGAGCGCGATACTGCCGAGACAGTTGATATCGTAGAGTTCCGCGAACTCGTAGCCGAAGCCGAAGGTGCCGCTGGCCGGGATGACCGGATTGTCCAGTTCGAGGCCGGAGAGAGTCACTTTCGTGTTCACCATATGATCTCCTCCCTCATCAGCACCGGGCCGTCTTTGCAGACCCTCTTGTTTCCGTTCTTTGTCTGGATGGAGCAGCCCATGCAGGCGCCGAAGCCGCAGCCCATCCGCTCTTCGAAGCTGTACTGGCCGGAAGTCGCCGCGACGGACTCGATGGCCCGGAACATCGGCATGGGGCCGCAGGTGTAGAAGAACGAGTAGTCGAGGTCTTTCATGACGCCGGTCACGAAGCCCTTCGTCCCGGCGGAACCGTCAACGGTCGTCACACAGACGCTGCCGCCCGTACCCTCCAGCAGGGTCTCGAAGTCTTCCTGCAGGAAGATCTCCTCCGCCGTGTTGAACCCGAGGATAACACTGGGGGTCTTCCCCCCCGCCAGCAGCGCTTTGCAGAGACCGTAGAGCGGCGGGATGCCGACGCCGCCTCCGACGAGGAGCGGTGTATCGCCCGAGAGAGAGGGGTCGAAGCCGTTGCCAAGGCCCGCCAGCAGGTCGAAGGACTCGCCCACCGGGGTCGCCGCCATGGCTTCGGTCCCGTGGCCGACCACTTTGTAGATGAGGGTCAGCGTATCGTCGGTCCAGTCACAGACCGAGATGGGACGGCGCAGGTAGTACCCGGGCAGTTTCAGATTCACGAACTGACCCGGTGCGGTGATGGCGCCCTCGAGCGGGCCCTCGAGCACCATGCGGTATACGGAATCGGTCAGTGCCCGGTTCGAGCAGACCGTGAAAGTGTTCTGGATCATTCGGTGACCTCCACGTCATCGGCTTTCCAGACGATCTCTCCGTCGTGGACGGTCAGGAGGCAGCGGCCGTAGACTTCCCAGTTTTCAAAGGGGGTCGCTCTTCCCTTGGAGAGGAATTCGTCGGGGTGGACGATGTATTTGTCATTCAGATCGAAGACCGTGAAATCGTTCTTGCGGAACGGGACCCCGAAGCGGACGCGCGGGTTGATCGCCATCATCTCGACGAGGCGGTCGAGCGTGATGCGTCCGGTGCGGACGAGGGTCGTGTAGCAGATCGGGAACGAGGTCTCGAGGCCGACGATGCCGAAGGCGCTGTTCGCGAGGCCCTGGTCTTTCTCTTCGAAGGAGTGGGGTGCGTGGTCCGTGGCGATCATGTCGATGGTCCCGTCCTGGATGCCCTGGATGAGCGCTTCCCGGTCTTCGGCCGAACGCAGGGGCGGGTTCATCTTGAAGCGGCCCTGCTCCATGAGTTCGCTGTCGTCGAGGGCGAGGTAATGAGGGCCGGTCTCGCAGGAGACGTCGACGCCTCTCTCTTTCGCCTTGCGGACGAGGTCGAGGCCCTCCTTGACGGAGCAGTGGCAGACGTGGTACCGGCAGCCGGTCTGTTCAGCGAGGATGATGTCCCGGCGGATCTCGGCGATCTCGCTCTCGGGGTCCTGGCCGCGGTGGCCGTGGAGCCGCGCGTAGTTGCCGGCATGGATGTAGCCCTTGTTCGAATACTTGTTGATCTCGCAGTGGGCGCAGACGATCTTGTCGACCGCTGCGGCGCGTTCCATGAGTTTCCGCATCATGTCGGCGGTCTGGATGCCTCTTCCGTCGTCTGAGAAGGCGAAGACATGGGGCGCCAGTTCCTCGATGGGGACGATCTCCTCCCCCAGTTCCCCGACGGTCAGGGACGCGTAGGGGTAGCAGTCGATGACGGCGTCGCGGTCGATGATGTCCTGCTCGACCTTCAGATGCTCGAGGCTGTCGGGCACCGGGTCGAGGTTCGGCATGGTGGCTACGCCGGTGAAACCGCCGTGGGCTGCCGCCTGACTGCCGGTCAGGATGGTCTCTTTATAAGAAAAACCCGGCTCTCTGAAATGCACATGCACATCAAAAAAACCGGGAAATAACGTATAGCCATTCACGTCGGAAACACGGGGGCCGCCGGCGAGAAATTCGTCAGTCATGAGATTGTCAGCATGGACCAGAAGGTCCCTCATGGAAAACTTCATAGCAGTACCTCGTACTTCTCTTATTCTTGCTTTTTAATATTATATATGATTTCACAAAAAAGTAAATTGGCCCGCACGTAAAAAAGCAGCCCCGGAGGAGCTGCTTTTTTGTTCAATACGTTTCGGCGATCTCGACGCGGTCGTTTTTGAGGTCCAGCACGAAGACGGTCTTGTGCTCCGTGTTTTCCGGGACCTCCTGGATGGCCTTGAGCCGCATCCAGAGTTCTTTCGCGGGAGAGGACCCGTCGTAGAGGGCCTGGTACAGCGTGTAGACGACCATGTCAGGGTCGTTGTCGGCGGTTTTCACCGACTCGAAAATGGTGCGGGCATTGCGCTCGACCCACTCTTCCCCCATGAGTTCCATGAACTTTTCCTGGGCGATCTTTTTTCCTTCTTTGAGTGTCATGATCGTTCTCCTTTTACCAGAGGTCTGCGAGATCGTAGATGAGCTTCTCGGTCTTCTCCCAGCCGAGGCAGGGGTCCGTGATGGACTGGCCGTATACTCCGCCGCCGACGGACTGGCTGCCGTCCACGAGGTAGCTCTCGACCATGAAGCCTTTGACGAGTTTCCGGACCGTGCTGTCGTAGTGGGCACTGTGGATGACGTCCTTCGCGATGCGGATCTGCTCGTTGTACTGCTTCCCGGAGTTCGCGTGGTTCGTGTCGACGATGATCGCCGGGTTCTTCGCACCGGCCTCCTCATAGAGGCGATGTACCGTAAGGAGATCTTCGTAGTAGTAGTTCGGATGGTTGTGGCCGAATTTGTCGACGCGTCCGCGCAGGATGGCGTGGGCCCTCGCGTTGCCTTCGGTCTGGACTTCCCAGCCGCGGTACAGGAACCGGTGACCGGCCTGGGCCGCGATGATCGAGTTCATCATGACGGACAGGTCGCCGCTCGTGGGGTTTTTGAGGCCGCAGGGCACACCGATGCCGCTCGCGACGATCCGGTGCAGCTGGTCTTCCGAGGAACGGGCCCCGACCGCCACATAGGAGAGGAGGTCGGAGAGGTACCGGTGGTTTTCCGGGTAGAGCATCTCGTCGGCACAGGTGAAGTCCGTCTCGTTGGCGATGCGCTGGTGCATCTCGCGGATGGCGATGATGCCGGCCAGGAGGTCCTCCTCCTGCTCGGGGTCGGGCTGGTGCAGCATGCCCTTGTATCCAAGGCCGACGGTCCGCGGTTTGTTGGTGTAGACACGCGGGACGATGAACACCTTGTCTTTGACTTTATCATAGACTTCGGCAAGGCGGTTCATGTATTCGACAACGGCGTCTTCCCGGTCCGCGGAGCAGGGGCCGATGATGAGGCACAGCTTGTCGCTGCGGCCTTCGAAGATGTCGGCGAGCTCGGCGTCCCGTTCTTCTTTCACTTGTTTTACACGCGCGCTGACCGGGAACTGGTTCTTGAGTTCCAGCGGGGTCGGCAGTTTGCGTGCGAATTCCATTTGCATTTCCATATGGGAACAACTCCTGTTCTACTTTGTGCTGTTCTTTCCCTTTTGATCCCGTTCCCGGATGATGTACCGGGTCGGGGTGCCGTCGAGACCGAAGACCTCGCGGATTTGGTTATCAATATACCGCTGATAGCTGTAATGGAAAAGGTCTTTTTTGTTTACAAAGCAGACGAATGTCGGCGGCCGCGTGGAGGCCTGGGTGATGTAGTAGATCTTGAGCCGCTTGCCCTTGTCGGTGGGCGGCTGGACCCGCGCGGTGGCCATGGCCAGAACGTCGTTGAGCTTGCCGGTCGAGATCCGCACGCTGTTCTGGTCGTTGACGAACGTGATGAGTTCGTAAAGGTTGTTGAGCCGCTGACCGGTCTTCGCGGAGATGAAGACGATCGGCGCGTAGGACATGAAGGAGAAGTCGTTTTCGAGCTTCTTGCGGTAGGTCTGCATGGTCTTGCCGTCTTTTTCGTAGGCGTCCCACTTGTTGACGGCGATGATGCAGGCCTTGCCCGCTTCATGCGCGAGGCCGGCGACCTTGCTGTCCTGTTCGGTGAAGCCTTCGAGCGCATCGATCATGATGACACAGACGTCGGCCCGTTCGATGGCCATCTTGGCCCGGATGACGCTGTACTTCTCGATGCGTTCATCGACGCGCGACTTCCGGCGAAGGCCGGCGGTGTCGATGAACAGGACGGCGCCGTTTTCGTTTTCGATGAGGGTATCGGTCGAGTCCCGGGTGGTGCCGGCGATGCTCGAGACGATGGTCCGCTCTTCCCCGCACAGGGCGTTGATGAGCGAGGATTTGCCCACGTTGGGCTTGCCGATGACGGCGACCTTGATGACGAAGTCTTCCTCTTCGGTGCCGGCATCTGCGGGCAGATGCTGCAGGACAGCATCCAGTAAATCGCCCGTGCCCCTGCCGTGTACGGAAGAGACGGCGATGGGGTCTCCGAGCCCTAAGTTGTAGAATTCATAGAAGTCAGCCGGCAGCTCGCCCACCGAGTCGCATTTGTTGACACAGAGGACCACCGGTTTCCCGCTCTTCTGGAGCATGGAGGCCACTTCGAGGTCGGTGGCGACCACGCCGTCCCGGACATCGGTGACGAGGATGATGACCTCGGCGCTGTCGATGGCAAGCTGTGCCTGCCGGCGCATCTGGGACAGGATGATGTCGTCAGAATAGGGCTCGATGCCGCCGGTGTCGACCAGCAGCATGGTATGTCCCAGCCATTCACAGTCCCCGTAGATGCGGTCCCGGGTGACACCGGGCGTGTCATCGACGATGGACAGGCGCTGGCCGATCAGTTTGTTGAACAAGGTGGACTTGCCTACGTTCGGTCTGCCGACGATCGCAACGACCGGTTTTGACATGTTCGCACACCTCCAATTATCGATATAACGACTAAAAGGCGGGGAAGGATGTACTTCTCCACCTTGATTCGCCGTTGGTTATTGACAGCAGAGGATCAGTCTTTCTCGATGACTTTTCTGCCGTTGTAGTAGCCACATTCCAGGCATACTCTGTGCGGTCTCTTGTATGCGCCGCACTGCGGGCATCTGACGAGTTCAGGTGCATCCATCTTCCAGACGTTGGAACGTCTTTTGTCTCTTCTGGCTTTGGAAGTCTTTCTTGCCGGTACTGCCATCTTACAGTTACCCCCTCAATTTAATAATTCTAGAAGACCTGCGAGCCGTGGGTCTACAGGCTCCGTGCAGTTGCAGGGACCGTCGTTCAGGTTCTTGCCGCACTGGGGGCAGAGACCTTTGCAGTCGTCTTTACAGAGGACTTTTGACGGAAGGTTGAGTACGACGTCCTCTTCGGCCAGCGCATCGAGGTCCAGGACGAGGTCCGGGAGCACGATGTAGTCGTCGGTATCTTCGTTCTGGACTTCCGGGACGAAGGTGTGGACGAAGGGCACGTTCAGAGGTCGTACCACGTCGCATGCGCAGCGGTCGCAGACGGTGTGCAGTTCCGCCTCGATGACCGCGTCGCTGTAAACGACTCCGGCGGTGTTTCGGATGACGCCGCGGATGTGCACGGGATTCGGAAACAGGGGCTCCCCTGTTTCGGAGGTCTCGCCGAACGACGTCTCCCGATCCAGTGTGAGCTGCTCGCCGACCCGGTTGAAAAGGGCTTCGAGTTCCACTTTGAACATGGGAGTCACTCCTTTGCCGCGCATTCGTTACAGTCAAACATGCGAGTAGTATTATACGGTCTGTCAATAGGTTTGTCAACCGAAAAAACGGCGGAGAAAAGCCGATTTTGCTTTTCTCCGCCGCAGGGTTTCAGGGTCAGATCTTTTCACAGAACTCGAACACGCGTTCCGGTACTTCGGACTCGTCTTCGGAGATGGTGAAGGTGAATTTGACACCGGTGATCTTGGACAGTTTGTCGACCTTCTCAAGGAAGTTCGCGAGGTCTTCGGGATCGCGTCCGCCGATGCGAAGGGTACCGTCGCAAAGGATGTCGGTAATGTCGGCATCTCTGGAGCAGAGACCGGCGAGGAAGCCGTAGTACATGTCGTAACCGCTGACGAGGAACTCGTCGGCATTGATGAGACGGACCTGGGGCTTGATCTCATAGGTCAGCTTCATCATTTTTTCCACACAGACCACGTGGCCGTTGGAAGCGGCAAGTGCCTTGTTGACTTCGTCGATGAGGTGTTTGGTCTTTCCGGAACCTTTATTACCGATGATCAGAGATATCATGATGATTATCCTCCACATATTATTTTTGTTGGTTCTATTATACCCAAGATACACAGCGGATTCAAGGCGGCCGGCCATTTCTTTGCCAGAATTTTGAGCCGCTCCCGGGCGTTCCGCTCTCATGAGAACAGTCAAAAAGTGACCGGCCCTTTTCCGAGCCGGTCACATATAACCATTCGAATCAGTTGACGCTGTAGAGGAGGTCGGTGTACGTCGGGAACGGCCAGTAGTCTTTGGCCGTGATGGTCTCGAGCTCATCGGCCACGGCACGCATCTCCTGCATGGCCGGGAACACGTTGTCGCGGTAGTAGTCCGCCTCGACTTTGATGTCCTCGCTCTTCTCCGCGCTCGAGAGGGCCTTTTCGAGTGCCTTGCACTTCTTCATGAGACTGTCGGACAGGGCGGCCAGAGAGGCCAGCAGTTCGCTCTCGCTCTCGTGGGGCACGTTGTCCGAAATGGCTTCCTTCACCCGGATGGAGTCGGCAACGGACGTCATATAGGCGAGGACGCTCGGATAGATGCTCTTCTTGACCATGTCCGCCATCGTGAGGGCCTCGATGTGCAGGGTCTTGCAGTAGGTATCCATCGAGATCTCATAGCGGGACGTCAGCTCTTCGCGGGTATAGATCCGGTGCTTTTCGACAAGATCCAGGTTCTTCTCGCGGATGTACGCCGGGAACGCGTCAGCACAGGTGCGCAGGTTCTCAAGGCCTCTGCGCTCGGCTTCGACGACCCATTCATCGGAATAGTTGTTGCCGTTGAAGATGATGCGGGAGTGCTCCTTGAACGTCTTGCGGACGAGGGCGCGGACGTGCTCTTCGAGTTCGTTCTCCGGAACGGCTTCCAGGATGTCCGCGAAGCCTTCCAGCTCTTCGGCGAGGATGGTGTTCAGCATGGTGTTCGGGCCTGCCAGAGAGGCAGAGGAGCCCACCATACGGAATTCGAACTTGTTGCCCGTGAAGGCAAAGGGCGATGTACGGTTGCGGTCCGTATTGTCCTTCTTGAATTTCGGGATGAACTTGACGCCGGACTTCATTTCGGAGGCCTTGATGGCTTCCATGGTCTCGCCCGCCTCGATGGCATTCTCCAGAGCCAGGAGGTCGTCCCCGAGATAGATGGAGACGATGGCGGGCGGCGCCTCGTCCGCGCCGAGACGGTGGTCGTTTCCGGGGCTCGCGACACAGGCTCTGAGGAGATCCTGGTACTCGTCGACACCCTTGACCACGGCGGCCAGCATGACGAGGAAGATGAGGTTGTTGAACGGGTCCTTGCCGGGTTTGAACAGGTTGATGCCGGTATCGGTGGTGATGGACCAGTTATTGTGTTTGCCGGAACCGTTGATGCCGGCAAAAGGCTTTTCATGGATGAGGCACGCGAGGTTGTGCTTCTTCGCAACGGACTTCATGATCTCCATCGTCAGCTGGTTCTGGTCGGTGCCGACATTGGTGTCCGTGTAGATCGGCGCCATCTCGTGCTGCGACGGTGCGACTTCGTTGTGCTCGGTCTTCGAGTAAACACCGAGTTTCCACAGTTCCACGTCGAGGTCGGCCATGAAGGCCTTGACCGCCGGCTTGATGGTGCCGAAATAGTGGTCCTCCATCTCCTGGCCCTTCGGGGGCTTGGCGCCGAAAAGGGTGCGTCCGGTAGTGACGAGGTCTTCCCTCTCGTTGAAGAGGTCGCGGTCGATGAGGAAGTACTCCTGCTCGCCGCCGACGGAGGAACGGACATGCTTCGCACCGGTGGGGTTTCCGAAGATGTTGACGATGCGCATGGCCTGCTTGTCGATGGCCTGGATGGAGCGGAGCAGCGGAGTCTTCTTGTCGAGGACCTGTCCGCCGTAGGAGCAGAAGATGGACGGGATGCAGAGGGTGTCATCCTTGATGAACGCCGGAGAGGTCGGGTCCCAGGCGGTATAGCCCCTCGCCTCGAAGGTGGAGCGGATGCCGCCGGACGGGAACGAGGACGCATCGGGTTCGGATCGGATGAGCTCTTTGCCGGAGAAGTCCATGATGATCTTCCCGTTGCCCACCGGAGTGATGAAGCTGTCGTGCTTCTCCGCGGTGACGCCGGTCATGGGCTGGAACCAGTGGGTGTAGTGCGTGGCACCTTTTTCTACTGCCCAGGTCTTCATGGCACTGGCGACCTGCTGCGCGATCTCCGGGTCCAGAGGCTTGTTGTTGGCCGTCGCCTCTTTCAGGGCATTATAGGTCTGGTTGGGGAGTCTCTCATGCATGACTTCGTCCGAGAACAGAAGGCTGCCGAAGATCTCCGGTACATTGTTCATACCCATCTAGTCTCCTCCTATAAAAAGAGCGCTGTACCGCTGCGGTACAGCGCCATTGCTGTGTTTCCGCGAAAATTATATTCCCTGTGGAAATCTTTGTCAATTATTTTTTCTTCCTGCGGACGGTCTGACGGACGCTCGGTCCGGTCTTCAGCTGGATGCGTCCAAAGGTCTTTTCGAGTTCGGGCCGGGTCATCTCGATGAGGATGGGTCGTCCGTGAGGACAGTACCGGACCTCCCGGTGGGACAGGACGTACTCGATGAACTTCTCCTGCTCGGCGGGCGGGGTGTCGTCCCCGGCTTTGACCGCGGCGCGGCAGGCCATGTTCTTGTACATCCATTCGAGCTTCGCCGGCGTCGGGTCGCTCTTGTCGAGCAGTTTCCCCGCGATTTCCGAAAGCAGGACGGTCACGTCCTCGTTCTCGAGCATGACGGGCACTTCCCGGACCGCGATGAGCCCCGGGCCGAAGTCCGAGACCTCGAATCCCGCCTCTTTCAGGAGGTCAGTCTGTTCGAGGACCGCGGAGTATTCTTCTTTCGACAGAGAAACGGTCACCGGCATCAGCAGCATCTGAGACTGGACCGGTTCTTTGTTGGCGATGAGCCGGTCATAGAGGATGCGTTCATGCGCAGCATGTTTGTCGACCATCAGCATCTTGCCCTCGAGTTCGACGAGGATGTAGGTCTTGAACGCTTCTCCGATGATGCGGAAATCCGGCAGTTCGGTCTCTTCCGAGAACGGGACGACCGGGACGTCTTCGACGACAGGCAGTTCGTCCGGTTCCGGGACCTTCTTCGGTTCCTCTGCCGGGCGGTTCGCTTTTCGGACATAGGGCACGGGGCCGGTCTCCTGCTGTTTCGGAGTCTCTGATGCTTTCGGTTCAGCGTATGCTTCCTGTTTCAGTTCTTCGACCGCTGCCTGCACTTCCGGTGTGGCGGTCGTTTCCGCGGCCGGTCGGTCGGAAGCGGTCAGCGGGGTCTGGACCGGCTCGGCCGGCTGCGGTTTTGGGGCAGGCTTCTTTTTGGAAGTGCCGCTCCCCTTCCGCTCCCATTCCTTCGGAAGCTCTTTCGACCAGAAGCCCTCGATCTTCTCGGGAAGCTCTGTGCGGCCGAGTTTCTTTTGATCGAGTTTGATCTGTTCCCCGGTCTCCTGTTTGAAGGGCGTCTGACGCTGCAGTTCCTGCTGCGCGAGCGTCAGGCGGTTCGGGGTGTCTTTCACGGTGATCGCATTCTTGGCGGCATAGTAGACCGCGTCGAACACGGGGCGTTCATTCGAGAACCGCACCTCGGTCTTGGCAGGGTGCACATTGACGTCCACCATCTCGAGGGGCAGGTTGATGTTGAGGACACAGGCCGGGAACTTGCCGACCATGATGGAGTCCTTATAGGCGCGCTCCAGCGCAGCGGACGCGGTCATACTCTTGACGAGACGGCCGTTCAGGAAGAAGAACTGCATGGAGCGGTTCGGGCGGCTCGCGGTGGGTTTCGAGACGAAGCCGTCGACCGAGACGCCGTTCAGTTCATAGGAGGTCTCCAGCAGCGCATTCGAGAAGTCTTTGCCGAAGACGGAATAGATCGTCGACTTGAGGTTCCCGTTGCCGGGCGTCACGAGGATCTGCTTGTCATCGCGGATGAACCGGATGGAGATCTCGGGATGGGACAGCGCGATGCGGTCGACGACGCCGGCCACGCTGTTGCCCTCGGTGACATCCTTCTTCAGGAACTTCATGCGGGCGGGCGTGTTGTAGAAGAGGTCCCGGACGACGATCGTGGTGCCTTCGGGGCAGCCGGCGTCGCCGAGGAGGACTTCTTCCGAGCCCTCGATCTTGTAGACGGTGCCGACCTCGTCGTCCGGCGTGCGGGTCAGGACATCGACCCGGGAAACGGCGGAGATGGAGGCCAGAGCCTCGCCGCGGAACCCGAGGGTCCCGATGCCGTGGAGGTCTTCCTCGGTCAGGATCTTGCTGGTGGCATGGCTCACGAACGCGTTGCGGATGTCTTCCCGCAGGATGCCGGAGCCGTTGTCGGTCACCCGCATATAGGTGACGCCGCCGTTTCGGATCTCCACCGTCAGAGAAGTGGCACCCGCGTCGATGGCGTTCTCCATCAGCTCTTTGATGACGGACGACGGACGTTCGACGACTTCGCCGGCGGCAATGAGGTCCGCGATGTGTTTCGGCAGCACATTGATCTTCGCCATGGTGCCCCTCCTTTCTACAGGTTGATTCGTCAGGATCCTTTTGCGCGTTTCGACAGGTCGTAGAGGTAGTTCATCGCCTCGATGGGTGTGAACGTGTTGACGTCGAGCGCTTTCAGTTCGTCAAGGATCTCATCGGACGCGTTGCTCGTGAAGCTGATCTGGAAGTCCTCGGGCGATGCATCGGCTTCCGCCGGCATCTCCGTCGGGACTTTCAGGACGCCTCCCGTGCGCTCCTGTTCCTCGATGATCTCTCTCAGCACTTCCCTCGCCCGCTTGACCACCGGGTTCGGGACACCGGCGAGCTTCGCGACTTCGATGCCGTAGCTGCCGTCGGCCGGACCGGGGACGATGCGGCGCAGGAAGATGATGTCGTCGCCTCTCTTCTTGCAGGCGATGTTATAGTTGCGGATGCCGGGGAGTTCCTCCGCCATGTCCGTCAGCTCATGGTAGTGCGTGGCGAACAGGGTCTTGGCCCCGATCTTCCGTTTGTTGCAGACGTATTCGAGGACGGCCTTCGCGATGGCCATGCCGTCGAAGGTAGACGTGCCGCGGCCGATCTCATCGAGGATGATGAGGCTCTGGCGGGTCGCGTTCTTCAGGATGGAGGCGACCTCGGTCATCTCGACCATGAAGGTGGACTGGCCGGACGCCAGGTCATCCGAAGCGCCGACTCTCGTGAAGATGGCGTCGCAGATGGAGATGCGGGCGGACGAGGCCGGGACGAAACAGCCCGTCTGCGCCATCAGGACGATGAGCGCGACCTGGCGCATATATGTCGACTTACCAGCCATGTTCGGACCGGTGATGATGGCAGCCTGCGCGTCGTTCAGGTCGAGCGCGGTGTCGTTCGGGACGAAGGGCGCGCCGTCCAGCATCTTCTCGACCACCGGGTGGCGGCCGTCTTTGATGGTGATGCTCCCGTCCTCCGTGATCTCCGGGCACACATACCCGTTGTCCACCGCCACTTTGGCAAACGAACAGAGGACGTCTAGCGTGGCCACCGCATGGGAGGTCTGCTGGATGCGGACGAGGCTCTCCGCGACGGTCTCCCGGACACCGCAGAAGAGTTCATATTCGAGTTTGGTGATCCGTTCCTGGGCGCCCAGGACTTTGGATTCGAGTTCTTTCAGTTCGCCGGTGATGTACCGCTCGGCATTCGTGAGGGTCTGCTTGCGGATCCATTCCTCCGGCACATCGCCCTGGAACGAGCGGGGCACTTCGAGGTAATAGCCGAAGACCTTGTTGTAGCCGATCTTCAGTTTCGGGATGCCGGTGCGCTCCCGCTCCTGCGCCTCGATGGTGGCGAGGTAGCCCTGGCCGTTCGCGACGATGTCTCTCAGTTCATCGAGTTCGGGGCTGTACCCCTCTTTGATCATGCCGCCTTCCCGGACCGTGAAGGGCGGGTCTTCGGCGATGGACTCCTCGATGAGGGCCATGATGTCTTCGAGCGGATCGATGTTCTCCTCGATGCGCTGCATCAGACGGGGCTCTGCACTCTCCAGGAGCAGTTTGATCGGCAGCAGGCACTGTACGGTCTCATAGAGGCTGCGAAGCTCTCTCGCGTTCGCAGAGCCGTACGAGATGCGGGTGATGAGACGCTCCATGTCGTGGATGGACGTCATGTAGTCGGCGATCTCATCGCGCAATGCGAGGTCGTTCACAAGGAACTGTACCGCGTTCTGGCGTTCCGTGATGCCGCCGGGCGACAGCAGGGGCTGTTCGACCCAGGCGCGCAGGAGCCGTTTGCCCATGGCGGTCCGGGTCTTGTCGAGGACCCAGAGCAGGGTGCCGCGCTTTTCCCGGTTGCGGAGCGTCTCGGTGAGCTCGAGGTTCCGGCGGGCGGAGAAGTCGAGTTTCATGTATTTGCTGTCCGAGTAGAACTGGATCTCCCGGATGTTCTGAAGGTCTGTCTTCTGGACTTCGAAGAGATAGCTGAGCGCCATGCCGAGCGCACGGGTCCCGTTCTCCGAGGTCAGTTCGAGTTCCTCGAGGCTCCTGTCGAAGTGGTCGGTGACGACCTTCGCCATATCCTCGAGCCGCGTCTCCCCCTCTTTCAGGGTCTTGACGCTGGTGCCCTCCTGTTTTTCCACGAAGGACTTGAAGCCCTTCAGTTTGGCACACTGCGCATTGACTAAGATCTCACGCGGGGTGAATCGCCCCAGCTCGTTGATGATGCGTTCCCCGTTCTGGGACTCTTCCAGCTCGGTCATCTGGACCTCGCCGGTGGAGACATCGACGAAGCAGATGCCGGTCTTCCCTTCCGCGTGGAAGGCGGCGCACAGGTAGTTGTTCTTCGATTCGTCGAGCATGGAGCTCTCGATGACGGTGCCGGGGGTCACGATGCGGATGACTTCCCGCTTTACGAGACCCTTCGCCAGAGCCGGGTCCTCCACCTGTTCACAGATGGCGACCTTGTATCCCTTCGCCACGAGGCGGGCGATGTACGGGTCGACGCTGTGGAACGGCACACCGCACATGGGGGCGCGCTCCTCTTTGCCGCAGTCCTTGCCGGTCAGGACGAGGTCCAGCACGGAGGACACCAGCTTCGCGTCGTCGAAGAACATCTCATAGAAGTCTCCGACCCGGTACATGAGGATGGTATCTTTGTACTCTTCCTTGATGGAGAGGTACTGTTGCATCATGGGGGTGAATTCCGCCATTGGTCCACACTCTTTCTAATAATATCGTCTCTCGTCAGATGAGTTCGCCTTTCAGGATCCAGGTCAGGGGTTCGGTGATGACCACGTTTTGGAACGTGCC
>JAFRHS010000004.1 GCA_017433225.1 Clostridia bacterium
ACCGGGGCCGGAGGTGGCGAGTACGACGCCGACTTTGCCGGTGGCTCTCGCATAGCCGTCTGCCGCATGTGCCGCGTGCTGCTCGTGAGAGACCAGTACGTGGTTGATCCGGTCAGAGCGCGCATAGAGCGCGTCGTAGATATCCAGGACCGTTCCGCCCGGATACCCGAAAATGTCGGTGACTCCCTGATCGATGAGGGATTCGATGACGATTTCCGCACCTTTCAGTTTCATAGTACATTACTCCTTACTACAGTAATTTTGCTTGCGGCACGAGGGTATAAAAAAATCTCTCTACCCAAAATGCCTTGTCGGATTCGGATAAAAGAGACGAAGAATAGATGACACTCCGCGGTACCACTCTTTTTGGCGATGTACGCCCACTCAGCTCACGTCCAGCAACGTGACTCTCTGTAACGGGAGAACCCGTTCTGGCCTACTGGACCGTTCAGCCAGACAGCTCCGGGAGGACTTATACCGAACGTTCTGCGTCTGCCTTGCACCGACCGGCAGCTCTCTGGACGCGTTCCGAAAGGCTTTTTTCCCTTCATCGCTTTTGATTTATTTGAAAGTATATTACAACAATTGGAAAAGAACTGTCAAGCGACATTGTGAAAAAAGCGAAAAACCTCTCTGATTTGCCTTTGATTTTTGTACATTTCCCTTTAGTTGTCATCTTTTTTATGATACAATATGACAAAGGCACAAATATTGTCCGATAATTGACAATGTTTTGTCAAAGCAGAGAACGGAAGGAGCAATCAACAATGGTATATGACATTGCCGTGATCGGCGCCGGTGTCGTGGGCACACAGATCGCCCGCAACCTTTCCAAATACGACCTGAAGGTCGCTCTTCTGGAAAAAGAATCCGATATCGCCTCCGGTACGACAAAAGCCAATTCCGGCATCGTCCACGCGGGGTTCGACTGCCAGACCGGCACACGGATGGCAGAACTCAATGTCAAAGGCTGCCGGATGATGGAGGAGGTCGCCACGACCCTCCATGTCCCGTATGAAAAGAACGGTTCGCTGGTCGTCGCTTTCTCGGAAGAGGAAATGGCCACCATCCAGGACCTCTACATGAGAGGCATCGCGAACGGCCTGACGAAAGACGAACTGAAGATCATCGAACGCGAGGAGCTCGTCGAAATGGAGCCCAACATCGCCGACGAAGCGTACGGTGCGCTCTACGCGCCGACCGCCGGTATCGTCTCGCCCTATGAACTGGCCATCGCCGCCGCCGAATGCGCGATCGGGAACGGCGTCGAATTCCTTCGGAAGTTCAACGTCGGCGGTATCGTCTATGAAGACGGCAACTTCATCCTCGGCGCAAAGGACGGACGTGTCATCCGCGCCAAGATCATCGTCAACTCCGCCGGCATCTTCGCCAGCTATCTTCTGGAGAACTTCAACGGCGAAAAATTCAAGGTCATCCCCCGGAAAGGCGAATACGGTCTGCTCGACCGCAGCGTCTATCCGCTGGTCACCCATACCATTTTCCAGTGCCCCACCGAAATGGGCAAAGGTATCCTGGTCGCGCCGACGACCCATCACAACATCTTCGTCGGCCCCACTTCCCTCGACCAGAACGACAACATGGAAGGCAAGCATGACGTCTCCGTCCGCGACGGAGCTCTCCGCACCACCTATGCCGAAGCGCAGAAGTCCGTTCCTTCCGTCAGTCCGAGAGATCAGATCACATCCTTTGCCGGTCTCCGCGCCCACTGGATCGAGCACGATTTCTACATCGCTCCGGCCAAGACCAACAAATATATGATCAACCTCATCGGCATCGAGTCCCCCGGTCTCGCTGCCTCCCCCGCCATCGCGGAATGCGTCGAGAACATGGTCCTCGATACCCTCGATACCAAACCTGCCAAAAAGGCGGAATGGAATCCTTCCCGGAAAGCTCCGGTCTTCTTCCGTACGATGAGTCCGGAAGAGCGCGCTGAGCTCATCGCCAAAGACCCGGCCTACTCCCGCATCGTCTGCCGCTGCGAGACCGTGACCGAGGGCGAGATCCGGGACGCCATCCGCGCTCCGGGCGGTGCCATCGATCTCGACGGTGTCAAACGTCGTACCCGGGCCGGCATGGGCCGCTGCCAGGGCGGTTTCTGCGGATCGAAAGTCATGGAGATCCTCGCGGAAGAACTCGACCAGCCGATCAATGAGATCACCAAATTCGGCAGACACTCCGACATCATCTACGAAAGGACGAAATGATCATGAATGAGATTTTGAATTATGACCTTGTCGTCATCGGTGGCGGCCCTGCCGGCATGGCGGCGGCCCTTTCCGCGAAAGATAACGGGGTCCCCGAAGAGAACATCATCGTCCTGGAGAGAGACGTCCGCCTCGGCGGCATCCTGGAGCAGTGCATCCACACCGGTTTCGGCCTCACCTATTTCGGCGAGGAACTCTCCGGTCCCGAATATGCCGACCGCTTCGTCAAGCTCATGGACGAGACGAAGATCGCCGTCAAGCTCAACACGATGGTCCTGAACATCACCAAAGAGAACCAGGTCATCGCCACCAACAAAGAAGACGGCCTCATCACCATCAACGCCAAGGCCATCATCCTGGCCATGGGCTGCAGAGAGCGTCCCCGCGGAGCGCTGGACATCGCCGGCACCCGTCCGGCAGGCGTCATGTCCGCCGGTCAGGCGCAGAAGTTCGTCAACATCGACGGCTACATGCCCGGTCATGAATGCGTCATCCTCGGTTCCGGCGACATCGGCCTCATCATGGCCCGCCGCATGACCCTCGAAGGCGCCAAAGTCAAAGTCGTCTGTGAAGTCATGCCCTACTCCGGCGGTCTTCAGAGAAACATCGTCCAGTGTCTCGATGACTTCGACATCCCGCTGCGGCTCTCCTGCACCGTCATCAAGATCCACGGCCTCGACCGCGTGGAAGGCGTCACGATCGCCAACGTCGACGACAAGATGCTTCCCATCCCCGGCACCGAGGAATACATCCCCTGCGACACGGTCCTCCTTTCGGTCGGCCTCATCCCCGAGAACGAGCTGTCCAAGCAGATCGACCTCGACATGGATATGGTCACCCGCGGCCCGAAGGTCGACGAGATGAGAGAGACCTCACAGCCCGGCGTCTTCGCCTGCGGCAACGTCCTTCAGGTCCACGACCTGGTCGACTTCGTCACCCAGGAATCGCAGATCGCCGGCAAGGGCGCTGCCCAGTACATCTCCGGCCTGCGCCACGGCGACGTCATCAAGACCCGCGGTCAGAACGGTGTCCGCTACACCGTTCCCCAGAGCATCAACCTCGACGAGCAGGAAGACGTCAAGATCTACTTCCGTGTCGGAAGTGTCTATCATGACAAACGGGTCGTGGTCACCTGCGGCGACAAAGTGCTGCTCAATCGCAAGAAGATCAAACTGGCTCCCGGCGAAATGGAAAACGTCATCATCAAGGCGAAAGATATCGCTGAGATGACCAAAGACCAGGAGATCGTCATCAGCATCGAGGAGGCATAACCATGATTGAAAGAAATTTGATTTGCGTCGCCTGTCCCCGCGGCTGCCCGGTCACGGTCACGCTCAACGAAGTCAATGAAGTCGTCAGCGTCACCGGCAACACCTGCCCGCGCGGCGACACCTATGCCCGGGCGGAAGTCACCCATCCCGAGCGTTCCCTGACCTCCACCGTCCGGGTCACCGGCGGCAAGGCCTACATCGTTCCCGTCAAGTCCAGCAGAGCCATCCCGAAAGAACTGCTGTTCTCCGCCATGAAGGAGATCAACAAGGCTACTCTGGAGGCCCCGGTCCATATCGGCGATGTCGCCATCAAGGACCTTCTGGGGACCGGCATCGACATCGTTGCCACCAACGAGATCGAGTAAACAAGTTCATACAACTGTAAAATACGCCCCGTACAATATTGTACGGGGCGTTAGTCATTGACCGAACGACTGAAAACACATATAATTTAATAGATATAGTATTTTTATCTATCTTTTGTCACGAGAGGACACTACATGGGCGGAACAAGATCACGGAGTACCGTGCGGCTTCTGGATGCCATCGCAGTCATCCTTCTCATCATGGCGGCAGTGCTGACCTACATGCACCACCACGTCGACTTCACGAACATCACGGCTCCTTTTGAAAAGCTCTCCTCCATGGCCCAGGAACAGTTCCCGCGGCCGGAGCCCTCCGAGAGCAGCAGCGAAGAAGCCGCCGAGCATGCGCTCGCGGAAGAGAAGCGGAACGTGCTCGAGACGATCAGCTCGACCGCGGAGCAGATGAGAGATGATCTGGGACTGACCAAAGCTCAGATGTACTACATCAAATTCAAAACTTTCATGGAGAACCTGGAGCAACGGGTGACGGAGCTTCCCTACAAACCCCTCATCATCCTGGCCCTTCTCCTGTTCTTTGCTGTCAAATCCTTTGTCGGCATCGTCCCCGTGTCTGCCACCTGCCTCATCGCCGCCGTCATCTTCCCCTTCCCCATGGCACTGCTCATCAACTTTGTGGGGGTCGGCATCATCTTCACCATCAAGTGGGCGATGGGCTACAATGCGAAGTCCAACGCCATCAAGAAATATATCATGCGTTCCGACAACCTCTGGCGGGTCGTCTCGGACGCCGACAACAGTACGAAAAAAGCGCTGCAGGAGTCCCAGGACAAACGCAAAGCCGAAAAAGAGGCGCTGGACGCCTTACAAAACAAACAGGACAGGCCGAAAAAGGAACTGCCGCTCATCCTCAAGTTCTTTGTGGCCATCGGCAGAGGGATCGGCAAAGTCGTGCGGGCCATCCGGAACGCGCTACTCAAAGTGCCCGTCCTCTCCATCGCCGTCGATGACGAAGACGAAGAGATGAGCGCCAAAGGCGGCACCGGGAACCCGATCATCCTGTTCGCCCTCCGCCTGGTCCCCTTTGTTCCGGCGAACCCGGTCAGCAGCCTGTTCGGGAACATGAAGATGGACTACCGGTCCTTCCTCGTCATCTCCCTCTTCGGCTACCTGCTGAAAGTCGTATCGTTCACCGCCATCGGCTACAACATCGCGGACCCGTTCTCCTCCAAATTCATCGTCCCGTTCATCGCGCTGCTCTACATCGCCGGCTTCTCCCTCTTTGGCGTCAACGCCTTCCTGAAGTACGCCGACAGACGCAATGCCGAACGCACCAAAGCCAAACAGGACGAGACCGTAAAAGCATAAGAAAAGACCCTCTCCGAAAACGGAGAGGGTCATCTTTTTTTATGCCTTCATCAGGGCGTTGAACCCGTCCGCGTCGATCTTCTCGTGTTCGAGGAGATAGTCGGCGAGCCGGTCGAGCTGATCACGGTGCTCGGTGAGGATGGCTTCACAGCGCTCGTACGCGGTCTTCAGCTGCGCTTTGACCGCTTCGTCGATCGCGGTGGCAGTCGTTTCGGAATACTCCTTCCCGGTGCCGTAGAAGCCTGTATTGGTGCCGTAGGTGGCAAGGCCGATGTTCTCGTCCATTCCGTAACGGGTGATCATGCCCTTGGCCAGAGCGGTGGCACGCTCCAGGTCGTTCGATGCGCCGGTGGAGATGTCGCCGAGCACTATGGCTTCCGCCACACGTCCGCCGAGCAGCGTGACGAGCTCGTCCAGCATCTCGTTGCGGGACATGTACATCTTGTCTTCCTGAGGCGTGGACATCGTGTAACCGCCGGCAGAGCCGCGCGGGATGATGGAGACTTCCGTGACCGGGTCCTGCGTGTCGAGGTGGTAGGTCGCCACCGCATGGCCGGCTTCGTGGAACGCGGTCAGACGGCGCTCTTTGTCGGTCACTTTGCGGGAACGCTTCTCGGCGCCCATCATGACCTTGACGGCCGCTTCTTTCAGTTCCTCGTTCCCGATGGCGTCTTTATTTCTCTTGGCGGCGAGGAGCGCCGCTTCATTCAGCAGGTTTTCAAGGTCCGCCCCGGTGAAACCGGTGGTGTTCTTCGCGACCTCGGACAGGTCGACTTCCGGCGCCAGCGGTTTTTCCTTGATGTGGACTTTCAGGATGGCTTCCCGCGCCTTGATGTCCGGGTACCCGACATGGACCTGACGGTCGAAGCGGCCGGGTCTCATGAGGGCGGGGTCCAGGACGTCCGCGCGGTTCGTGGCACCGATGAGGATGATGTTCTCCTCGGTCGTGAAGCCGTCCATCTCGACCAGCAGCTGGTTCAGGGTCGTCTCACGCTCTTCGTTGCCGGTGTAGAGGTCCGTGGCACGTTTCCGGGCCAGAGCGTCGATCTCGTCGATGAAGACGATGGCCGGCGCGTTGGCCTTGGCCTGGGCGAACAGATCGCGGACACGGGCGGCGCCGACGCCGACATACATCTCGACGAATTCGGAACCGGAGACCGAGAAGAACGGGACACCCGCTTCTCCGGCCACCGCTCTGGCGAGCAGGGTCTTACCGGTACCGGGAGGGCCCACCATCAGGACACCCTTCGGCACGCGGGCGCCGAGCCGGGTGAACTTGTCGGGGTCTCTCAGGTATTCGACGATCTCCTTCAGTTCCTCTTTTTCCTCTTCGGCACCGGCCACGTCGTCGAACGTCGCGGTGCGGTGACTCTGGAGAGAGAACTTGGACTTCGTGAACTGCTGTCTTCCCTGGTCCTGGCGGATCTGCATCTGCTGCTGATTCTGGGACATATTCCAAAGCGCGTTGTCGATGACGAGCAGCGTGGCGATGCCGCCGATGAGGGCAAAATAGACCCAGTTCGGAATGCCGCGGGAGTAGTCCATGGCGATGGGCTCGTCCGGGTTCTCGTCGTTGTGCTTTTTGACCAGCTTGTGGATGTCCTTCAGGAACAGCTGGGTATCCGGGACGATGGCAGAACCGTAAGCGCCGGAATCCTTTCTCTGGAAGACGAGGTTGCGGCTGCTCATGTCAAGGTGGTAAGCCGAGACTTTCCCCTCCCGGAACAGACGCAGAAGGTCGGAGTATTTCAATTGTTTGCTCTGTGCGTAATCAAAAAACTTGAGCAGGCCGAGACCGGTCCCGGCGACTGTCAGACCGGTGAAGCCCAGACTTTCCATGGCGGCAGAAGCACTGGAATTCGGGTCCTTCAGCTGATCAAGAAACTTTTTGAATCGGTTTTCGCTCAAAGTGCAGACACCTCTTTTCTAAGTTAAAACTACTATAGTATTAGATTGTGCAAAAGTCAATTTCTATTTCAAAAACAGAGACACAAAAAAGGAGCGTCCGTTCAGACGCTCCGGTCAAAGTGATTCGATTCAGACTTCTCCCCGCTCGACTTTCCCGACTTCTTCCATGATGAAATCGATGACCTCTTCCTGCGGGATGCCGAGGACGGTACCGAACTCTTCGTAGACGAGGTTCTCCGCGTGTTTCATGGCGTTCTCGTCGATGGTCCAGAGTTTCTTGCCCTCTTCCTTGCGCTCGACCTTGTGTTCATACAAGGCCTTGATGAGAAGCAGCAGTTCTCTGCGGTCTCCCTTTTCGAAGACTTCGCTGTAGTACTCGCCGCGGACTTTGTTGTTGTCCTCCCAGGTCACTTCCTCCCCGGGCAGCGAGTGGATGATGTCGAGGATCTCGTCCTTCGTCAGGATGGAACGCATCTTCGAAAGAAGCTCCTCGTTGTCAGTGGGGACAAACAGAGTGGAACCTTCGTTTCCCTGCGGTTTCAGGATGTAGTATTCCCGAATGACGCCGGCAAACTTTTCTTTTCGCTTGTCCGCCACGAGGCAAACGCCGTTGTCCCCGTAGATGACATATGAATTCAGCTCCAGCATACTGTTCCCTCCCCTTTTTACATTGGGCGATCCACGCATTTAACGTTGATATTATAGCACTTTTTACACAAAAATGCCAGTTTCCGCTTGTCATAGTTTCACAGAAAAACGACCCCGAAGCTTTGCTTCGGGGTCGTTCTGATCGAGTTTTCCATTACTGGAGAATGATGATGCCGTGCTCTTCGCACTCGCGGATCATGTCTTCCGGCCATACCGAGACCTGGACTTCACCGACATGGGCTTTCTCCAGCATGAACATGCAGACGCGGGACTGTCCGATGCCGCCGCCGATGGTCAGCGGCAGGGTGCCGTTCACGATGCCCTGATGGAACGGGAACTGAAGGCGTTCTTCACAGCCCGCTTTCTTCAGCTGTTCCTGAAGAGACTTCGCGTCGACGCGGATGCCCATGGAAGAGATCTCTTCCGCGCATCCAAGGACTTCGTTCCAGAGGAGAAGGTCGCCGTTGAGTTTCCAGTCATCGTAGTCCGGAGCGCGGCCGTCGTGCTTCTGTCCGCTCTTCAATACATCGCCGATCTGCATGAGGAACACGGTCCTCTTCTCCTCCACGATGCGGTCTTCCCGCTCTTTCGGAGTGAGGTCCGGGTACAGGTCCTCGAGTTCCTGCGTCGTGATGAAGAAGACGTTGGGCTTGATGGTCTTATGCAGGTCCGGGTATTCGTTGTTCACGAACGCCTTCGTCGCGACCAGAGCGTTGACGATGCGCTGCACCGTCTCTTTGAGGAACTCCTCGTTGCGCTGGTCCTCGGTGATGACGCACTCCCAGTCCCACTGGTCGACATAGATGGAGTGGAGCGAATCGCACTGGTCGTCTCGGCGGATGGCGGACATGTTCGTGTACATGCCCTCGCCCGGGTCGAACCCGTAGCGGCCGAGAGCGGCACGTTTCCACTTCGCCAGCGACTGGACCACCTGGGCCGTCCCGTCGATGTTCAGCATATCGAATTCGACTTTGCGCTCGACGCCGTTCAGGTCGTCGTTGATGCCGCTGGCCGCGGTGACGAACAGCGGGCAGGTGACGCGGCGAAGGTTCAGCGCATGCCGAATGTTCTTCTGAAACGCGTCCCGCGTGAATTCAACAGCCGTCTGGGTCTCTTTCGGAGACAGTTTGGCGACATAACCTTCGGGGAAGATCAGTCCTTCATACATGTTCTTATACACATCCCTGTGCCTTCATGGCCTCTGCGACCTTCAGGAAACCGGCAATGTTGGCACCAGCCATGTAGTTGCCTTCGAGGCCGAATTCCTTGGATGCAGAGTCACAAGCGGCGAAAATATCTTTCATGATGTTCTTCAGTTTATCATCGACTTCCTCGAAAGTCCAGCCATAACGCATAGAATTCTGAGACATTTCAAGACCGGAGACCGCAACACCGCCGGCGTTGGCAGCTTTGGCCGGGCCGTAGAGCATGTTGTTGGCGAAGTAGACTTCGATGGCTTCCGGAGTGGAAGGCATGTTCGCGCCTTCGCAGACACAGTAGCAGCCGTTGGCGGCGAGAGCCTTCGCGGACTCTTCGTTGATCTCGTTCTGAGTGGCGCACGGAAGGGCGATGTCACAGGGAACGGTCCAGACGCCGCTGCAGCCTTCATGGTACTCGGCATCCGGATGGGAGGCGACGTACTCTTTGATTCTCTTTCTCTCGACTTCCTTCAGCTGCTTGACGCAGTCGAGGTCGATGCCGTTCTTGTCGACGATGTAGCCGTTGGAATCGGACATGGTGATGACTTTCGCACCGAGAGCGGTGGCCTTTTCACAGGCATAGATGGCAACGTTGCCGGAGCCGGAGATGCAGACGGTCTGGCCCTCGAAGGACTTGCCGTTGGCTTTCAGGACTTCATTGGTGAAATAGCAGAGGCCGTAACCGGTGGCTTCGGTTCTGGCAAGAGAACCGCCGAAGGTGAGGCCTTTACCGGTGAGGACGCCGGTGAACTCGTTGCGCAGTCTCTTGTACTGGCCGAACATGTAAGCGACTTCGCGGGCACCGGTGCCGATGTCGCCGGCGGGAACGTCGGTGTCAGCGCCGATATGCTTGGAGAGCTCGGTCATGAAGCTCTGGCAGAAGCGCATGACTTCCGCGTCAGACTTGCCCTTCGGGTCGAAGTCGGAACCGCCCTTGCCGCCGCCCATGGGAAGGGTGGTCAGGGAGTTCTTGAAGATCTGTTCGAAGCCAAGGAACTTGATGATGCCGAGGTAAACGGACGGATGAAGACGGATGCCGCCTTTGTAGGGGCCAATGGCGGAGTTGAACTGGACGCGGAAACCGCGGTTGACCTGGACCTTGCCGTTGTCATCGACCCACGGTACGCGGAAGATGATCTGTCTTTCGGGCTCGACGATCCGCTCAAAGACGCCGGCTTCGATGAGGTCGGGGCGGGCATCGGCGACCGGGTCGAGGGACTCAAAGACCTCAGTGACCGCCTGGATGAACTCCGGCTGGTCCGCGTCGCGTTTCTTGACAGTCTCAAGCACTTCGATAAGATGTTTGTTCTGCATAACTTTCAAACTCCATTCTTTTCAGTATTGTAATTGACTTACTTGACAATAGAAAAAAGCGGCAAAATCGGGACAGTCCCCTCTCCGGGAACTGCGACGCCTTTGCCGCTTTCGCAGAGTATTATATATGCAAAAAAGGTGATTGTCAACTTTCATTTTGCACTTTTCCCGAAAAAATACTTTGGCGATTTAAAGTGACCCGCGAGACCGCATCGCAACGCGAAAAGTGAGTCGTAACTCACCGTTTTCCGTACATCGCCCCATGAAAAACAGGGTTGCAAAATGAAAAAGCGGAGACTATACTGTTTTTGTAAAACGATATCACTTTTACCAGGTGAGCAATGGAGTTCATTTGCGTCACGGGTCAAGTGCCCCCTGAACGCAGGTGGGCTTTTTCTTTTGTGTGTTTGTCAGGAAGGAGTTACACCATGAATACGAAATATATCTTTGTGACCGGCGGTGTCGTGTCGGGCCTCGGCAAGGGCATCACCGCGGCGTCTCTCGGCCGGCTTCTGAAGGCCAGAGGCTACAAGGTGGCGTCGCAGAAGCTCGACCCCTACATCAACGTCGACCCCGGCACCATGAGCCCGTACCAGCACGGCGAAGTCTATGTGACGGAAGACGGCGCCGAGACGGACCTCGACCTCGGCCACTATGAACGATTCATCGACGAGGACCTCAACAAGTTCTCGAACCTCACGACCGGAAAAGTCTACTGGAATGTCCTCAACAAGGAACGCCGCGGCGAATACCTCGGCCAGACGGTGCAGGTCATCCCCCACATCACGAACGAGATCAAAGACTTCATCTATGCGGTCGGGGACCATTCCGAAGCGGACGTCGTCATCACGGAGATCGGCGGCACCATCGGCGACATCGAGTCCCAGCCCTTCATCGAAGCCATCCGACAGGTGTCCCTGGAAGTCGGTCCCGAGAACTGCTGCTTCATCCATGTCACCCTCGTCCCCTTCCTCTCCGGTTCGGACGAGCACAAGACCAAGCCGACCCAGCACTCCGTCAAGGAACTGCAGGGCATGGGCATCCATCCGAACTTCATCGTGCTGCGCTGCGATCAGCCGCTGGAGCCCGGCATCTTCCAGAAGATCGCCATGTTCTGCAACGTCCCGGCCGAGCACGTCATCGAGAACCGGACGGTCCCGGTCCTGTATGAGGCGCCGGTCATGCTCGAGAAGAGCGGCTTCTCCCGCCTCGTCTGCCTCGACCTCGGCCTCGATCCTCGCGAGCTGGAACTCGACGAGTGGAAAGAGATGGTCGAACGCATCAAGAACGCGTCGAAGAACGTGACCATCGGCATCGTCGGCAAGTACGTCCAGCTCCACGACGCGTACCTCTCCGTGGCGGAGGCCCTGCGGCACGCCGGCTATGAGTGCGGTGCACATGTGGACATCGAGTGGATCGACTCCGAGACCGTCACACCCGACAACGCGGGCGATGTACTGGCAAAGTGCGACGGCATCGTCGTTCCCGGCGGCTTCGGCAACCGGGGCATCGAAGGAAAGATCGCCACGGCGGAATACTGCCGGACGCACAACCTCCCCTACCTCGGCATCTGCCTCGGCATGCAGATCGCCGTCATCGAGTTCGCGCGGCACGTCTGCGGCCTCGAAGGCGCCAACTCCGGCGAGTTCGACGAAGACTCGAAGCACAAGGTCATCGACTTCATGCCCGACCAGTACAAAGAGATCCGCAAGGGCGGCACCCTGCGGCTCGGCGCATACCCCTGTGTCATCGCGGACGGGACCCAGATGGCGAAATGGTACGGCGCCCCGGAGATCCGGGAGCGGCACCGCCACCGCTACGAGTTCAACAACGATTACCGCGATGTGCTCGCCGATGCCGGCCTCGTGCTATCCGGGCGCTCGCCCGACGACCTCATCATCGAGACCGTCGAAGTGCCGGAGAACGACTTCTACGTCGGCGTGCAGTACCACCCCGAGTTCAAGTCGCGGCCGACCAAAGCGCACCCGCTCTTCAAGGGCCTGGTCTCCACCGCTTTGAAGAACTCCTGACCGGCCCTTCTCACACAGACCGGCACCCCAACGATCATTCCATTTGCTAACCACAGCAAACTTGTATTTGTCGAGCTCTTCAAACTTGTATTTGCCGAGCTTAGAACTTTGCCCTTCGGGCGTGGGTGCCAGCGGTTTGCAGCGCCGTCAAGGGGCTTGCTCGCTCCGCGACAGGCAACCACCCACCGCGTTGCCTGCCCTTGACCGCGCTTTCACCCGCCGGCATGGGGTAAACAACAGGCCAAAGGGGCACTCCGGCCCTTCGGCCTGCAAATCAATGTGATCGATCGGAGGCTTTTCTCTTTTTTCCATGCCAAACTCCTGCTTTTTACCTTTTAGCATGGAAAATCTCGCGCTTTTCGCCTGCCAAGCATCTGATTCGAAGCCTATTTTCATGCTAAAACCCGTTTTTTGACGTTTTAGCGTGACTTTTTTACTTCCGATGCCATAGCAAATCATCACTTTTTCACGCTATATCTCATTCTTAGTGTTTTAGCGTGAAAATATGGGCTCGGAAGGGGCAAATCAAGATGAAAACCCGAAAAATAATCACGCCAAAACTTGAATGACGCGATTTGACGTGTATTTTTTGCGAAAACCACCTGCTTGCACACACAAAAAATCACGCTAAACTTGATTATTTCGAGTTTGGCGTGGTTTTCTGCTTTCCAACGAGAAAAGTTCAGCAGTCGGGATGGTGAATGCCGCAGGTTCGGAGGTCGGGCTGCCAATGACCGGGCTCTCGAACCGTTCACTGCACCCGCCTGCGTCGAAGGTGTGCGCGGGCACACAAATTTCAGTTTGACGGGGTGTGGCCTGTTGGAAGTACAAATTGAATAAGAAAAGGCTTCCCGATGGGAAGCCTTTTTCATTTTGTCTTGTTGGCAGCGTATTTATCGGCCGCCGCCTCCGATGCCGCCGCCGGAGAAGCCGCCGCCTCCGCCGAAGGAGGAGAAGCCGCCGCCACCGCTCGACGCGGTGTTGATCTCCTGTGCGGAGCGTCCGGCCATGTAGCTGTTGTACGCGGTGTTGGAGAAGCGGTTCATCCAGTGCATCATCCAGATCATGTCGTACGCGTCCCAGCCGGCGCCGTAGTAACCGTACGCCTGCGGGTTCGTGAAGAAGTCGGGCACCAGTTCCTTGAACTGTTCCGCCACTTCGTCGGCGATCCCGAACAGGGCGGCATAGCTCAGATAGTCGCCCCAGAGGCCGACGTCTCTCGCTTCCCGTTCGTTGATGATGGTGAACTCCTTCAGGAACTTCCGGAAGCCGATGAGTTCGAGGAACTTCTGCTTGCCGGTCTCCGTGAGGACGGTCTTGTGAGAGGTGAAGAGGAGCTTCTTCTCCGCCACGTCCTCGACACGGTGTGAGGCTTTCGCGCTGCGCATGCCCTCATTGAGCGAATTCTCGAAGAAGTCTTCGAGACGCTCGTAGTTTGCCTGCGCGTAGTGTTTGAGTTCTTTTTCCTGGAGGATGTCGTCCTCTCCTGCTGCCGCATGGAGGATGCGCCAGAGCTGCTCTTCCACGCCGGTGATGACACCTTTCGTGGCTTCCGCAGAGTCCGGCGAAAAGACGATGGACGGGGTCATTTTCTCGCCGAGCAGGCCGCCGAGACGTTTCTCGGGTTTCTCTTCGACGCGGCACCAGCCGTTCTTCATCCATTTGAGCAGGTACGCTTCGATGATGGCGCCTTTGCCGGGCAGTTCGTCCATGGTATCAAGGGCGAGGTACGCCTCCGGAAGGCTGCCGTCGAGCGGGATATCTCTTGAGTAGAGGACTTCCTTTTTCTCTTTGCGGGTGATGTTCGACACGATGCGGGACAGGAGTCCGCTCTTGTTCGAACTGTTCCCCATCAGCGCTCTGCCGATGCCGAAGATGAAGAGGAAGAGCGCGATCGCGGGAATGAGGAACGCCATGAAGATGTCCCTTATGCCCCCGTTCCCGTCGAACAGAAATCCGATGTCTTCATCGTTCGACAGGTCTTCGAAGATGGACGAAGAGGAGTCTTCCAGGCTGGACGACGCATCGCCGCCGGAGGTACCGTCATCGTATGCTTCGATGTTGTAGTCCGAGCCGACAAAGGCCTGCTCGACCAGGCTGCGGAACGTCGTGCCGGTCTCCACTTCCGGATAGAAGATGTCTTCATTGAAGCGGCACATGACGTTGCAGAAATTGATGGTGCCGCCCTCGTCCGACTCCACGATGACACGGCCGTCTTCGAGACGGGTGGTGCCCATGAGGCCGAACGCCCAGAACTTCGTATTTTCTTTCGTCAGCTCCTCCACGTCCTGCGTGTCGATGGTGACCGAGACGTGGTCGGGTGCGGGATCCAGCGCCGAGTTGATGAACCGGATATGGAACCCGTCATAGCCGTCCGAGTACTTCTGGACGACGTTGGTCATGATGTAAGAGACCTGGTACTTGTTCCGGCCGCTGCCCGAGACGCCCCAGCAGAGTTCGACTCCGCCGTCGGAGCGCTGCGCGATGCCGCACTTCTGGTACTTCATGGTCCGCTTGTCGGCGGTACTCATGCCGGATCCGACATCCCAGTCTTCCCCGGTGTACGTGTACTCGACCTCGTTGGTCAGGTCTTTGACCTGCATGTTGCGGATGCTCATCTGACCGAGATTGGTCTTCGGGATGAACAGTTCCGACCAGTCGTCATCGATTTCGACGTCCCAGAGTTCAATGACCTGCGCGTCTCCGTTGTCGAGAAGCGTGACTTTGACATCGATGGAATAGTACTCTCCCTCACCGCTCCAGGCGAACGACGGAAGGACCGTCAGGGCAGCCGCGAAGAGCATGACGAGGAAGGCACTCCCCATCCTTGTGAGTGCTTTTCTCATAGTATGTTTCCCTCAAACAGTTTTGGGGCGATTTACCGTTTCATATCGGGCATGTCTTTCTTGGCCTCTTCGGTCTGGAGGTAATCCTTGACCGGGAAACCGAGCATACCGGCAACGAGGCTCGTCGGGAACTGACGGACGACACGGTTGAACTTCGTGACGGTGTCATTGTAGGTCATGCGGGCCAGACGGACGTTCTCTTCGTACTGTTTGACGCCCTTCATGGTCTCGATGTACATGGTGTTGGCTTTGAGGTCCGGATACTGCTCCGCGACCGCCATGAAGCGGGACATGGCCTGGGTCAGGAAGTTCTCCTGGGCTTCGGCGTCGGCAGCCGTGCTGTTCGCCGTAATGGGCTGACGGTGCGCGATGACGTCTTTCAGGGTGTTGTATTCGTGCTCATCATACTGTTTCGTGAGGTCTGCCAGGGCGTTCAGGGCATCCCAGCGGGTGTTCTGCTGGACGCCGATCTGCGACATGGCGTTGCCGCACAGCTCATCGATGGAGACGAGTCTGCGCTGGACCGAGATGACCCAGATAATGATCAGGGCGACGAGTGCAAGCGCGATAATGGCGATAATGATTCCTACAGACATGGTTCATTCTCCTTTTATAAAGTATTTGACGATGTCCGGGCGGGCGATGTACGGATGACACCTCCTGCCTCATTTTAATCATATAAGAAAATGCTTAAAAATACTAGAAGAAATCGTAACAGGAAACGAGAAAGCCAAAAGGCTGGACAGATCCGTGGGGTCCCTCGCAGAGGGGGTTCGGTTGGCGCGGATCTGGACAGAGCTTTTGGCTTTCCAGAGTTTTGTCTATTCAGTTGAGTTGGAGCAGCCCGCGGTCGAGCATTTTCTGCAGGGCCATCATGCCGCCGAGCTTCGCGTGCGGGAACGTGAGCCCGCCCTGGAAGTAGATGGCGTAGGGCTCTCTCATGGGGCCGTCGGCGGAGAGTTCGATGGACGAACCCTGGATGAAGTCGCCGGCCGCCATGACGACGAGGTCGTCATAGCCGTCCATGGGAGCGGCCACGGGAGTGACGTAGCTGTCCACCGGGGCGGCGGCCTGGATGCCGGCGGTGAAGGCGAGCATCGCCTCCTCCGAGCCAAGTTCGATGGACTGGATGATGTCGTACCGGGGCTCCGAGGAGGCCGGGACGACGTGGTAGCCGAGCTTCTCGTAAGCGGCCGCCACGAAGATGGCGCCCTTCACCGCCGATGCGACCACCGTCGGCGCAAAGAAGAAGCCCTGGTACAGAGCGGTGTTCACCGTGAGGGACGCGCCGATGTCCTGGCCGAGGCCCGGCGCGCTGAGCCGGTAGAGACACCGGTCCACGCAGGCCTGCGTACCGGCAATGTACCCGCCGGTGGGCGCAATGCCGCCGCCCGGGTTCTTGATGAGCGACCCGACGACCATGTCCGCTCCCACATCGGAGGGTTCGATGGTCTCGGTGAACTCGCCGTAGCAGTTGTCCACCATGACGAGGACGTCCGGCTTCAGAGTTTTGACGAACCGGATGAGTTCGCCGATCTGTTCGACCGAGAACGTCGGCCGCATCTGGTAGCCCTTGGACCGCTGGATGGTAACGAGTTTCGTCTTCTCATTGACCGCGGCTTTGATGCCGTCCCAGTCGAAGGAACCGTCCTCGAGCAGGTCCACCTGGCGGTACGAGACGCCGTACTCGGCGAGCGAGCAGGCGGACTCCCGGATGCCGATAACTTCTTCGAGCGTGTCATAGGGCTTCCCCACCGGGCTCAGCAGTTCGTCTCCCGGCAGGAGGTTCGCCGACAGGGCCGTGGCCAGCGCGTGGGTACCGCAGGTGATCTGCGGACGGACGAGCGCCGCTTCGGTGTGAAAGACGTCGGCGTAGACTTTTTCCAGTACATCGCGACCGAGGTCATCGTGGCCGTAACCCGTGGTCCCCGCGAAACATTCGGCGGACACCCGGTTCTTCTGCATGGCGTGCAGGACCTTGTACTGGTTGTACTCGGCGACCCGGTCCAGTTCCTCGAAACGGTCTTTGAGACCGGCGAGGATGTCTTCTGAAAAGGTGAGCACCTCTTGCGAGATGCCCATTTCCTGATAAAGATTCATTCGGTGGATACCGCCTCTCCGGAGTGCTCACCGGGGTTCTTGATGGGCTCTTTGTCGACGAGCTCTTCCATCGTGTGCCAGCCGAGCACGGCGCACTTGACGCGGGACGGCATGTGGGAGATGTCGCGAAGAGAACCGGCTTCTTCCAGCTCTTCGATCTCCTCTTCCGTCGCCTCCTTCTTGATCATCCGCACGAAGATGTCCGCGAGTCTCTTTGCCTCGTCTTTGTGCTTGCCGATGACCAGGTCCAGCATCATGTCGGCGGACGCCATGGAAACGGCACAGCCGTCCCCGTTGTAGGAACCGTCGACGATGACACCGTTGTCATCCATCTTGAGCTGCAGGACGATATCGTCGCCGCAGCTGGGGTTCAGCCCCTCGAGGATGAGGTTCGGGTCTTTGAGGTTGTATTTGTGCATCGGATGCAGGTTGTGATCCGTCAGGATCTCATTGTAGAACGCGTTAATCGCCATAGCCCATGGCCCCCCTGATCTGAGACAGGATGTCGAGGAAACGGTCGACTTCCTCCTCGGTGTTGTAGAACATCACGCTGGCTCTCGTCGTGGACGGGATGCCGAGGCAGATGTGCAGCGGCTGTGCGCAGTGGTGGCCGGCACGGACCGCGACGTTGTTGTCCGCGAAGATGGCGGAGATGTCGTGGGGATGGACCCCGTCGATCTTGAACGTGATGATGCCGTGGTGCTCTTCCGGTTTGTCGGAGCCGAGGACCGTAACATGCGGGATGTCCTTGATGCCGTCGAGCATGCGCTTGCAGAGCATCGTCTCTCTCGCCTGGATGTCCTCAAAGCCGATGGACTGGATGTACTTGATGGCGGCTTCCAGTGCCACGGAGCCGGAGGCGTTCACGGTGCCCGCCTCGAACTTGTGCGGCAGCTCCGAGTAGGTCATGCTGTCGTAGCTGACCGTGGAGATCATCTCCCCGCCCGTCAGGAACGGAGGCATGGCCGCGAGGTGCTCTTCCTTGCCGTACAGGACGCCGATGCCCATGGGCGACAGCATCTTGTGGCCGGAGAACGCGAGGAAGTCGACGTCGAGGTCCTGGACATCGACCGGCATATGGGGCACGCTCTGGGCGCCGTCACAGACGATGTACGTCCCGTTGTCATGGCAGAGTTTCGCGAACGTCTTGATATCGTTCTCGCGGCCCATGATGTTCGAGACCTGGGTGATGGCGAAGATCTTCGTCTTCGGCGTCAGGGCCTCGGCGACCATCTCGGCGGAAACTTCACCCGTGATATCGACTTCGAGGTATTTCACCGTGGCGCCGGCCTTCTCCGCGGCCATCCGCCAGGGCAGCATGTTGCTGTGGTGCTCCAGGATGGAGACCAGGATCTCGTCACCCTCTTCGAGCACCATCGGCGCGAAGCTGTAGGCGATGAGGTTCAGGCTCTCGGAAGCGTTGCGGGTAAAGACGATCTCCTTCGTGCTCTTCGCGTGGATGAAGTCCTTCACGGTCTCCCGGCCGTGTTCGTAGGCACTCGTCGCGCGCTCGGACAGTTCGTAGATGCCGCGGAACGGGTTCGCGTTGGAGTCCACATAGAACTGCCATTCCGCGTCCATGACGCACTTCGGGTTCTGCGAGGTCGCGGAGTTGTCGAGGTACGCGAGGTCGGTGGCGGCGAAGAACGGGAAGTCGGCCCGCACTTTGTTTACATCGATCATAATATGCTTCTTCTTTCTACCGCTCGGGCGATTTACAGATTGTTGTTGAACTCTACCAGTTCCTCGACGGTCTTCTCGTCGGGGATCTGCCGGATGGTGGCTTCCAGTCTGGCCTTGGCCATCATCTCATAGATCTCTTCGTTCGGGATGCCGCGGGATTCGAGGTAGAAGATCAGGTCGTCCGCAAGGCGGCCGACGGTACAGCCGTGTTCACCGGAGACGTCTTCCTCACCGCAGAGGATGGTCGGAACGGTCTTGTTGGTGACGCCGTTGTTCATGAGAAGGACGTTCTCATTCTCTTCGCCCTGGGACTTCACAGCGCCCGGCTGGAAGTCGATGGTGGTCCGGAAGACCTTGAGACATTTGTCGCGAAGGACGCCGGAAGTGTAGATATCGGTCTCACACTCTCTACCGGTGTGGTTGACATAGTAGTTGATGTCCATGACGTGGTCGTCGGCCGTGAGATAACCGCTGCGGATGAAGCAATTTGCTCTGTCGCCGTTCAGTTCCACATGTCCGCCGAGGTCGTTCTCTTTGCCGGTGAAGGCGATCTGGATCGCTTTGAAGGAACCGGTCTCGTCGACGTCGGCACCGAAGTCATCGATGATGTGGTAGCCGGTCGCGGCGCGGTGGATCTGGACGAGTGCGACCTCTGCGCCCTTCCCCACTTTGACGCGGGTCTGGAACGCGGCGTAGCCGGCGGCATCGGCCGCGGACTGCACGTCCATGATGAGGGTGACTTTCGCGTTGTCGCCGACGACAACGGCGTACTTATCAAAGGTGCTGGCACCGTCCGCCAGTTCATATTTGATCCGGATGGGTTCTTCGACTTCGACGCCCTCGGCGACCGAGAAGCCTTTGACGGCAGCGTCTGCCAGCAGCGCGTCCACTTCGGGACCGGCGCCGCATTTGACGTCGGTCGCAGCGGAAGCGTCCGCCAGAGTGTCGACGCCCACGGGCTGCAGGACCTCAGGGGCGCCTGCCGTACCGTCCACCGCAAATTCCACCGTGCGCTCGTTCATCTTGAGCCAGCGCCAGGTGATCATCTTCATGCGGTTCAGGGTAATGCTTTTTACTTCAGCCATTTTCAAAACTCCTTTCCCGCAATCAACCGATGGCTCCGACCATTTCGAGTCGGATGAGGTTGTTCATTTCAACGGCATACTCCAGGGGCAGCTCCTTCGAGACGCTCTCCGCGAAACCGGAGACGATCATGGCGCGGGCATCCTCTTCGGAGATGCCGCGGGACATGAGATAGAAGACCGCTTCGTCGGAGATCTTGCCGATCTTCGCTTCGTGGCCGACGTCCGAGTTCTGGTTCCGGACATCGATGGCCGGAATGGTATCGGACCGCGATTTGCTGTCGAGCATCAGGGACGTACAGCCGACGATGGACTTGGACTCGTCCGCGTTCGGGGCAATGACAACGGACGTTCTCGTGTTGGAGATGCCGCCGTCCTTGCAGATGGAACGGGTGTTGACAGAAGACGTCGTGTGCTTGCCGACATGGTTGACCTTCATACCGGTGTCGAGTTCCTGACCGGCGCCGGCAAAGGTGATGCCGGTGTAATCCATCTTGGAGTTGTCGCCCTTCAGGATGGTCATCGGGTACAGGTAGGACGTGTGGGAACCGAAGGAACCGGAGACCCACTCCATCGCGCTGTTCTTGCCGACCGTGACACGCTTGGTGTTGAGGTTGTACATGTTCTTCGACCAGTTCTCGATGGTCGAGTAACGCATCTTGGCGTCGTCGCCGACGAAGATCTCGACACAGCCCGCGTGGAGGTTCGCGACACTGTACTTCGGCGCGGAGCAGCCTTCGATGAAGTGGAGCTTCGCCCGGTCGTCGACGATGATGAGGGTGTGTTCGAACTGACCGGCGCCCGGCGCGTTCAGACGGAAGTAGGACTGCAGCGGGATCTCGACGTCGACTCCCGGCGGGACGTAGACGAAGGAACCGCCGGACCAGACGGCGCCGTGCAGGGCGGCAAAGGGATGCTCACCCGGCAGGACCAGTTTCATGAAGTGGTCCTTGATCATATCGCCATAGGGGCCGTGCAGCGCACTCTCGATGTCGGTGTAGATGACGCCCTGAGCCGCAACTTCCGCACGGATGTTGTGGTACACGAGCTCGGAGTCATACTGGGCGCCGACACCGGCGAGGGACTTCCGCTCGGCTTCGGGGATACCGAGGCGTTCGAACGTATTCTTGATGTCTTCGGGAACGTCTTCCCACTTGCCGGCCATGCCGGTCTTGGGCTTGACGTAAGTGACGATGTTGTCGAGGTTCAGACCGTCGATGGAGGGACCCCACGGCGGCATCTTGGAATGGTTGAAGATGTCGAGGCATTTCAGGCGGAAGTCCCGCATCCATTCCGGATCGTTCTTTTCTTCGGAGATCTGCAGAACGATGTCTTTCGTCAGACCGGTATCGACTCTGTAAAAATCGATCTCCTCATCTCGGAAGTCATAGAGGTCGCGCTGTACGTCCTCTACGAACGTTTTCTCTTTTGCCATTACATGCTACCTCTCTGCTTATTCTGCCTTCTCGGCTTCGATGTATTTCTCGAAACCTTCGGTGAAGATCTCATCGATGAGTTCAGGGCCGCCGCTCTTGACGATCTTTCCATCGACGAGGATGTGGGTGTGAGTGACATCGAGCGCCTCGAGGATGGCCGCGTTATGGGTGATGATGAAGAGAGACTTGCCCTCCTTCTTCTGGAACTCCTGGATGCCCTTGGAGACGACGCGGACGGCGTCGACGTCCAGACCGGAGTCGGTCTCGTCGAGGATGGCGAAGTCCGGATCGAGGATGAGGAGCTGAAGGATCTCCGCCTTTTTCTTTTCACCGCCGGAGAAGCCGACGTTGAGATCGCGGTCTGCATAGTCTTCGGGAATGGTCAGGATGTTCGCGATCTCCTTGACCTTTTTGCGGAAGTTCCACAGTTTGACGCGCTCGCCCGTTCTCATCTCGATGGCGTTGCGCATGAAGTTCGCGACGGTGATGCCGGGGACTTCGATCGGGTTCTGGAACGTCATGAACAGGCCCGCCTTGGCGCGCTTGTCCGCGGTCTCCTCGAGCAGGTCGAGGTCGCCGTACTGGATAGAACCTTCGGTCACTTCATAAGCCGGATGGCCCATGATGGCATTGCCGAGGGTGGATTTACCGGCACCGTTCGGACCCATGAAAACGTGGGTCTCGCCCGGGTTGATGACAAGGTCGATGCCGTGCAGGATCTCTTTTTCGCCGACGCCTGCTTTGAGGCCTTTGACGGTTAATGTTGCTGACATAGTATACCTCCAACAGTGTGCAAAACATCACACTTAGACTTTAATTCTTTAGTAGTATAGTCAAGATATAAATAGCGCGCAATGTTTTCGGGCGAAACTGTCACACAACTTTTTTTGTGGGACAGTCAGACGTGCAAAAAAAGAAGACCTCTCCATCGGAGAGGTCTCATCCTGTTTATTTCAGCCAGGTGATCGGGGTCATGACGTAGTCGACTTCCCTGCCCTTGTAAAGGAGCGTCGTCTGGACGTCGATCGTGATGTTGTCGATGTACTCCTGCACCTGTTCCGGCGTCTTTCCGGCCTTGTTGACGACCAGTCGGACGTTGTAGTCCGCGGTGCCCTTGTCGAGCGGACCGGGCGTTTCGCCGTGACAGGGGCCTACAACGAGCATGGGGTCGTCCGGAAGGTTCTCGTACCGGTACCCTTCCGCGGTCTGTACCCAGCGCTGCCCGGGATTTACGAACCAGTCGATCATCTCAAGCTTCTTGTTCGAGGACGTACACTTGTCGGTCAGGCGCATATTCAGTTCATAGCCCTGCCACTTGTCCGGTTCCGCGAGGATCTTGTCGATCATCTCCTGGTCCTGCATCGACCAGGTGGCCTCGACGAGGTTTTCAACGGGCTGCGCGCTTCGGATGCTGCCGGAGATGTTCACGACGTGGTCCGGAACTTTTGTGGTCTGCGGCCAGAAGATCTTGAGGCAGATCGCCAGAGCCACAACCGCCACGATGGCCGGGATGACAGCCCAGAGCCACCGGTAGGATCTCTTCTCTTCTTCCACGCGCACACCTCCTGTTCCGTGAATGCTTAAACTTTATTATAACGAAAACCCGGGGAAACGGAAAGCCTTTTTCCTCAATACGACAGTTTGCAGTTTTTTAACAAAGAAAACCAGCGGTCATCGGTTCCCCGCCCGCCGTCCGGCGTCAAAGCACAAAAAGGCTCTGCGAAACCGCAGAGCCTGTTCCTTGCAAAGTCATTCTTTGTAAGCGTCTTCCACGTCCTGTTCGATGGCTTCCGTGGTCATCCAGGCGTCGATGCCGCCTGCGCCGGTGTCTTCGTCGATGCAGTCATCCGCTTTGCGGACTTTGACCGTTTTCGGGGACTGGTCGACCGGAGTGGCATCTCCAATGCCGAGGGCCTCCCCTGCCACACCGAGGTTGGCGATCACGTTTGCCATGTCAGACGGCATGTAGATCTTGGTGGCGCGGCCGTCGGAGACGTCTTTCAGCGCTTCGATGCCCTTCAGTTTCAGGACCGGCTCTTCGATGCCGACTTCATTCAGATGGGTCAGACCTTTTGCCTGTGCCTCATAGACGAGTTCGATGGATTTTGCCTTACCTTCCGCCAGGGCGATCTGCGCGTCTCGCTCTGCCTGAGCGGCGAGGATCTTCGCCTGTTTATCGCCTTCCGCACGGGAGACGACCGCCTCTTTGTGCGCCTGGGCTTCCAGCACGGTCTGACGGCGCTCACGCTCCGCGCGCATCTGTTTCGTCATGACTTCTTCGATGGCAGCCGGCGGCTGGATGTTCTTGAGCTCGACTCTGGTGACCTTGAGGCCCCAGGGGTCGGTGGCTTCGTCCAGGACGGCCTCCATTCTCTGGTTGATCTGGTCCCGGGACGTCAGGGTCTGGTCCAGTTCCATCTCACCGATGATGTTGCGAAGGGTCGTGGCGGACAGGTTCTGAAGACCGGCCAGCGCGTCCTCCACACCGTAAACATAGAGTTTCGGGTCGAAGACTTTGCAGAACACGACGGAGTCGATCTGCATGGTGACGTTGTCCTTCGTGATGACCGGCTGCGGCGGGAAGTCCAGCACCTGTTCTTTCAGGGAGACTTTCGCGGCGATGCGGTCGATGAAGGGGATCTTCAGGTGGATGCCCGCTTCCCAGCGTTTGTGGAACTTACCGAACCGCTCGATGACATAGGTCTGCGTCTGCGGGACGATGCGGATGTTCGTGACGATCAGATAGATGACAAGAATGGCAAGTGCCAGGTAAAGAATGGATTCTGCCATGACATTCACTCTCCTTTAAGGATATCTGTTAATCGGATTGCTGTTTGTCAACCTGTTGACACCCTTAGCCTAACAGCCGCTGCTTAAAACAAACCTAAAAAACCGTCATACGTTGGCGATCTACGCCGCAGTCTTCTGATCGACGACTTTGCCCTTCTCGACGGTGTATGAATTCCCTTTTCCGTCTTCCAGGGTCCCGGTGAAGTTGAAGTTCACGTAGCCGTTTTCGAGGTACCAGATGCCGTTTTCGTTTTCGGCGATGCCGGTGAAGTCGGTGTTGACCACACCGTCTTTGACGAGCGCCCAGCGGCCCGGCGCGGTCTCCATGACTTCGCCGTATTTCGGACTGTTCGCCTCGCGCAGTTCGTCGACTTTGGAGGTGTTGTTCCCCGCCTCCTGTCCGGAGGTGATCTCGTTCCAGTTCCAGCCTTCGTCGGGCTGAGCGTGGGTCCCGTAGTAGATGATCCCGATCAGCAGGCCGGCGATCAGCAGGATGCCGAGCGCGGCGACCAGAATGGCAAAGCCGATCGTCTTCGTAAAGGGCTTATTATAAGGTTTCCCGCACTTCGGGCAGGTGTGCGCGTCGTTCGGGAACACGGCGTGGCAGTGTTTGCAGACCGCTTCCCCGGTGGCGCCGATCCCGGCACCGGAAGTGACCGCTTCGATCTTGTTGATCTGGTCCTGAAGAACGACCGCGCCGATGAAGTCGAGGCCAAAGATGCCGAGCAGCAGCGTGACGATCGAGTTGTCATCGAACACTTCGAACGGCTCCCCGAGGTGCGTCAGTTTCTTCGATGTTTTATAAAACCAGTAAAGCTCATAGTACGGAACGAACATCACCAGCAGGAGCTGCACCACAGGAGTATGGTGCGGCGTGCTTTTGTCGCGATTGGCGTATTCCGTCGTTTGATAGACCCAGTACAGAAAGTAGATGCCGAGTGTGAAGACCATCAGCAGCACCATGCTGACGAGGTTCCTCATGTTCCCGGGTTTTTTCCAGTTTCCGCTCTGGTAGGCAGGAGTATCGTTATGTTTGGTATAGGTTGCGCTGGTCATATTGTCTCCCCTTGCTATTGGATCCACCACTGGTTGCGATTCATATGATTTCCAATTTGTATTATTACACAGTACGATTCGAAAGTAAAGGGAGATGTTACTTCAAACAGGATAAAGTCCCAATTTTGACACTCATCCGTTGACTGGCGCAAAAAAACGAGCCCTGCCGGATGGCAGGGCCCATTGTTGTTTTCTTTATGCCTGTTCGCCGTTCAATGCGGCAAACGCTTTCTTGTTGTTTTTGTAGAGACTCTTGAAGACCTCGAAGTTCCGGTCGTGGACCGCTTTGTTGGCCGGGTTCGGATCATAGGTCCTGCTGGCCGGGATGAAGTCCTTGACCTTGTCGATGGAGCTGATGACGCCGAGGCCGACACCCATGATGGCGGCGGCACCGACGGCACCGACGTTCTGGGGCGAACGGACCGTCTCGACTTTTCGGCCGGTGACGTCTGCAAGGATCTGGCAGGTGACCGGAGACAGGGCTCCCCCGCCGACGAAGCGGATGGTGTCCGACGTCTTGACGTGTTTTGCTTCCTGTTCGAGCATCCAGCGCTGGTGGTAGCAGACACCTTCGACGACCGCGCGGATCATCTCGCGTTTGCCGGTCTCCAGCGTGATGTTGAAGAACATGCCAGCGGCGTTCGGGTCCTCGAAGGGACAGCGGTTGCCGTGGAGCCAGGGCGTGAAGATGACGCCGTTGGAACCGGCCGGAACGGTACGCATGATCTCGGTCAGGTAGTCATACAGGGACGTGTAGGCGGCCTCGAAGCCCTGACGGTTCTCGGTGACATCGTGCTTGTCGAGGTAGATGTCCACTTCATCGAGAGCCAGATGGTCCTTGACCCACTCGACACACTTGGCGGCGGTCTCCATCTCGGCGAAGTAGTTGTAACGGCCTTCCTGGGCGCCGACGATGGCGGCGATCATGGCCATGACATCGACCTTCTGCTTTTCGAGGACCGTGCCGACCCAGCCGGACGTACCGGAATAGACATGTGTATCGCCCGGGAGGACAGAGCCGGCGCCCACCGGGATGAGGGACGCGTCTCCGCCACCGCCGAAGACAGCGATGCCGGGAACAAGGCCGAGGTCTTCCGCCGCTTTCGCGGTCAGAGGACCGACTTCGTCCGTGGACTTGCAGATCTCCGGCAGATGTTCTTTATAGATGCCCATCATGTCACAGATCTTGTCGCTCCAGCCCTCGTGGCCCTTGCGGGTGTCGTAGAGGAGCGTCGAGAACGCGGAGTCCTCGGTCATGACACATTTGCCGGTGCAGCGGCAGATGAGATATTCCTTGACGTCGAGCCATTTATAGATTTTGTTATAGACCTCAGGTTCGTTGTTCCGGACCCAGAGGTACTTGAAGATGGGGTCCTTGACCGAGGAGGACACCGCATGCGTGTAGTAGAAATAAGGCAGGAACTTGAACAGGTTGGCGCCGGCGATCTGAGGACCGTACGCGATGGTCTCTTTGAGTTCCTTTTTGGCACGCTGGTCCATGTAGGACATGGCAGGACGGAGCGCGTTGCCCTCTTTGTCGACCAGGACGACGCCCTGCATCTGACTGCAGAAGGAGATGCCGTCGACCTGTTCCGGCCTGACTTCCGTCTCGGCGAAGATCTTCTTCGTGGTGACGCACATCGCCTCCCACCATTCATCGACGTTCTGCTCGACCCCGCCGTTGTCGAGGACCGTAAGGCCGTAGCCCATGGAAGCGGACTCCAGAAGGGTGATGATCTGGTCGATGCGGAAAAGACAGGTCTTGACGCCGGTGGTGCCGATATCATAGGACACTACGTATTTTTCCATACTGATTTCTCCTTATTCCAATACTTATTTCTCAAGTTTTTTCACATCATCATGGGAGAACGTGAAGGCGGACTCCAGGAATTTCAGCAGTTCCTGCACGACCTTCTCGTCGTTGTCGAAGATATCGTCTCCGCAGTAGACCTTGAAACGCTCCCGGTAGTAGTCACAGGTGTAGGAGAACTGGAGCGTCATGAGAAGCGAGTCGAAGAAGAACGCAAACAGGCGCTCGTCCATGTCGCTCCGGATGTCCCCCTCCTCTTTCGCCCGTTTCAGAAAACCGGCGTAGGCTTCATAGGAGATGCCTTCGATCTTGTCGGCATAGTAACGGACCTGTTTCTCATCGGACATCTTCGTGATCTCATTGTAGAGCTTCACGTAGCGGGACTCCCTGCCGGACGTCTGCTGGATGGCCCGGATGAGTTTTTCTGCGCGGACGAGGATCTTGTCGTCGGACTGAAGGACCGCTTCGATGACCGCATGCAGTTCGCTGATGGCCTCTTCGAGACACAGGATGAACAGGTCTTCTTTCGTCTCAAAATATTTATACATCAGGCCGATCGAGATGCCGGCCTTTTTGGCGATGACATTGATGTTCGCGTTTTCGAACCCGAGTCCCGAAAACTCGTCGATAGCGGTCTGGATCACCTTGTTGCGGCGATCGGGGTCCGCCCGTTCGAACGCGGGTTTACAGTGTTTGCTCTCCATAAGGTACCTCCCAAAACTCACAGGGGTGAGCAATTGCTCATTGCTATTATAATACATCGCCCAAAAAGTTTTCAAGGCACGGACAGATTCTGTGGAAATAGTGCATAAAATTTCGGTTTTTGGCGCGTTTGCTCTTCCCTTTGACTATCAAGTTTGATATACTATTGTTGTTAAAGCGTGAGCGGTCGCTCACCCCACAGATTATCCAAACGGAGGAATGAAACTATGGATACCAGATTTGCGATCTCCCAGTATCCGGATACCGACCGGATCAACCAGGAACTCAACCAGCTCATCAAGAGCCCCATCTACTCCATCAAGCCGGAAGTCCTGGCTCAGTACGAGTCCGAATACTACGGCAAAAAGTGCCAGAAGTCCAAAGTGATGATCGACGAAGCCAAGACGGTCATCCCCGGCGGCGTCCAGCACAACCTCGCGTTCAACTACCCCTTCCCCCTGGTCTTCACCAAGGCGGAAGGCGCCAAACTCTATGACATCGACGGCAACGAGTACTACGACCTGCTCCAGGCCGGCGGCCCGACCATCCTCGGTTCCAACGACCCCGTCGTCCGTGAAGCGGTCATCGACCTTCTGAACACCTGCGGTCCCTCCACCGGTCTGTTCCATGAGTATGAGTACAAACTTGGCAAGAAGATCGCCGACAGCGTCCCCTCCGTCGACATGTTCCGTATGCTCGGCTCGGGCACGGAAGCCTGCATGTGCGCCGTCCGTGTGGCCCGTCTTGCCACCGGCAAAAAGAACATCCTGAAGATGGGCGGCGCCTACCACGGCTGGTCCGATCAGCTGGCATGGGGCATGCGTGTCCCCGGCACCAAGAACCTGCAGTCCAACGGCGTCCCGATGTTCGTCTTCAAGCACACTCAGGAATTCTTCCCCGGCGACCTTGAGGACCTCGAGAAGAAACTCTGGCTCAACAAGTTCAACGGCGGCACCGCTGCGGTTTACATCGAGCCCATCGGCCCCGAGTCCGCGACCCGTCCGGTCTCCAGAGAATTCGTCAAGGGCGTCGAGACCCTCTGCCGCAAGTACGGCGCGCTCCTCGTCTGTGACGAAGTCGTCTCCGGTTTCCGCATCGGCATGGCCGGTGCTCAGGGCTACTACGGCATCGACCCCGACATCACCATCTTTGGTAAAGTCATCGCCGGCGGCTATCCGGGCGCAGGCGGCATCGCCGGTCACAGAGACGTCATGAAACACCTCGGCGCAGGCCTCGACTCTTCGGGCAAGAAGGTCAAAAAGGCGATGTGCGGTGGCACCATGGCTGCCACCCCCATCTCCTCCCTCGCCGGTTATACCGCCATCTGCGAGATCGAAAAGAGAAACGCCTGCCAGGTCGCCGGCCAGAGAGCCGACCAGCTGGTCGCCGGTCTCCAGAAGAGCATCGACAAGTACAACCTTCCGTTCATCACCTACAACATCGGCTCGGTCTGCCACCTTCATACGGTCGGCACCATGCAGTTCGCGATCGACTGGGGCAAGCTCTGGCAGGTCCCCGGCATCCTCAACGAGACCAGCATCCGCCAGAAGGAAATGGAACACATGGGCGCTGCCTACATGGCAGAAGGCCTCGTCACCCTCGCCGGCTGCCGTCTGTACACCTCCGCCGCTTACACCCCGGAGATGATCGACGACGTCATCGGCCGCTTCGACAAGGTCATGTCCAACTGCGCGAAGCTTGACATCCCGAAGAAGAAATAAGAAAGGCGCAAGGTGATCCTATGGCCATCGAAAAACGCACTGCTCAGGAACTGGTCGTCAAGGCCGGCCTCGAGCTCATGGAGAGCGGCCTCATTGCCCGTACCTGGGGCAATGTCTCGGCCCGCATCTCTGACAACGTATTCGTCATCACCCCCAGCGGCATCCCTTACGAGAAGCTGACACCGGACGACATCGTCGAGGTCACCATCGATGAACTCGAGTACGACGAGAACGGTCTCAAGCCCTCTTCGGAAAAGGGTGTCCACGCCGCTGCCTACAAGCATCATCCGGAAGTGGATTTCGTCATCCACACGCATCAGATCGCCGCTTCCGCGGTGAGCGTCACCGGCAGAGACGTTCCGGTCTCCGGAGAGGCCAAAGCGGTCCTCGGCGCGGTCATTCCCAATGCGGAATACGGCATGCCCTCCACCGGCAAGCTGAAGGACGCGGTGGACGCCGTCATCGCGGCGAACCCCACCAGCAAAGCGTTCCTCATGCGTCACCACGGCACCGTCTGTCTCGGCAGGGACTATGACGATGCGTTCAAAGTCGTCAATACTCTGGAGGACTACTGCAAAGAGATCATGGCGAAGACCATCGCCGGTGTCGGACACAACGACAAGCTGACCGACGCGGACCTCGCGGCTGTCTATACTGCTGCCGTCGTCGCGCCGGAGAACAGAGACATTCCCTGTGAGGACCTCGGCAGCTCCCTTCGCGAGGGCGACACCTTCACCCTCTTCATGGATGGCGGCGAGCGCTATGAATGCTCCGTCGAGACCGGCAAAGCCGTTCCCGGCGCACCGATCGCGCCCCGTGTCGCAGAGCTCCACTCCGAAATCTATAAAAACACGGACGACATCATCATCCGCAACTACCAGACTCCGGAAGCCATCGCCCTTTCGAAGAAGGGCGAGCCGGAGAAGGCTTACCTCGATGACTTCTGCC
>JAFRHS010000029.1 GCA_017433225.1 Clostridia bacterium
GACCAGTTCTGCTGAAGGCGTTCGTTGCGAACGACAGCGCCCATTGTTTTGAGATAGTCTTTCATTTCGGCAGATAGTGGATTTGTGCAGTTTGCCATAGTTTTCCTCCTGAGGTTCTTTGCGCGGAGAAACCTGCTCGAGCAGGATAATCTTTACAATATCAAATATAGCACATGTTTACAGAATGTCAACATTTGAAATTGTAAAGGTTACGACAATAATCTATGATATTTCAAAGAATATCAACTGGAACCATCGACTGTTTGCTGTCCCGTTAAATCCAGTTGTTATGCACAATTATGGAGTATAAAGTTTGGGCGATTCGTTAAAAACAATCGCACTTTTCACAAATCTGCAAAAGTTCCGCCAGGCCTATTGCGAGAAGAAGTAACCTTGTGAGACAATTAACGTAACAGTTTGTTCACAAAAGAGGGAGGCTTCTTCATGGCAACTTATCAACTCGAGAATGCCCATAAAACAAAACTCTGGATGAAAGTGGTGGCTGTCCTGCTGGCAGCTGTAATGGTCATTGGTGCTCTTGTGGAGCTCCTTTGCCAGACTTCCATGGTGAAAAACCGCCTGGAAGTTTCTGCCATGATGTCCGGCTACACAAGGGACATTGTTGATACCTCCAAAGCAGCATCCATCGACAAAGAGACGATGGCGGAAGATGACAAGATCCTTGCGGTCAAGAACCGTGACGGCAGCAATACAGCGTACATCTTCTCTGAGCCCATCTACTATGAGGACGCCGATGGGCAGATACGAACCAAAGACATCTCCATACAGAAAGTCAAAGACAAGACTTTGTCTGAACTCGGCTATGACTTCGAGAACGGACAAAACGACATCCGAATCCATTTCTCAAAAGATCCAGCTGTCGGTACGAAAGTATCAAGTGACAGCTGGGCTTATTCTTTGTCTCCTGCCGGAAAGCAGGTTTCGAGGAACCTGGCAGAAAGCCTTGGCGAGAAAGTCCGGCTTTCCAACATGGACGAACAGTTCGATGCCTTTCAGTACAAAGACCTCTATGGCTCCGGTTCTGCACTGAACTTTTACCCGGAACTCAATGGCCTGAAGGACGAGATCATCCTGTCTGCTACACCAGCTTCGCCTGTATTTGAGTTTACGCTTACTACAACAGGAGCTACCGCAGACCTCAACAAAGACGGCACCATCTCCATCATCGACAAGAAGACCAAAGAAGCCGTCCAGACCATGAACGCACCTTTCGCTTACGACTCAGACTATCTGGGCGATGATCCTGCAGACACCAAACACTATTCCCCTGCAACCTTTACTCTGTCTTCTCCCGAAAAGAATGACGGGGCCTATACCTATACGCTTCGCGTCGTTCTGAATGAAGAATGGCTCTCTGCGAAATCGACGAAGTATCCGATCACCATCGACCCTTCGTCATCGACCATCACCAACTACTTTGACACTGCAGTCTATTCGAGCAAGGCATCCAACAATTACGGTACGTCTACTACCGCCTGCTTTGGGCGTTCCTCGACCTATGGCTATGGCCGTGTCCTCGTGTTCTTTGTGCTGCCCAGCACCATCACCTCCGGCTGCACCATCAACTCCGCTTATTACTGGTTCCGGGAAACTACCGGACGGACGACCAACACCTATCTGACACCTTACATGGTCGGGTCTACCTGGAATGAAACGACCGCGACCTGGAACAACAAACCTTCTTATTATGACTTCTCCGCTCAGCCGACCAAGTGTATCAATGGAGCATCGACCGACAATCCAAACAGCAGTCACTGGTACAAGTTCGACATCCAGACAGCGGTCAATGCCTGGGCTCAGGGCTGGGGTCAGAACCTTGGCCTTTGCTTCGTCTCCAACGAAGAGACCGACGGCAATTACAACTGGCGTGCCTTTGCCACCAGAGACTATACGACCTCCAGTTACAGACCGTATGCCGTCGTGAATTATTCCGATGACACGACACCTCCCACGGCAACCGGTGTCTCCGGGAATGCCACTTACTGGACCAACCAGAATGTCACATTGTCCGTCGATGGAGCACAGGACTCCGGCTCGGGCCTTGCCAGTGAAGCATATTCGTTCAGCACCGATGCCAACACGAACTACTGGCAGGCATCGAACACGAAGACTTTTGAAGAGAATTGTACGGTATATATCAAGGTAAGAGACAACGACGGCAACATTCTGGACCTCGGGTCTGAGACTATCCAGTATATCGACAAGGTCAAGCCGTCTTCGCCGGACATCACGGGCATCCCGACGTCCTGGACGAACCAGCCGTACACGCTCCACGCGCACTCGACCGATGACGCTTCAGGCATGTGGGCCTACAGCTTCTCGAACATCGAGTTCCCGGGCGAGTGGACCTTCGGCGAAGACAAGCAGATGTCCGAAGGCGGCGTCTTCTACGTCTATGCCATCGACAACGCGGGCAATGTATCGCCTCCCACAGCGATCAACGTTTCCATGTTCGATAACGTGGCTCCGACCATCAACAGTATCGATGTTTCCGAAAGCACGTTGGAAGACAAAGTGAACTACACTGTCGATGCCACCGATGACAACTCCGGCATTGCTTCCTACAGCTTCGACAGCGGAACGAACTGGCAGCAAAACAACTATGCCGACGTGGACGCGGACTCCACCACCAATCAGGTGAAGGTCAAAGACAACGCCGGAAACATCGGAACGGAAACCGTCTCCTCCGGTGTCCCGCAGTTCTACATGGACGGCCAGTTGGTCGGCCTCGTGAACACGACGAGTAACACGGATGAGATCCAATACAAAGTCGGCGCGGAAGGCACCTGGGAAGAGTACACCGGACCCTTTACGGTTCCTGCCTTTGAAACCACGACGGTTTATGCCAGACTGGGCGATGAAGGGGTCGTCATCCACAAAGACATCCCATCGGTTTCGAAGTACTATGGTTCCTACAGCGAGAGCAACACAGACTTCTCCCTGTCTTACCGGAACGTGAATTTCGACTTCACAAGAAGCTATGACTCGGCGGACCACGCCTGGTTCTTCGGGACGGACTCGAAGGTCAGGAAGCAGAACAGCAGTATCTACAAAGTGACCCTGCCGGATGCCACGGAACTGACCTTTGTGAAGGAGAGCGCCAACCTTTACAAGAACGAACTGAATGGCTATACGCTCACCATCAACCGGGACAACAATAACGCGATCACGAGTTATCAGGTGGCGATCGACGACACCTCGTACTTCTATGGTTCGAATAAGAAACTGTCCCGCATCACATCGAAGTATGGCGACCAGATCACCTTTGAGTGGAGCAACACGGGCGTCGACATCTACGATGGCGCGACGAATGCAAGACACTACGCGGTTGCCATCAATAGTGACGGAAACGTGACCTCTGTCACCGACCCTGCGAACAACACCATTTCTTATACCTATGACAATAATGGAAACTTGACGCAGGTCGTGGACCAGGCCGGGGTGACCATCGGGTCTTACAGCTATATTGAAACGTCCACCGGTTCCGGTGTCTACACCATGACCAAGTCTCTGGACAAGAACATCCAGTACAACAATGCAGGTCGTGTGACAAAAGAACTTTGGGACTCCGGGTTCTACACGAACTATACCTACGATGACGCGAACATCACGGTCTCGACCTACAGTTCCGACACGAACACGACCGAAACTACCTATAACGATGCATTCCTTGTGACTTCGGCAACGGATGAGAATGGAGAGACCACGGAATACACCTATAATGACCAGTATCAGGTATCTTCCGAGACTGTCGGGAATAAGACAACTACTTATACCTACGATGCAGCAGGGAACCTGACCAAAACCGTCGATGACGACAATCAGCAGACCGTTTACACTTACAACGGTTCCAAACAGCTTGTCCGGGAGACCTCACCGGACGGGACGACCTATTACGTCTACTATGGAGCCAACGAAATCGGCGGAGCAGAGGGAGACCTTAAGCTGACCGCGACGCTCAAGAAGAGTTACACAGGGACTGCTCCGGAAAGCTATGACGCGAGCCTTTCCTGCTTCGAGACCGTCACTTACACCTACGATAATGGCCTGGTCACGCAAACGGTGGACTCTCTGAATAGCGAGACCACCTCTTATGTCTACGACCAGTATGGAAACACCACCCGAACTTCGGTGGCAAAGACTGTTACAGACCCTGTCACGAGCCAGACCTCTTCGTCTCTCACCGTTACAGACAACACCTTCGACTTATTCAATAGAACGCTCTCGACAAGTACCGCCACCAACAGCACGAACACGGAAACCACCAACACCGTCTACGACGCAGCCGGCAGGACCCTGAAGTCCGATGTCAAGGGCGATGTGACACGTACCCGCTATGACACTCTTGGCAGAGTCATCCAGGAGATCGGCCCGGAAGATTATGACGCAACGAAAGACGGGCTTCCAAGCGCAAACACTTACAGCGACAGCACTGCCGGCACCACCTATGTCTATGCCTCCAACAACACGCTGAGTTCGGAGACAAACCGGCTCGGAAAGACGACGAACTATTATTACAATGATAGAGGGTGTAAGACCAGAGAAGAATTCGACATCTACAAGTTCTATTACAGAGACCACGGGGAACTGACGCAGGTCCAGGTGAACGGGGTCCAGAAGGTCCTTTACGGGTATGAGAATGCCACGAACCTTCTGCAGACCGTGACCTATGCCAATGACGATGTCATCAACTATTATTATGACTCCAATAAGAACCTGATCTCGGAGAAACGAAATAACAATAATGCAGCTTATGTCACGTACAGTTATAATGAAGACAATGAGCTGACGCAGAAGATCAACTATGACACCGGCTTAAAGTACATTTATGGTGACAATGATAGTGTGACCGTAAAGAAACTGAGTGATGACACCACCATCCAGACGTACACCCAGTCCTCCAACGAAGACCAGGTGGACAGTGAGGACGCTGTGGTCACCACCATCAACGAAAGCCATTTTGGGACCAGTTACTCGAGCCAGGTTGCGAAGTACGGCACAACTTTCACCTCTGGAAACAATTCAGTTATCTACAGCTTCACGAACAACAGCAGCAATAACGTTGCCACAGAAGCGGTAAGTTACAACAACTCACAGGCATTCTCGACGGCATACAGCTATGACTCGAAAGAGAACATCACAAGCAAGGCCATCACCCTGGCAGACAATACCACTTTCAATGTGGTCAATACTTATGACTCCAAGAACCGGATCACGAGTACCGGCTATGGCTCCGCCCAGCAGTCTTACACTTACGACCAGTACGGACAGCTGACCCAGACTGTGGACACGGCCAATGGGTTCACCGAAAACTACAGCTACGATCAGAGAGGAAATATCCTCACGAAGACCAAAGTCTACGATGACACGAGCGTTCCTTCGGAGTCTACAACGTTCGCCTATGGAAACTCTGCCTGGCCGGATGAACTGACCAGTGTTAACGGCACAAGCCTGACCTATGACGCAAACGGCAATGTCCTGACCTATGGGAACATGGAGTTCGAGTGGACGAATGGACGGGTACTCAGTGAGATCACCGTGAACCCGACGGACCCGAACGACACGGCGGACGTTTACAGTTACACCTATGACGAAAGCGGTATCCGGTCCAGCAAAACCGTCAACGGAGTCACCACCTACTTCACAACAAAAGATGGCGTCATCCTGTCGCAGACCGACGGGACGAACACCATGTATTTCCAGTATGACAATTCCGGCAACCCCACTGGTTTCATTTATAACGGGACCCAGTACTTCTACCTGACCAACCAGATGGGCGATGTCATCGGCATTGCCGACAACACCGGTTCCCTCTTCGCCACTTACTCCTACGGCGCCTGGGGCGAAGTCCTGTCTGTTACTCCAGCAACAGAAAACAACGAAACCCAACTTGCCATCGCCAATGCCAACCCCTTACGGTATAGAGGATACTACTTCGATCAGGAGACAGAGTATTACTACTTGCAGAGTAGGTACTATAATCCCGCAAGCATGAGATTTATCAGCCCAGATAATATGGGACAATCTAAATTGATAAAAATACATGATAAGTACCTAAATCTTTATGTGTATTGTAGTAACAGTCCATCAAATGATAAAGATATTACCGGAAGCCGCTCACAGAAGGAATGGCAAAAGGTTGCTGCTTCACTCGGGATGCACAAAAGAAATGACGGTTTTTATGTCTATGCCGGACTTAAATACTTATCACGTTGGTACTGTATTTATATAGGAGAGATTGCAGTTTTAGCATGGGGTGCCCGTTATACATACTTGGGTATGACTGCATATAGAATGGGCGTTGAAATTTGGGCCCATGCAGCTGTACATTTTCTTGGCGTAATGATGCGACTCTCTGGCAATTCAAAATTGTTCAACTATTCAAATAGAATTTTCAAGCACACATATCGAATAGATGTAAACAAAGGGGAACGACTGTTACCAGCAATGTATGGCCTTTGGGCAGCTTTCCCATTGGTTGTCAGAGCCGCATATTCTTCAAAGCTTGCCTCTGCAAAGCAGTATCGGAGGTATTTGAGATGAAACAGTTCAGAGAAAATGTAGGATCTTTCTTAATAATTTTCATAATAGTATGCTTTATCACAGGATGTAATACCAATGAATATCTTGACTCATCTTTTTGCTATTTTTATAACGACGCGGAATATGTTTTAGAGGATCCATTTGGTGGACATATCAATTCACAGTGGCAGTTTCCTGAATTGAATATGAATGATACCTCTAGAGTGAAAATTTATTTTGGTCCTGAAAACGATATCGAAAAGAAACCAAACCATTATGTAAAGAAATTCAATAACAAAAAGCTTAATATGTTATTAATAGAATGGGGCGACCTTCTCTGCAAGAAAGGATATCTCTTAAACTACCATGATGTAGAAAACATAGAAAGTATTTATGTTGTCCAGCGAAAAAAAAATTACGATGTGGATTTTTGGGATTCTAATGTTAAATGCGTAGATAATTATCAAGATGTAAATGATGTTTTTAAGGAATTAAAGGAAGCATCTGAGTCTGGTGAGTGGTATAGAAACAGTAGCCCTGAGTTAGAAAGTAGATATGAATTGGGTGAAATACACATCGGTCTAAAATTTTATGATGTTGTCGCTATCTATGATATGGGCTACATCAATATGACAGAGAGCGGAAGGTGGGGGTTGTACCTCTATGACACACAGCCATATGAACTATATCTTTTAAGTGATGCAACGGTTCAATGTCTATTGCAATAATAAATCGCGAATCGGAATATCAGCCTCATAACAAACCACTTCGCAAGAAGAAACTGCGTTTTTTATAGGAACTTTGGCACTATACAAGAAAAGTGTCGGGTTACAACGAAGACAACGAACTGACCCAGGAAATAAACTATGACACAGGGTTAAAGTACATTTATGGCAGCAATGATAGTGTGACTGTAAAGAAACTGAGTGATGACACCACAGTCCAAACTTACACCCAGTCCTCCAACGAAGACCAGCTGGACAATGAGGACGCTGTGGTCACCACCATCAATGAGAGCCATTTCGGAACGAGTTATTCGAGCCAGGTCACGAACCGCTCGACTACCTTCACGGCAGGCTCGAATTCGGTGAACTACAGCTTCACGAACAACGCGAGCAATAATGTTGCCACAGAAGCGGTAAGCTATAACAACACGCAGGCGTTCTCAACAGCATACAGCTATGACTCGAAAGAGAACATCACGAGCAAGGCGATCACTCTGGCCGACAATACGACCATAAATGTAGTCAATACCTACGACTCCAAGAACCGGATCACGAGTACCGGCTTAGGGACCGCACAGCAGACCTACACTTACGACCAGTATGGCCAGTTGATACAGACCGTGGACACCGCGAATGGATTTACCGAAACTTACAGCTACGACCAGCGAGGGAACATTCTCTCGAAGACCAAAGTTTACGATGATACATCTCTTCCTGCTGAAACTACGAACTTCAGCTATGGCAACTCCGCCTGGCAAGATGAGCTGACCAGCGTCAACGGTACAAGTCTGACCTATGATGCCAACGGAAATGTCCTAACCTATGGGAACACGGAGTTCGAGTGGACGAATGGACGGGTGCTCAGTGAGATCACCGTGAACCCAACCGACCCGAACGGAACAGCGGATGTCTACAGTTATACCTATGATGAGTCCGGTATTCGGTCCAGCAAAACCGTCAACGGAGTCACCACCTACTTCACAACAAAAGATGGTGTCATCCTGTCTCAGACCGACGGGACAAACACCATGTATTTCCAGTATGATAACTCCGGCAACCCAACCGGCTTCCTTTACAACGGGACTCAGTATTTCTACCTGACGAATCAGATGGGTGACGTCATCGGAATCACCGACTCCGCCGGGTCTCTCCTTGCCACATACACATACGGCGCCTGGGGCGAAGTCCTGGCAACAACCCCGGCAACAGCCGGCAGTACTACACAACTCGCTATCGCCACCACCAACCCACTGCGGTACAGAGGGTACTACCTGGATCAGGAGACTGGGTATTATTATCTGCAGAGCAGGTACTATGATGCCTCTCAGGGAAGGTTTATAAATGAGGATCAGTTAGAACTGGCGAGTGTAGCGAAACAAGAAACTGCTGGAGAGAATCTTTTTGCATATTGTTATAACGATGCAGTTAATGGAAAAGACCCCAACGGAACGTTTAGAATGAAACGCTCAACGGCAATGTACTTAATAGATGCTGCGCTAACAATGGCACTTCCAGGGTTAAATGCAAAGATGGATGTGGAAGCACGAATTGTAAGAGGCTTGCTAAATGTGGTGTTAAGACTAAAACGACTAAAACGATTGACATCAGTTGCTTCAAAAACTTGGTCATTGATCAATCGACTCCAGCACGGTACCATACCGAAGTACAAAGCGCTATTTTCGCGTTTTTTCACAACAATTAGGAAAGTTGTATGGAGAACTACGGGTTATCTAATGTCTACGTTATTCAAAAGTGCACTTAATCGGCTGACAAATACATTGTTGAATTTCTTCACAAAAAGTAGATGGGCACAACATATTGCGCTATTAACCTCGTTACTAACCTTGGCGGGATGGACAGCCTTGTTCTTAGACTATTTTTCTGATTGGTCATTAAATGGATGGATTGTGTTTTCAAAGGTGAAGAAATGAAGCTGATCATACATACTATAAAGCAGATACAATTGATTGTTAACGGAGAAGTTGTTGAGCCAATATCAAGTGGTGACAAAATATTAATATATGAATTTCCTGTTCGTGAGGGCGACGAAAATGTAATGGATATTATTCATTATGAAACATCTAGAGAATTATCTTTATTCTACAAGCCCTTTTCGTACAATGCGTTAATTCATAGTTTGTTCGAGGGATTTGATCATTATTATTACAATGAAACGATTTCCTTTATTCCAGAAAACACTTCTTTGCTGGAATATCAAGTTGAAGAAATTTCGGCGCAGACAGGGCTTATTTCATATAGCAGCTGCAAATTGGCGCAGGTGAGGAATAAGAAAATTCGGGTTACAAATACAACAGGGAAGTATTATCCGTCGTGCTTGTCTTCGAAACTGTTTTTGATGGTGCCGCTAATAAAATGGGTGATAGGGTTTTTTATATTGTTTTGGTTTGATATTGAATGGGGCAGTGAAATATTACATCATTCTGCGGAGGCGGAAGTATATACAAATCTTCTTAGTCCACTTCATTTATATATAACAATACCAATATTAACTATATTTACAGTGATTTTGTTTGTGATGGATTTGCATAGTCTTCGGAGAATTCGATCGCTTCAAAGAACGGAGTGACCACCTACTTCACAACAAAAGATGGTGTCATCCTGTCTCAGACCGACGGGACGAACACCATGTATTTCCAGTATGACAACTCCGGCAACCCGACTGGTTTCCTCTATAACGGAACTCAGTATTTCTACCTGACCAACCAGATGGGTGATGTCATTGGCATTGCCGACAACGCAGGTTCCCTCGTTGCAACCTACACTTATGGAGCATGGGGCGAAGTCCTTGCGGTGACTCCAGCCACCACCGGCAATGCTACCCAGCTTGCCATCGCCAATGCGAACCCACTGCGTTATAGAGGGTATTATCTCGATCAGGAGACGGGGTATTATTATCTGCAGAGCAGGTATTATAGTTCAAATCTTTGCAGGTTTTTAAATGCCGATATGCTTGAATTTGCAAGTTTTGAAAAAGAGGCCGCAGGCGGAACTGACATTTTTGTTTATTGTAGTAATTGCCCTACTAACCATAAAGATCCAACCGGGTCCATAAAAAGGACTATTTCTAGATGGACGGCAGAAACATTGATTGAGACATTCATGTATGTTGTTGCTCCGTGGATTGCATCTCAATTGAGTGTCGCAAATAGAGTGGCAAAAACAGCTTTATATGTTTCCAGACGCTTACTTCCAAAGAACATTCGAAATATTGCAAAAAGCACTAAAATGATACGCAAATATGCAACTACAATTAAAAAAGCATATTCCCAATACAACACATTTATAAATAAATTGGTAAAAGGCTTCGTTCCACGAGTTCTTGGAATGGGATCTAAATTGCTAACAGGAATTCGAAAAATCATATGGCGAGCAACCGGTGTTACTATCAAAGCCTTAACAACATATAGTCTGAAAAGAGCAACGGATCAAGCAATAAACACTTTAAAATCAGCAAGAAATCTATCGATTAAGAAGGTTGGCACTTTTTTCTATCTAATAGGTTTTGCTGCTGAGTTCTTGTCAGTTTCTGGCTTTATTGCAATATGGCTTGATGTGGCAACGGATGGTAGATTGAATAACACGATTAAGTTATGGTGAAAACAATGATTGCTTGTTTTGAATGGCCCATGCTATGGGTGTTTCCTTTGTGCCTGCTGATTCTATCTTTTTTGTTCGCTTTGGCATCGATAATTGGTTTTCGAAAAAAAGTATTCAGTATGCTTGGGCTTATTATCATTGCGTCGGCATCGGTTTTATGTTTGGCTGTAGGTATCCGCTATTGTGTTATTGCGAATTCACCAAAATTAACGACCGAAAAAGTTACATATCAAGGAGAGAGTATTGAGCGACTCTCATTTTCAAAAAAATATCTGTTTGTTAGTGAAAACGGCGAAAAAATGCTACTCCGATTTCCCTATTTTGTAAGTCAAAAGACTATTATGAAGGAGGAGCTATTGCCCGAAAACCAATACTCAATAACGTATGAATGCAACGAGGATATTATTGTTGTTGTCAAAAAAGAAAACGCTTCAGCTAGTTCATCCACTGAAAAAATAATAACGAATACATATGCAGAAAAAGATTCTCAGTATTCAACCTTGAGTTCCATTCTAAACGATTCGATCTTTCCTTTTTCTCTTGCAGGCATAGCATTAATTGCAATGATACTATTTGGAATTAATGCAGACACGAAAAGAGAGCGGGCTCTCATCCTTTTGTTGGGACTTCTTATTATCATGTTCTCTACGTCTCGAGGAATCCATTATATCAAGATTGTAAATCATCCTGTAATCGTCGAAACCAAAACATATCTGGTAGCGGTTAATGAAGAACTTGCATCTGATTGGATTGAAATGGATTTTGTGGACGAGGCTGGAAATAGATTGGAATTTTCGCCAAAGAGAAATACAATTGAATCTTATCTGGGAGTGGAAGAACTGGAATATGGTGATTACTGGCTGGTTTATGAAGCTCAAAGCAACAAACTGTTAGATATTAAAAAAATCAGTGAACTCTCTTGACTCCACCCGGCTTTGTCGGGTATGTATTCGGGGGGGGATTGAAGAGCGGTAACAATACTCTAAGGGGCTATTATCTTCAAGATCCAGGCCCAGAAGCTTTTGTTGGCTCCATACATGAAAAATATGTATCAAACAATCATGGAGTTCAGCGAGAAAGCGACCACTACTTTTCGGAAACTTTCCGGGTAGCCTAATACCCTCTTTTGTAAATCGCCCAGCTCGAAAACCAAAGTTTACGATGATAACTTATTTCCTGCTGAAACTACGAACTTTAGTTATGACAACTCTGGAGTGCGGTGAAATAGTGACCAGTATTTTTCGAAGTGCTATCTAGGGAACTTAATTCTCTCTTTTGTAAATCGCCCAAGTAGGGTAGAATAGGGGTGCAAAAGAAAAGCCCTGTAAAGGCAAACTTCGAGTTAGAAAGTGAGACCCAGTATGGACTCTATTGTAAAAGACCCGGTCTATGTCACCGGACACCAGAACCCCGACACCGACTCCATTGTGTCTGCCATCGCCTATGCGGCGCTGCGCAACGCGCTCGGTGACCGGGAATATGTGGCAGCCCGCCTCGGTAACGTGTCCGATGAGACCCAGCGCGTGCTCGACAAGTTCGACGCGGAACCGCCGGTACTCATCTCGAACGTCCGCACCCAGGTGCGGGACCTCGTCTTCGACACCCCGCCCGCCATGGACCGCAGTGTTACCATCTTCCACGCATGGGAGACCATGAAGCAGGGCGATGGTGCCCCGTCGGTCATCCCGGTCGTGGAGGACGACGGCAGTCTTTACGGCATGCTCACCACCGGAGATATTGCCACCCACAGCATGAAAAACGTGGATGCGCCCCATGTGGACAACGTCCCCGTCTACAACCTGCTCTCTGTTCTCGAGGGGCAGATCGTCAACCAGCCCGCGGGCATTCCCGAGGAACTCTCCGGCGATGTGATCATCGCCGTCCCCACTGCCCATGAAGGCATGCTGTTCAACAACCCGAACAGCATCGTCGTCTGTGGCCAGCAGGCGGACATGGTCCGCCATGCGCTGGACATCGGCGTGAAGGCCGTGGTCATCTGCCAGGCAGATGTCTCGGAAGAATTCCGTAATGACACGTCCGAGACGTTGATCATTACATCGCCGCTGTCGGCCTACCGGACCGCGCGGATGATCAACCTGGCGCTGCCGGTCGACCGCATCTGCGCTGCCGAGAACCTCAAGGTCTTCCACCTCGACGACTACCTCGACGACGTGAAGGACGTGCTCCTGAACTCCCGGTACCGCGCGTACCCCATCCTCGATGAGAACGACAAGGTCGTCGGGACCATGGGCCGGTACCACATGATCCGCCCGAAGCGCAAACGCGTCGTGCTCGTGGACCACAACGAACTGTCTCAGACGGTGCCCGGGCTCAGCGAAGCGGAAGTGCTCGGCATCATCGACCACCACCGTCTCGCGGACATCCAGACCACCGGACCCATTTTCTTCCGCAACGAAGTGCTGGGCTCCACCGCTACCATCATCTCCGGCATGTACCAGGAGAAGGGCATCATGCCGTCCAAGAAGATCGCGGGACTCCTGTGTTCTGCCATCATTTCTGACACGGTCATGTTCAAATCGCCCACCTGTACACCGCATGACAAGGTCATCGCGGAGCGCATGGCCCGCATTGCCGAGGTCACGCTCGAGGAAGTGGGGAACACGGTCTTTGCCGGCGCGGACCTCAGCAAGCCGGTCGACGAGCTGATCTTCACCGACTTCAAGGAGTTCCTCATCGCGGACCACAAGCTCGGCATCGGGCAGGTCACGTGCCTCAACTCGGACGAGCTCCTGAGCCGTCAGGATGAGATGCTCGCGGCGATGAAGGCGCGCAAAGAGGACCGCGGTTACGACTACATCCTCATCATGCTGACCGACGTCCTGAAAGAGGGCACCGAGCTTCTCTACATCGGCGACGACCAGACCATTACGAACGCCTACGGCCAGCCGGCGGCGAACAACGCCGTCTTCCTGCCGCACGTCATGAGCCGCAAGAAACAGATCGTCCCCCGGCTGTCCGAGCTGTGGGGCTAAGAAGGAAGTGACCGTATGCCGGCAACCTGTAACGTCTGTTTTCGACATTGTGAGCTCAGCGGGAACCAGCTCGGTTTCTGCCGGGCGCGAAAGTGCCTGGACCGCCGGGTCGTGAGCGACGCGTACGGCAAAGTGACCGCGTTGCAGCTGGACCCGATCGAAAAGAAACCGCTGGCACGGTTCCGGCCCGGGAGCATGATCCTCTCGGTCGGCAGCTACGGGTGCAACCTGCGCTGCCCGTTCTGCCAGAACCATGAGATCGCCCAGGCGGGGGACGACGACATCGGGTCGCAGTTCTACTCCCCGGACCAGCTCGTCGCACTGGCGGAGAAACTGCAGCCGAAGGGGAACATCGGCATCGCGTTCACCTACAACGAGCCCCTCATCAACTACGAGTTCGTGCGGGACACGTTCAAAGCCTGCAAGCAGAAGGGTCTAAAGACGGTCCTCGTCAGCAACGGCACCGCGGAGCCGGAAATCCTCCAACAGGTCCTGCCCCTGACGGACGCCGTGAACTTTGACCTCAAAGCGTTTCGCAAAGAGACCTACCGCGATGTACTGAAGGGAGACCTCGAAACCGTCCAGTATGCCATCATGATGGCCGCAGACCGCTGCCATCTGGAACTCACGAACCTCGTCGTCCCCGGCATGAACGATGATGAAGAGGAGTTCCGGGAGATGGTACAGTGGATCGCCGCCCTGCAAAACGGGTGGGGCAACCGCATCCCGCTCCACGTCACCCGGTTCTTCCCATGCTGGAAATACACGGACCACCCGGCCACGGACCCGGCGCTGGTCTACCGCTTCGCGGACATTGCCCGCGAGTACCTTCAATATGTATATGTCGGCAACTGCTGATAAGAAAAAGACCTGAGCGAAAACGCTCAGGTCTTTTTGGTTTCCTGTTGAGTTGTGTGTTTCAGTATGGTAGGTTACAGGGTCGCGTTGACGAATTCAACCGCGATGCCGTAGTGGTCGAAGACCTTGACGAGGTCGATGACCTGCTGTTTTCTGGCTTCTTCTTCGGCCTTTTTCTTGGCTTCTTCCTTGGCTTTGGCTTCGGCCTTCCGGATCTCTTCATCCTTGTTCTTGTAGGTGGGCCAGTAAGAGCTTCTTGCGACGGAGCCGCGCTGAGAGGAGCGGCTGCCCTTGTTGGAAGGACGCTCGAAGTCATAGCAGAAGCGGTAGCCGGCATTGTAAGCGCCGTCAGCGGTGTTGGAGACGCTCTTGAGGCTGTTCAGGACACCGGAGTAGGCGCCGCGCAGCTCGTGCATGAGGAAGGCGACCTGGCCTTCGACGGAGTTGCTGGAGTAGCCGTTGCTGCTGCAGAAGCTGAACAGGTTGGAACGGCGGCCGCCGGTCCACTGGCAGAGACCGTAGGCACCGGAGGTGCTGCCGGCCGAGGGGTTGAAGTTCGACTCTTTTTCAATGTTGGCCATGACGCCGCAGGCTGCAGCAGAGGAGAGGCCGTTCTTGACGAGTGCGGTATAAACTTTGTCTTTGTTGCTGGTGGCTGCGAAGGACGGGATCATGCAGAGGACCATCGTCGCGAGCACCAGGGCCATACTAAACAGGATCTTCAGTTTACGCATATACTTATGCTCCTTTCCAAAGGTGATCGCCAATAGTGTTTATCAAGTGTTTCGCGCCCATATTTTGTGTTTTCTCTTTGGCGCGGGGAAACCGTTTGTGCTTTTTGCATAAATACGGCGGTTTCCTTTTGTGCAAATCACCATTTGATGGGGCGTAGTTTACCATCGTTCTCCGAAAGGGTCAATGTGAAATGTGCAAGAGTATTTGTTTGGAAATTTGTTCGGTTTTTGACGGGTTGCAATAGAATCTGACACTTTTTTGACGACTGTTTGAAACTATTTAAGCCAAAAGATGACATTTTTTGTCATTTTTATTTTCCAAATTAGAATATAAACGGCCCTTTTTGGGCCGGAAAATTACAAAATGTAAGCAAAAAACCCGCTCCGAAGAGCGGGTTTTCAAGTATTACGAGATATTATATTCCAATCTATTCTTCCGGTGTATCGCGTCCGTCTTCGATGGTGTCGGCGATCGAGTCTTTTGCTTCGTCGGCTGCGGCTGCGGCACGGGACTTGCGTTCTTTCAGTTTCTGCAGTTTCTCGGTGTTCACTTTGATTGGTTCGCCGCGGGCTGCTTTGGCCGGACGGATGGCCCATTTCTCGGGCGGCACCTGACGCTCGGCAAGGCGCTTATACACGAACTCGCGGAACAGGGCATAGAGGACGGAGCACAGGGGCACGAAGATGAGCATGCCGGCAACGCCCAGCAGCTCGCCACCGACGGTGATGGCGAAGAGGACCCAGATACCCGGCAGGCCGACGGAGGAACCGACGACGTGCGGGTAGATAAGCTTGCCTTCGATCTGCTGCAGCACGAGGAACATGGCCATGAAGATGAGGGCCAGTTTCGGGCTCACCGTGAGGATGAGCAGGGTGGAGATACCGCCGCCGAGGAAGGCACCGAAGATGGGGATGAGGGCGGTGATGGCGATGAGCACCGCGCACAGCATGGCGTACGGCATGCGGAAAATGGTCATGGTCACGAAGAACATGAGGCCGAGGATACAGGCTTCGAGGACCTGACCGCGGATGAAGTTCGAGAAGGTCTTGTAGGACAGGCTGCAGACCTTGAGGATCTTTTCATTGACATGGTCCGGGAACAGCGCATAGAGGACTTTCTTGCCCTGGACCGCCAGCGCTTCCTTGCGGAAGAGCACATAGACGGAGAAGGCAAAGCCGATGAAGAAGGTGGCTACGCCGGACACGACGCCCGAAACGACACCCATACCGGAGTTGAGCAGCTGGCTGCCGGACTTCTGGATCCACTCCATGGCCTTGGACATGAGGGACTTGTAACTGACGTCCGCCTGCGCGATGAGGCTCTCGGTCTGGGGAACTTTATTGATGATCCACGCCTGGATGTCGGAGAGACTGCCCAGGTTCTGGATGTTCGCCGCGACACTCTTCGCGGTGTCGACGATCTGCGGGATGATGATGAACATGGCGCCCGCGATGATGGCGAGGATGAAGAGAAGGGTGATGAACCAGGCCAGGATGCGTTTGCCCTTGAACGGTTTCTTCCCGAGGAACTTGTTTTCGACCTGGACCATGGGCACGTTCACGACGAACGCGAGGCTCGCGCCGAAGACGAAGGGGAAGATGATGTCCCAGAGTTTCTTGAGACCGGCGAACACGACGCCGATCTTCTGGAAAAAGACCAGCATGATGATGATGGCCAGGGCGATGAGGAGGATCTTCTTGATGTTCTCCCTTGTCAGCCACTCGACCCGCTCTTCCACAATGGTGGTCTCAGTGGTTTTCTTGTCGTCACTCATAATGAGAGCTCCTTTCCGGAGGTGGGTTCCCCGAAGGGGTCGAGTTTATTATATACCTTTTATAATAAAAGGCAAAGGATGACACGAGAAAACCCCGCCCGGCAGAACCGGAGCGGGGTCTTCCCGTATTGGAGTTGTTTCGAAAGAAGAAACTTGTTTTTGCGCCAAAGGGAGAGCTTAGTAGTCGTACTCTCCGTATTCACAGCCGATGTTCGTTGCGTGAACGTCATCGACCAGTTTCTTGAAGAACCAGAACCTTCTACGGTACAGTTTTAAATCGCCATAGCCGTTGCCGCCGTTCCACAGAGTGCCGAACCGTTTCTCGCCGTCCGGGGACTCGTAGTTGACGAGCAGCATGTCTTCCTTCTTGCAGTGGAGCTCGGTGATCAGGATGCCCTTCTTCGTGCTCTGTTTGACGTGCCAGTGGACTTCCTCGTCGTCCTCGTCAAAGGAGAATTTGGTGGTCGAGAGTTCCCAGAACTTCGAGAAGTTGAACTCGTACTCTTCGCCTTCATAGTAGAAGCAGCCGAGGAGCTGTCTCGGGAGCGGGATGTGGTAGACGACCGGGCGGCCGCCGCCGATCTCGAAGACGGAGTTCTCGAGCTTCTTGCCGGTGATGTTGGAGGTCAGGCAGTTCGAGGACAGCCAGACCCACGGTGTCGTGAAGTCACGGCCCCAGTTCTTGTCTTCATAGCCGTAGCAGGTCTCGGGTTCGACTTTGTAGCTCTTGCCGTTGGCCTTGATCCAGCCCTTGTACCCGCACTTGATGCCGTTGCCGTGCCAGTACATGTCATAGGCTTTGGTGGCGAGGAAGAAGGGCGATGTACCCCAACCGACGTTCCAGGCGATCTCCGGGATGATCTCGAGGTCCCACTCGAGGTCGCCGCCGTCGCACATCCACTCGGGGTGGGCTTTTGCGTCTGCGGGGTCGATATGGATAGAGCCCTTCATGTGGTGCTCATCGCAGTAGCAGTCGTCTGCCTGGACAAAGAAGGGAGCTTTCTTCGTGATCTTGACGTCCTTCCAGCCGAAGAACCGGTGGAGCTGCATTTTGTCGGGCGCGCCCCACATGCCGGCCTTGACCATGAGGTAGGACGGTTTTTTGCCTTTTTTCTTGTTCTCCGGCAGCTGGCCGAAGACGGGTTCCTTGCCGCCGCGTTTCGGGCTGCAGGTGAAGTATTCGAAGAAGAACGGCTTCTCTTTGCCGGTCTCCTCGTCAATCGCGGTCAGCGAATGCCACCACCAGTCATAGCCCTGTTTGGCGAACTCACCGGTGAGCATCCATCTGTTTTTGGTTTCGCTGTACTTGTTGAAATGTCCCATAGTATTTGCACAACCTCTCTCCAATGACTGCGCTCAGTCTCAGCGCAAAATGAATATGACACTTTTGTGCGTGCGTCCACTTTTACTCGACATTTTTTCCATTTTGCCCACGTTCACTTCAATTTTACCTGTTTGATAAAAAGAATGGAACGTGCAAAGTCAACAAAAAGTAGGCATAATCCTTGTGCGAAATGACAGGACTTGCTTTTCGAAAGTCAGACTTTCTCTTTTGGCGATGCGCCGACCACTGCTTTGTGACCGAAGTGGTTGAGCGAAAACGCCCGGTTGTGGTAGACTTATTGGCGGAAAAGGAGAGATGGACTATGAAACCCACGCTTTGGAAACGCTTGTTTGCGGCGCTCCTCGCCGTCTGCCTGATGGCGGCGACGACGGCGACCGGCGCCTTCGCTCTCGGGACCCGTACGAAGGGTCTGACGCGGATCGCCGAAGACACTGCCGCGACAGCCGGTTTTGACCTTTCCGCCTACGCGGAAAAACTGACCGACCTTCTCGACGTGCCGCTGACCGGCGACGTGGCCGCGGATGTCGGGTCGCTCCTCACGAACGCGCAGCTTTACAACGTGCTCCTCGTGGGCGTGGACTCCCGGAAGAACGACTACGCCGGCCGGTCCGACGCCATGGTCGTCCTGACCGTGAACCCGCAGTCGCAGAAGGTCGTCATGACGTCGCTTCTGCGCGACAGCTACGTGGACATCCCGGGTCATGGACAGGAACGGCTGAACGAGGCGTACAACTTCGGCGGCACGTCGCTGCTCAAAAAGACGATCCGCCAGAACTACGGCATTCGGATCGACGCCTTCATGGTCGTGAACTTCGGCGACCTCATCGAGTTCATCAACGACATCGGCGGCGTGGAGATGACCGTCACCAAAAAGGAAGTCCCGGTCATCAACAAGTACACGTCGGACCAGAACAAGGAGATCTACGGACGCAAGGACAACCCGGATGCGCTGCCGGTAAAGGGCGGCACCTACCGGTTCAACGGCATGCAGGCGCTGGCCTATGCCCGGGTCCGGTACGTCGGCCTCGACTTCGGCCGCACCGAGCGCCAGCGCAAGGTGCTGACCGCTTCGGTGAAGCAGCTCCTGTCGCTGCCGGTGGACAAACAGGTCCAGGTCGTCGCGAAGTACATGCTCCGCGTGAAGACCGACCTCACCGTGCCGGAACTCCTGTTCCTCATCCTCGTCTTCGCGACGATGGACCAGTACGAGACCTCCAGCATCGCGCTGCCGGTCGAGGGTACATACCAATATAAACGTGTGAACGGCAAGGAAGTCATCGCGGTCGACCTGCCGGCGAACCGCGCGGCCTGGGAGGCGGCGGTCAACTGACTCGACCTGCCTTGCTTCCCGTGCTATAATTTCTCTGGAAACTAACGAACGGGGTCGGTAAATCGCCCCACAGAAAGGAACACTGAAATGCCGAAGAGAGAGGACTACATTTCCTGGGACGAATACTTCATGGGCATTGCGCTCCTGTCTGCCATGCGGTCGAAGGACCCGAACACGCAGGTGGGCGCGTGCATCGTGAACCAGAACAATAAGATCATGTCGGTCGGTTACAACGGCCTGCCCATCGGCTGCGACGACGACGAGTTCCCCTGGGCCCGCACCGGCTCGCCGCTCGACACGAAGTACCCCTTCGTCTGCCACGCGGAACTCAACGCCATCCTGAACCACGCCGGCGGGAACCTTGCCGGGTGCAAGATCTACGTGGCACTGTTCCCCTGCAACGAGTGCGCGAAGGCGATCATCCAGAGCGGCATCAAGGAGGTCGTCTACCTCTCCGACAAGTACGCGGACACCGACATGAACATCGCCTCGAAGCGCATGTTCGAAGCCGCCGGCGTCAAGATGACCAAGATGACCCCGACGCACGAAGAACTGGCCCTCGACTTCCGTGAGGAAGATGTCTGAGGAGCGCATTGCATTCTCGAGAGGAGACTTGACATGAACAAGCTGGAAACCTTCGCGAAAAGTGACGCCGGAAAACTGGCGCTGTACGCGAGCGGCGCGCTGACCATCCTGATGGAGTGCTATGAGACCTTCGTGCTGACGCCGAAGATCCAGAAAGCGGCCGGCGGCCGCACCATCTTCGACACGGCCTTCATGAACACGCCCGAGCAGATGCAGGAGTTCCTCGACAACCTGACCGACGAAGGCAGGGACCTCTTCCGAAACACCTACCTCACGTCTGACAACATCTACCCGGTCGTCTACACGACATTCTTCACTCTGTTCCTGGCGCATTTCACGGAAAAGACGGACTGGCGGGCCTGCCTGCCCGTCGCGCTGATGGTCTTCGACTACTTCGAGAACTACGGTTCCGCGAAGATGCTCGACACCGGCAGGGCCGAACCGGCCTTCGCCCGCTTCGCCAACACCATGACGAAAGCCAAGATGCTGTCCATGGTCGCGACCATCAACCTGTCGCTCCTCGCCTGGTGGCAGTCCCGCAAAGACTGAGTACCAACTTAATTTGATTTCTTAAGACCTGCCTTCTTGAGGGCAGGTCTTATTTATTGAACGCACAAAGACAGAAAAATGTGCACTTCCCATGATTTACCGCCTGCTTTCTCTGAAACGGCAAAACAGGCGGTAATTTCTGAAGGTCTAGTTCTCGAATGGCCTTCAATTTACCGCCTATTATACCTGAAACGGCAAAACAGGCGGTAATTCTTGAAGGTTCGCTTCTCAAAGGGTCCAAATTTTACCGCCTTTTTTCTCCAAAACGGCAAAACAGGCGGTAATTCTTGAAGATTTGCTTCTGGAAGGGCCCCCATTTTACCGCCTATTTTCTCTCAAACGGCAAAACAGGCGGTAAATGACGCCGGGGCTCGTCGGAGGTTCATGGAGTCGGGGCAAAAGAGCCCCTTGGTCCAGAACCTGCGGCGCCTCCTCGCACCGGCTGAACACTTCTCCTTGCAGGCCGAAGGGCATACCCGCCCTTTGGCCTGTTGTTTGCCCCATGCCGCGGGGCGGAGGTGCAGTCACAGGGCATTGCCACGCGGACGTGGCGCACGGGTGCGCCCTTGACAGCGCCGAAGAGCCGTGGCACCAGAATACGCGGACAGCTCTGCTGGAACGCGGATATCACCGCGGGTGGCAGTCCCGCAAAGACTGAGCGCCCGACAAACAGATTAATACGAAAAAGGACCTCTCCGAAGAGAGGTCCTTTTATTATATTGTATAGCGTTTCGCTTAGTCGGCGAATTCGCCTTCGAGTGCGTCGAGGGTGCAGGAGCCCGCGATGGACTTGCGGATCTCGGCGCGCAGCGGCAGGACGGAGGCCGGGGAGACCGACAGTTCGTCGATGCCGATGGCAAGGAAGGTCGGGAGGAGTTCGGTGTCTGCGCCGAGTTCGCCGCAGATGCCGATCCAGATGCCTTCTGCATGAGCCGCGTCAGCAGCCTGCTTCAGTGCGCGAAGGACGGCCGGATGATGCGGGTCGAAGAACTTGCCGAGGTCGTTGGCCTGACGGTCGCACGCCAGCGTGTACTGGGTGAGGTCGTTCGTGCCGACGGAGAAGAAGTCGACTTCTTTCGCGAGGTCTCTCGCCATGAAGACAGACGCGGGGGTCTCGATCATGATGCCGAGCTCGGTGTCCGCATTGTAGGGGATGCCTTCTTCGTCGAGTTCTTTCATGACAGCCTGGCAGGCTCTCTTACATTCTTTGACTTCCCAGACGGATGTGATCATCGGGAACATGATGGCGACTTTACCGTAAGCGGATGCTCGGTAAAGAGCGCGGAGCTGGGTCCGGAACACTTCGGGTCTGTTGAGGCAGATCCGGATGGCGCGGACGCCGAGGGCCGGGTTCTCTTCGGGTTTCATCTCGAAGTAGTCGACCTGCTTGTCGGCACCGATGTCAAGGGTCCGGATGATGACGCGCTTGCCTTCCATGGCTTCCGCCACGGCTTTGTAGGCTTCGAACTGGGCGTCTTCGGTTGGATAATCGTCCGTGGCGAGATACAGGAACTCGGAACGGAAGAGGCCGATGCCCTGGCCGTCGTTGGCCTTGACGGCAGCAACGTCTTCGGGAGAACCGATGTTGCAGTACAGCTTGATCTTCTTGCCGTCGAGCGTGACGTCTTCCTGGCCGATCATGGTCTGCATGAGCTCTTTGAGTTCCGCCTGCTTCTTGGCCTTCATCTCGAGGCCTTTCAGGGTGATCTCGTCGGGGTCGAGGATGATCTCGCCGGTCTCGGCGTCGATCCAGCCTTCACGGCCGTTCAACTCTTCCGTCAGCGCATCGCCCAGGCCACAGATAGCGGGGATGCCCATGGTACGGGCGAGGATGGCGGTGTGGGATGTGCCCGAACCGCCCTGGAGCGCGAAGCCCAGGATGAGAGACTTGTCGAGCTGAAGGGTCTCGGACGGCGCGAGGTCGTCTGCGCAGAGGATGACGGGGACGTCGGAGTCGATGCCGCCCTCCACGATGCCCATCAGGTTGTTGAGCAGTCTCTGGGTGATGTCTTTGATGTCCGCGGCACGGGCGCTCATGTAAGCGTCGTCCATGGCGGCGAACATGGCGGCGAAGGTGTCGCCGGCGGTGCGAACGGCGTATTCGGCGTTGCACTGTTCGGACGCAAGGCAGTCGTTGATGCCTTCGACATAGTCGTCATCGTCGAGGAACATGGCGTGGGTCTCGAAGACGAACGCGGCGTCGTCACCGGCCTCTTCGCGGCACTTTTCCGCGAGGGCAAGCAGCTGAGCGGCGGATTTCTCCTTCGCTTCGGCGATGCGCGCTTTCTCGGCTTCGATGTCCTTACCGGTCTCTTTCACGATGGTGGTGTCCGGTTTCTGAAGGAAATAGAGAGGGCCTTCCGCAATGCCTTTGGAAACGCCTTTTCCCTGTAATAAGATCATAGGGTTGCCTCCTTTTCTGGGGCGATTTACAGATTCTCTTTCATGAATGCTTCAAGAGCAGCAAGAGCCGCGTCTTCGTCGCCGCCTTCGACGCCGATGGTGACTTCGTCACCGGCTTTGACGCCGAGGTTCATGAGCTTCATGAGCTGGGTGGCTTTGACGGTCTGGTCGCCCTTGGTGAAGGTGACAGCGGTGTCAGCGAAGGATTTGGCGAGCTGAGCCAGCATGCCGGCGGGACGGGCGTGGATGCCGATGGGATCGGTGATGGTGTAGCTGAACTGTTTCATGATAAATAACCTCCTGAAATGATGGTTCTGTGGTTCGTATTACGCCATGGCGGGAGCTTCGGCGGGGGCAGCGACAGCGTCGCCTTCCTGCTCGGCTTCCGGATGGATATCGACGGAGTCATAGTCGTCCGCGTTGGTGAGAAGAACGACGACCATGTCGGGATGTCCGGCTGCGGCGATCTTTGCGCGGTCGAACTTCATGAGGGGCTGGCCGGCCTTGACTTCGTCGCCGGTCTTGACGAGGCACTCGAAGCCGTCACCGTTCATTTCGACGGTGTCGACGCCGACGTGGATGAGCAGTTCCATGTCGCCGGCACCGGTGATGCCGATGGCGTGCTTGGAGTCTGCAACAGAAGAGATGGTGCCGTCATACGGAGCGAAGACGGTCTCGCCGACGGGGTTGATGCCGACGCCGGTGCCGAGGATGCCGGACGCGAAGGTCGGATCGGGGATCTCGGTGTAGGGGACCGCGTTGCCCTTGACGGGAGCGTTGATGTCGCCCGCTTCACAGGTGATGACGGGAAGCTCGGTCTGAGGAGCCTGAGCGGCCATCTCGTCGAGCGCTTTCTGCTCTTTCTTGGAGACAGCGTCTTCTTTCCAGACAACGGTGGTCAGGGCGAAGGCAACGCCGGCGGCGATGAGCAGTTCAATGGTGTAAACCAGCGGATGGTTGATGGTCAGGAAGCCCGGGATACCGGTGACACCGTAAGCGGTGGCGCCGAGGGTATTGCCGGTGAGGGTGCCGTAGATGGATGCGAAGAACGCACCGACGGCGCCGCCGATCATACCGCAGACGAAGGGTTTCATGAACCGGAAGTTGATACCGAAGATGGCCGGCTCGGTGATGCCGAGGGATGCGGAAAGAGAGGCCGGGAAAGCGACCGCGCGGGTCTTTTTCTTATGGGCCTTGACCGCAACGGCAAGACAGGCGCCGAACTGAGCGAAGTTGGCGGCGGAGGCGATGGGCATCCAGATGTTGAGGCCGGTTTCACCAAGCATACCTGCTTCGATGATGTTGTACATATGGTGGAGACCAAAGACGACGGTGACCGGGTAGATGGCGCCCATGAGGAATGCGCCGATGCCGTAGCCGACGGTGATGAGCCATTTCGCGAAGGCGAGGATCCAGGTCTCGACGAGAGCGAAGACCGGACCGATGACCGTGAGGGTGATGAACGCGGTGCAGAGGACCGTGGTCAGCGGCACCACGAACAGGTCAAATGTCTCAGGTACGTGCTTATGCAGCCATTTCTCGAGCTGGGACATGAGCCATACCGCGATGATGACCGGGATGACGTGGCCCTGATAGCCGTGGGCCGGGATGGAGAAGACCTGCCAGCCAAGGATCTTCAGATTGCCGAAGAGGGCCCAGGTATCATAGCCATCCGCGATGTTCCACGCGTTGACGAGGCCGGGGTGGATCATGAGCATACCGATGACGGCGCCCAGGAACAGGTTTCCGCCGAAGACGCGGGCCGCGGAAATGGCGACGAGCGCGGGCAGGAAGGTGAATGCGGTGTTGGATACGGTGTCCAGGAACTGGAACCAGGCGGAATCGTTGAATGCGGGGATGGCTTTGCCGAGGAACTCGACAAGACCCATCATAAGACCGGAAGCAACGATGGCGGGAAGGATGGGGACGAAGACGTCGCCGAGGGATTTCAGCATCTTCTTCCAGATGGGCATCTTGGAAGCGGCAGCTGCCTTGACATCTTCCTTGGTTGCGGCGGACGCGCCGGTGACCGACAGGAATTCATCGTACACTTTGTTGACGGTGCCGGTGCCGATGATGAGCTGAAGCTGTCCGTTGGACTCGAACAGTCCCTGGACGCCTTCTACTTCTTCCAGCTTCTCGGTCTGGACTTTGTCGTTGTCGGCAATGACCAGGCGAAGCCGGGTGGCACAGTGTGCTGCGGATACTACGTTTTCGCCGCCGCCGATGAGGGCCGCGATCTCCTCCGCACACTTTCTGTAGTCGAGAGCCATAAACACATCTCCTTTACTTCTCTCAAAACTTGAAAACACTGATTATTGAAACCGATTTCAATGTTCCCTATTACATTATAACTATAAACCTTACAAAGCATGTTTGTAAAGATTGCACAATACCTAAGGATTTACCCTTTGATTTGGCTAAATCGCCCATTGCATTGTGTACGCCTGCGTGCTTTTGGGGGCGATTTATGGGCGAATCCCCATTGAATTCGTTTTCAAACCGAACCACGCTCTACGATCCGGTAACCCAGTTTGATCTGTCTCGTGTACTCCGGGTCCGACCCCTTATCGAGGATGTCGAGGAGGATGGCCGCGGCGTCTCTGCCGCACTGGGTCTGGTACAGTTCCGCGGTCGTCAGCTGCGGGGAGGAGACCAGGTTCGCCCAGTCGTTGCCGAACGCGACGACAGACACGTCTTCCGGCACCTTTTTGCCGGCTTCCTTCAGCGCCATCATCGCGCCCTGGCCCATTGAGTCCGTGGCGCAGAAGACGCCGTCGATGTCGGGCCGGTCGGCGAGGAGCTGCTTCATCGCCTCATAGCCGCTCGCCATGTGGAAGTCCGAGACGACGGTGGGCGGAGCCGGCGTGAAGCCCGCTTCCCAGAGCGCCGCCTTGACACCCTCGATGCGGTTGATGCCGACGGCAGGGTCGGTCTTCGGACCGGAAATGCAGCCGATGCGGGTGCGGCCGCGCTTCAATAGCAGGTTCGTGAGGTCTTTCGCTGCACCCCAGTCGTCGTGGTAGACACAGTTGAAGTCCTTGAAGTGCTGACCGGTGACGACGAGGGGGATGCCGCAGTTTTGGAAGGTGCCGTTGCGCACGTCCGCATCGTTCGCCGCCATGACGATGGCGCCGGCCATATGGTACGCCTGCATCCACTCGAGGTACTGCCCGACCGACTCCGGCGCGTGTTCGAGGCTGCCGAGGACCGTCATGTAGCCGGCCTTCGCGAGCACTTCGTGGGCGCCCTCGACGACCTGGGAGACGGACTTGGAGTGGATCTTCGGCACGAGGATGCCGACCTGCCGCACCCGGCCGGTCCGAAGGTCGTGGGCGACCTGGTTCGGGACGTAACCGGTCTCTTTGATGACTTTGTCGATCGCCTCATACTTCGCGGCGCTGAGGGAGCCTCCGTTCAGGTAACGGCTGACCGCCGACGGGGAGACGCCGGCCAGTTCCGCGATCTCGCGTAATGTCATGTTCATTCTCCTTCAACAGGGGACTGTTAATACGTTTTCAGAAGCCACCGGAAGCCGCAGCCGCGCAGGGTGATGACGTCGGCTTTCACTTCGTCGCCGGTGAGGAGATCCACATAGGTCTCGCCCTCCGGCAGCCAGGCAGTCTGAGGGTCCTGGTCGAAGTTGAACAGGGCCAGCAGCTTTTCCTTTCCGTGGAACCGCCCGACCCCGAGGATGTGGTCGTTGTTCGGCTCCAGAGTCCAGACGTCCGCGTCGGCGTCGAAGACTTCGTGGTCCGCGCGGATGCGCTCAAGGGTCCGCAGTTTCTCGTAGACCCGCCCCTCCGGGGTGTCCGTGTTGTGGCGATTTGCCGCTTTCTCCCAGTCGAAGTTGCCCCGGTGGAGATAGCGGGAGTCGTCCGCCTTGAGGGGGTCATCATGGTAGGACCAGTCGTTGGTGAGGGCCAGTTCATCGCCCGAGTACAGGACCGGGATGCCGCTCTGTGTCAGCAGGAAGGCGTGGAGCGATTCGATGGCGCCCACCACGTGGGCGATCCACTCCTCTTCACCGCTCTCGAGTGCGGGTTCGAGACCGAGCAGGGAGGCGGTCGTGCCGCAGAGCCGTGCATCGCCCAGTTTCGGGTCGTCGTTGTAGAGCTCGCCTCTCGCGTTGCTGCCGGGCCAGATGCCGCGGAAGTAGTCGTTGAGGTACTTCTTGTGGGGGACCTCCGTCATGCCGAACTTCCCGAGGAAGTCGAAGTCGAGGCCCCAGCCGATGTCGTCGTGGCACCGGAGGTAGTTTAAGAAGGTGTACTGGTGCGGCAGTTCGAAGACAGTGTCCAGCTGGTGGCGGAGCAGGTGCACGTCACGGGTGGCGACCGTGTGCCAGGTGCTGGCCATGGTGGTCACGTTGTAGAGCATCTGGCATTCCGGCTTCTCCACGGTGCCGAAGTAGGGGACCACTTTTGAGGGCTCCATGACGACTTCGCCGAGGAGCAGGGTGCCCGGGCAGACGATGTCCGCCGCGAGGTGCATGAGACGCACGAGCTTGTGGACTTCCGGCAGGTTCCGGGAGCGGGTGCCGAGCTCTTTCCAGATGTAGGGGACCGCGTCGAGACGGATGACGTCCACGCCCCGGTTGCAGAGGAAGAGCATGTTGTCCGTCATGTCGTTCAGGACGATCGGGTTTTTGTAGTTGAGGTCCCACTGGTACGGATAGAAGGTCGTCATGACCACTTTGCCCAGTTCTTCACACCAGGAGAAGTTGCCGGGCGCGGTCTGCGGGAAGACCTCCGGGACCGTCTTTTCGTATTCGTTCGGGATGTCCCAGTTGTCGTAGAAGAAGTACCGGGACTGGGCGAGCGGATCTCCGGCGCGGGCGGCCTTCGCCCAGGCGTGGTCCTCGCTCGTGTGGTTCATGACGAAGTCGAGGCAGAGGGACATGCCGTTCTTCCGGCAGTCGTCGGCCAGGCCTTCGAGGTCTTTCATGGTGCCGAGTTTCGGGTCGACGGCGCAGAAGTCCGAGACCGCGTAGCCGCCGTCGCTGCGCCCTTCCGGGCTCTCGAGGATCGGCATGAGGTGCAGGTAGTTGATGCCCGTCTCCCGGAGATAGTCGAGGTGCTTCCGCACACCGGCGAGAGTGCCGTTCCACTCTTTTCCGTCGCGGCCGAAGGCCTGGACGTACATGAGCATGCCGAGGAGGTCCCGGCGCTTGTACCAGTCCGGCTCCGCGAGACGCTGTTCGTCGAGCTTCTTGAGCGCGGGTTTCCGATGGTCGAAGTTGTCCTTCAGCATGGTGAGGAAGTAGTCGTAAGCTTCTTCGTCATCATAGAGCTCCATGTAGAGCCATTTCAGCTCGTCTTCCGCGGCGGCGAGGCGCTCTGCGAAGATGAGGTCGTTCTTTTTGCTCACAGTGCAGCCTCCACTTCTTCGAGCGTCGGCATGGCCGGGATGGCGCCGGGTTTGCTGGTGGTCAGAGACGCGGCCCGGTTCGCGAAGGTCAGGTCTGCTTCGAGTTCATCGGCTTCGAAATCGTCGAGGCCGTTTTCTCTCTGGCTGAGCTTCGACAGGAACGCGCCGAAGAAGGTGTCGCCCGCGCCGTTCGTGTCGGCGACGGTGACCTGGAAGCCGGGCACCGTGCCGGTGAGGGCTTCGCCGTCTTCCGGCTGGTACCGGTAGTAGACGCCGTCCGGTCCGAGTGTGACGAGGACGAGCCGGATGCCCTGGTCGGTCAGTGCCTCAGCCGCCGCGTCCGGCGCTTCATAGCCGGAGAGCAGGGCAGTCTCCTCGTCGGAGATCTTCAGGACGTCGACCATGTCGAGCGGGGCGCGCATCCACCGGATGGCGTCCTCTTCGGACATCCACAGCGCGGGTCGGTAGTTCGGGTCATAGGTGATGATGGCGCCGGCTGCCTTCGCGTCCTTTGCCGCTTCGAGCGTGGCGGTCCGGGCCGGATCGTCCGTCAGGCTGACGCTGCCGAAGTGCAGGATGGGCGCGTCCGCGATGAGGCCCTCCGGGATGGCGGAGCGCTCGAGGCAGATGTCCGCGCCTGGCCGGCGGTAGAACGTAAAGCTCCGCTCGCCGTCGGGGTTGACGGTGACGACGGCCAGTGTCGTCGGGATGGTCTCGTGGGCGATGAGCCCCGTCGTGTCGACGCCGTCTTTCTCGAGCGTCTCTCTCAGGCTGTCGCCAAACGCGTCGGTGCCGATGCAGCCGACGAAGGCGGTCTTCGTCCCGAGCCGAGACGCGGCCACCGCCACGTTGGCCGGGGCACCGCCGGGATTGGCGGCCAGAGTGCGGACGCCTCTCTCGTCGACACCGGTCTGGGTGAGGTCGATGAGGACTTCACCGACGGTCACGATATCGATGTTTCTCGCAGCATTTGCCATAAAATGATCACTCTCCTGACAGTCCGTTCGGACCGATAACGATTCCACGATTTTGCAATCGATTTCATCACAATTTCAATATAAGAGTTTTACAGACAAATCGCAATGAGAAACCCCTCGGCGAAACCCCCAAAAATTCCCGCCGGGCACTGTGCAATGTGACAAACGGGTTTGACGGGACAAAAGAAAAACCAGTTGCGGGTGCAACTGGTTTTAGAAAACTTATATACTGGTCAGTCGGCGAAATCCATGAGCGCGATCTGCTTTTGGACTTCCTTCGTGACCACTTCGTAGATGTAGCGGCCATACCGGACGTACTTTTCTTCGCCCTCGTGGCGGCAGTGTTCGGAGAACGCTCTGCCGATTTCTTCGATGGCGTCGTCGCCGCCTTTGCGGAGGCACAGGTAATAGAAGGAATAGGCCGGGCTCTCGAGGATCTTCTCATAGACCGGGGAGTTGATCTTGGCGAGGAGCCGGTGGAGTTCCGCGATGGCGATGGTGGACAGCTGCGTCGACGGAAGGTACATGTTGAGCGCCGCCTCAGCCGTGAACATGGCGAGGACACCGGCTTTGACCGGCATCTTGCCCTCTTTGAAGTCGGGGTCGACGTCTTTTTCGCGCCCCGCGTCTTCTTTGACGAGTTCATAGAGGTTCCGGCCCAGCTGGCGGGCTTTTTCGATGTTTCCGTTGTGGCGGTGGTGATCCAGCGCTTCGATCTGACGAAGGAAGTCTTCGTCGGCATCGGCCTGAGAGCCGCTGAAGATCTTGATGTCGCTGTCTTCTTTGTAGGACATGAAATGGTTCTCCTTATTCTTCGCCGGCAGCGGCTGCGGCGGCCGCTTTGGCGGCTTCCGCCTCTGCTTTGCGTCGGGCTCTGCGCTGTCTCGCCTGGAAGGTCTTGAGCGCAGCCAGGTTTTCGTCCGGAGTGCTGTAGGATGCGATGGTGTTCGCCTTTCTGCTGTACAGACCGTGGAAATCGGAACCGCCGGTCATGAGCAGGTTGTTCTTCTTGGCATAGTCGAAGAACGCCTGGGTCTGCTCCTCGGTGTTTTCGGGAGTCCAGACTTCGATGCCGTCGAGGCCCAATTCGACGAGTTCGTCGAGGACTTCGAGGATGCCGGACCGGCCGGGGTGCGCGACGATGGCGACGCCGCCCGCTTCGTGGATGGCATCGATGACTTCCTTCGGCTCCGGATACTTCGGCTGGACAAGGATGTTGTCTTCACTCTTCGGGTCGAAGAGCTGGTCATGTAAATCGCCATAGAAGTCCGTGGTGTAGCCGCACTCCATGAGGGCGTGCATGATGTGCTGTTTGTAGATGTTGGTCGAACCGGAGGCGCATTTCAGGACGAGCTCGGAAGAGATGGGGAAGCGCTGCGAGGCCTTGACGACCATCAGCTGAGACGCTTTCCGGCGCGCCAGAGAGTTTTTCCGGCAGAGGCCTTCGAGACGGTTCGGGTTCTCCGCGAGGTAGCAGAGGATGGAAATGTTCATGTCGTGTTCGGGGTCGTAGGACGAGAGTTCGACACCCGGGATGACTTCGACGCCGTGGCGTTTTCCGATGATCTTCCCGCGCACCGTGCCGGCCTGACAGTCGTGGTCAGTGATGGCAATGGTGTCGATCCCGCTGCGGCTCGCGAGCAGGATGAGGTCTTCAATGCCCAGGGACCCGTCGGACAGGCGGGTGTGGCAATGTAAATCTGCTGGCATAGTTTCCTCCAATAATGCTTCAAAACGAGAATGGGTCGGGGTTGTTATTGCGGCGTGAGGATGTGCAAAGACGCTGTACAGCGGGACTGCCCTACAATAACATTAATATCATTATAATACAGAAGTTTTCGGTTTACAAGAAAACTGCAGAAAAAATATTGATTTCTATTATGCCATGTGATATATTAATATATTTGTACCTTGTCAGTATAAGTTTTGCCCAAAGATAAAACATCACGGAAATACTTTTTTGTTACTTTTCACAAATGCCTACTTTTCCGGTTTCTGAAAACGGTTTCACCTCTCAGCCGTCGCCTCTACCTTTTTGGGCGATTTACCCCGGCTCAAAAAAAATAAAAAAAGTTCTTGCAATGTGTAAACCCGTCTGTTATACTATGTAGCGTTCCGCACGGAACACACCAGTCGGTGTCTATAGCGATGAGGGTCCACCCGTTCCCATCCCGAACACGGCAGTTAAGCTCATCAGTGCCGAAAATACTTGGGGGGCAGCCCCCTGGAAAAATAGGGCGACGCCGACATAAGAAAAGGTCCACACCAGTAGGTGTGGGCCTTTTCTTGTTTCAACCTCGCCTATCTTCCTTTCGGGGCTGTCCCTTTGGGACGTACGGTCAGAAACATAGTCGCCTCGCTCGCTTGGAGCGCTTCGCGACGCTCCTTGTTTCTTCCTGTTCGACCGCTTTCCTTTATCGGCTCCGCCGCGGAAAACGGCGAACCCCCCCTGGGAAGATAGGGCGACGTTGAAACGGATCTGTGGTACAATACTTCTAGAGATTTCTAATGGAGGTTCCATAAATGAAAACGGTCAAAAAGGCTACCATTGCAATTATTGTTGTTTCTTCTGTTCTGGGGGCAGGCTTAGCAGGTTTTGTTCTGGGTGCGTCCATCTGGGCGAACAAACCCCGCGGAGTGCGGATCCCGCTCGACGAGGAGTAAGTCTCCCGTTCCAACAATCGAATCATGAAAAACGGCCCCCTCGGGTACTGTGAAAACACAGTCTCCGAGGGGGCTTTTTTGTTTGTTTTCGTCCGCCGTTCTTCCGGTCGATACGAATGTATATTATCTGCAATTACGCATTTGACGGGGCCATAACGACCGTTCGCACGTATATCGCGACCGCTCCCAAAATAATCCTTGTGTTGCACTTTTTCCGATGCCAAAGTGGGGAGAGAAACGGCAGGAAGCGAGGTGGAACAGATGAGCATTCGGGTCGGCATCACAGACGGCAACCGGGAATTCTTTGAACGGTTCCACGCGGCGATGAACGAACAGTATTCGGAAGAGATCGAAGTCTATCTGTTTCCCACACTGTCCAAAGCGCTGAAAGCGGTGGACCGGTTCCGGGTCAGGGTCGTCCTTCTCGAACCGGAAGGGCTTTCCTCCTCGGACCTTCCGACGAAAGGGCTGCCCAAGACCGCTTATTTCGCCCGCCTCGCCGATCGGAAACAGGACGAAAAGGACTGGCAGAACCGGCCGGAACACGCCGGCGAAGACCCTCTGGGAGACATCCCCGTTCTCTGCCGTTTCCGCAGTGTGGCGGAATGGCACGATCTCATTGTCAAGGAGGCGTCTGCACTTCCCGGCTTTGTAGACAAGGCCGCCGAAAAAGGTGCGCCGGGGGGAGTGAAGCCCGGGAAGAAAACAGACTGCAAAGTCGTGCTGTTCACGTCTGCCGCGGGCGGGACCGGGACGTCAACGGCGGCCCGCGCATTCGCGGAATGCTGCCGCCGGCACAACCGGCGGGTCCTGTTCCTGGACCTGCAGACATTTCCGAACGCCTCCGTCGACCCGGCAGACGGCCTCTATACACTCGAAGATGTGGTCCTCTCTGTCCGGGGACGCCGGTATGCGCCGGACGCCGTACTGGAGCGGACGCTCAAGTTCGACGAAGAAGGGCTGGTGACCATTCCGCCGCCCAGGAGCCCGGCTGTCCTGTTCGACCTGACCGGAGAGGAGATCGTTACGGTCCTCGACCTCATCAAAGAGAGCCATAAATGCACCATCATCGTGCTGGATCTCGGGTTCGATGCCACGGAGCGGATCGTTCTGCCGTTCCTGTCGGCAGACTGCGCCGTGCTGGTGAGCAACGGGACACAGATCGCCAACCGGAAAACCGGGCTGCTGCTCGACGTGCTGCCGGACCTGTGTGCCGGGGACACGATCGAACTCTACGAAAAGACCTGCCTGATGTACAACCGGTTCCGTCAGGGAACGAGCGAAGTGCTGCAGTCCGAAGTCCCGGTAAAACTGGGCGGCATGGGAGAACTCGGTGTCACGGACACCGAAGACCTGATCGCGGAACTGGCAGTCGCGCCGTCCATGGAGCGGCTCTACGAACGGCTCACAAAGCAGGGAGGCTGACATGGAAGAGACCTTCAGGGAACAGGATGTTCTGCGCCGGGTCCGGCGGGAACTCTATCTGACGGAGGGCCTTTCGGCGATGGACGACGAGTCCCTTCGGACGCTCATCCGGAAGATCCTTCTGCGGCAGAACCCGGAACATGACTTTTCCGCAGAGGAACTGAGCCGCTTCGTCGATACGCTGTACGGCAACTTTCGCGGGCTCGGCATCCTGGAAGAGTACCTGAACGACGACACGGTGTCGGAGATCATGATCAACGCCTGGGACGTTTTGTTTGTGGAACGGAACGGTGTGGTCGAGCGGTCCCCCCGGACCTTTTCCAGTGAAAAGGAACTGGAGGACATCATCCAGCGGATCGTTGCAGGTGCCGGCCGGGAGGTGAACCGGGCCAACCCCATCGTGGATACCCGGCTCCCCGGCGGAGAACGGGTCAATGTGGTCCTGCCTCCGGCTTCCATCGAGACGCCGGTGGTCACCATCCGGCGGTTCCCGAAAGACCGGATCACCATGAGGACCCTCGTCGAATACGGGACCCTCAGCGAAGAGGCGGCGGAGTTCCTCGAGCGGCTGGTGAAGGCGAAATACAACATCTTCATCAGCGGCGGCACGAGCTCCGGAAAGACTACCTTTTTGAACGCGCTTTCCGATTATATCCCGAAACGAGAGCGCATCATCACCATCGAAGACAGTGCGGAACTGCAGCTGACCGGGATCGACAATCTGGTGCGGCTGGAAACACGCAATTCCAATACGGCAGGCAGCGGAGAGATCACCATCCGGGACCTCATCCGGACGTCTCTGCGCATGCGGCCGGAACGCATCATCGTCGGCGAAGTCCGGGGAGAAGAGGCACTCGACATGCTCGGTGCCATGAACACCGGCCACGACGGCTCGCTTTCCACCGGTCACGCCAACTCCTGTGAAGACATGCTCCGCAGGCTTGAGACGATGGTCATGACCGGCAGCTCCGGTCTGCCGCTCCCGGCGGTGCGGAGAAACATCGCGTCCAGCATCGACCTCATCGTTCACCTCGGCCGCCTTTCGACCCGGCGGAGAGTGGTCCTCGAGATCACGGAAGTCGCGGGGCTCGAGGACGAGGAGATCATCCTGAATCGCCTCTATGAACAGAGAGAAGGGGCGCTGGTCCCCACCGGAAACGAACTCATCCATACCTGGAAACAGGAGGTATACGGACATGAAACGACCCCGCATCCGCGTACGGTCCGCCTCAGACGGGCAGACCCCGACGGAGAGCTCCCCCTCGAAGAACCGGACCCGAACGATCCCTACTTTTTCTTTTGAGACCTACTGTGGAAAGACCTACGGGGTACAGGACCTGTCGGTCGGTTTCCTCGGAGGCTTTGCGGGCGGTCTCGCAACAGGGTTCCTGCTCTTTGGACATCCGGTACCGGAACTGGTGCTCGCCATCCTGTTCGGCTGGTACTTCCGCGGCGCCTGGGTGCGTCACAAGGTGGAAAAGCGGAAACGGGATTTCCTCGACCAGTTCTGCGACTACCTCGACTCCATCGCCACCTCCCTCGCGGTCGGCCGTAACGGCTACGAGTCGTTCCTGACGGCGGACGACGACATGAAGGAACTCTACGAAAAGGGCGCGCCCATCCGGTATGCCTCGGGGCGATTGACGGAAGGCCTCAAAAACGGGCGTTCCATCCCGGACCTGCTCCGGGAAATGGCAGAGGAGACGGACTGCTCGAGCGTGCGGACGTTCGGGGAGATCTACCAGATCTGCAGTACGGCGGGCGGGAACCTGAAGCACATCGTCGGAGACACCCGGAACATGATCATCGAGAAGATCGCCATCGAACAGGAGATCCAGACGGTGCTGACCGGACCGAAAAACGAACTGAACATCATGGTCCTCATGCCGCTCGTCATCCTCGCGTCTCTGCGGGTGCTCGGGGGAGGGATCATTACGGACGACTCGTCCTCCATGCTGGTGAACACGATCGCTCTCGGCATCTTCGGGGGCTCGTACTGGCTGGGCAGGAAGATCGTCGACATTCGGGTTTGAACAGAAAGGAGCGGGCACATGACTTACTGGCTGCGCGTCGGGCTGATGGTGCTGGCGACCCTGCTGTCGATCTGTTCGGCCTCTCTTCTGTTCCGCGCCCGCAACGACAAGATCGATGTCACGGGCCTTCCGGTGTTTTTTCTGGAGTCGCTGTTCCCTGCGGGCCGCCGCCTGCGCAAACGGCTGAAGAGGAAAGACCGGAGTTCCCGGGACCGGTACCGCAAACTCCTCGAACTGTACTCGCCCGGAGAAGCCGAGCGCATCCGGCGGCAGGCGATGGATGCAGGATATACCTACCTGCTGCTCCTGCTCCCGCTCCTTCTGCTGATGCTGGCGGTCACGGGCGATGTGCTGCTCGGCAGCCTCGAACTGGTCCTGCTCGCCGGGCTCTGCCTGTACTTCGACTACTGGCTCGACACCACGGTGCGGAAACGGCACGCCGAACTGGAGACCCAGTACCCTTCCATGCTGACGGAGATGTCTCTCATGGTGAATGTGGGCATCACCGCCGGGGAAGCATTCGACCGGGTGGCGGTCTCCTCGAACGGGCTTCTGTTTCAGGAGATGCAGCGGGTGACGGAGAGTGTGAAGAACGGCATGCCGATCGACGAGGCGCTGGACACCCTGAGCACCCGGGCACCGCTCAGAGAGATGAAGAAGTTCGTCTCTCTGTACAAACAGAATCTGGTCAAAGGCGGACCGGACTTTCCGCGAACACTTGCGGAAATGGCGGCCAATGCCTGGACCGACCGAAAGAACTCCGCCCGGACCCAGGGAGAACTGGCGGAGCAGAAACTGTTGCTCCCTACCATGTTCATGTTTGTCGGCATCCTGCTCATCATCATCGTGCCGGCATTCCGCAATCTGTTTTGAGACCCGGAGACGGGGAAAGGAGACGTGTTATGAAACTGCTCGTATTTCTATGGAACTGGTGGATCGCCCTGACCGAAAAGGTGCGGCGATTCACGGTGAAGACCGCGGCGGCGGCAGCGGCCGGCAACACCGGCGAGATCAATATCGTGGCGATGGTGCTCATCATCATCGTCGTCATCGCTCTCGTGGCGATCTTCCGAAGTGAGATGACCGACATTGTTACGAAGATGTTTGAAAAGATCCGCAGCGGCATGGAACTCTGAGAAGAGTTCTTCGGAGCGGGACCGGGGCTCCGCCCAGGTCATCGAGTTTTCTTATGTGTTCCCGATCGTCCTGCTGACGGTGGTGGGACTCATGTACCTTACGTTCCTGCTCTTTTTCCATGTCTATGCATTCCATGTGACGGAGGATGCGGTCGAAACGGCAACGCGTTACGTGGGCGGAGACCGGCTCTACTGGCAGTTGTCCACCCACAGTCTCGACGCCGAAGTCCTGTCTGACTGCGCCGGCGACATGGAGAAAAAGCTGACCGCGATGCAGGTCCTGCCGGGGCTGAAGTTCTCATCCGTCCTCGAAGAGAACGCCGTCGGCAGCCGCATCGTTGCAGGCGCAACCTGCTCCTTCCGGGGAAAACGGCTGTTTTCCGTCCGGTCGGAGCGGGCGTTGCGCAAACCGACCGAATTCGCGGAAACGGTCGACCTGGCGGAAGACCTTGCAGAGGACACAGGGCTGAAACAGTTCCTCGAGCAGAGGTTCGGCCGATATATCAAGATGGACAAGGAGTACCTGTGATGAACCATCAGACCCTGAGGGGATCCATCTCCCTGTTCCTCGTCCTCATCCTGATGCCGCTGTTCAGCGGCACATATCTTGCCATCGATGCCGGGCGGGCCGCTGCAGCCCGCTCCCGGCTGGAGAGCGCACTGAACCTGACCGGGAATGCGGCGCTGAACGACTACGACGAAGCGTTGAAAGACTGGTACGGGCTCTTTGCCATGGCGAAGTCTCAGGAAGCTTATGAAAACGAACTGACTGCTGTGTTTTCCGGCACGATCGATGCCGGAGAGGCAACGGGAGACGGGGCCTTTGACAATTACATCAACACGGGGACGAAAGAGTTTTCCGTCTCCTTCCCGTCTGAGGCATCGCTGGCCAGGCCGGCAGTGCTCGAACGGACTGTGACCGGGTACATGAAGTACCGCGGTCCGTACCGGTTTGCCCGGGGCGTGAGTCAGCGGATCGGGGCGTTCCAGCACATCCGCGAGGCCTCGGAAGCCCTGTCGAAAAGTCAGGATTACTACGACGACCTCTCCGGCGTCAGCAAACAGCTGACCAAACTGGCGGACGGACTGCCGGCGGGGGCGGAAGGCTTCGACCCCGGCGCACAGGAGTCTGCCGTGAAGTCCATCCTCGGCGGCCTCGACAAGCTGTCTTCCCAGGTGAAGAAGACCGACCGGTCGGCGGATGCCTGGAAGAATGCCCTTGACCAGATGCCGGAGGGCGAAGCGAGGTCTCTGCTCGCCGGCGACTATAAAGCGACGGCAGGGGTCCTGAACGAAGAAGGGGTCGCGGCCTTGCGGGACAAACTGAACGCCGACCTTGCCGCCATCGATGACTACAACGCCGCCAAAAAGAAGGCCGGGGAAGACCGGAAAGCAGCAGAAGAAGCGCTGAAAGCGGCGGAAGAGGCGGCGGCCGCCGGCGGGGAAGTCCCGCAGGGATTGGTTGACCCGGCGTCCATCAGAGACCCGGAGCCGCCGAACCTTTCCTACCAGGACGACGCGCTCTACGGGTACATCGCCGGAAGCCGGACGAAAGACAGTTCGGACCCGGAAAAAGACGAGAAGCGTTCGGTGAAGGAGGCTCTGGAAGCGTTCAAGGATGCCGACCGCACGACGCTGGTATCGGGGGTCCCGGACCGGTATGTCTCCAGTGCCGTGGGCAGCGCAGCGGCGTCGGCGATCGACGCGGTGGGGAGTTCAGCTGCCAATGTCCCTTCGGACAGCGGCGGGAGCGTCCAGTCTCAGATGAGCGGCCTTCGGACCTTTTTCCGGCATCTGACCGGCAGTACGGACAGTCTTCTGTCTGACAGCTATGTGGAAGAGTTCCTGACAGAGAGTTTCAGCTGCTATACCAGCGAGGACTCCGCCAAAACGCTGGCGGGCGCCGACCTCAAGGCCGGGCCGCTGTTCAAAGGCGAGGCAGAGTACCTGCTGTTTGGGCAGGACTACCTCCCGGCGAATGTCCACCTGGCCGCAGATCTCCTGTTTGCCATCCGCGTGCTGTTCAACTCTATCTATGCCTTTTCCAACGCGAGGATGCGGGCGGAAGCTCTGTCCGTGGCGACGGCGGTGGCGGCATGGACCGGCGCCGGGGTGGCGGTCGCTCAGAATCTCATTCTCGGAGCCTGGGCGATGGCGGAATCCGTGAGCGATGTTGCGACGCTTTTGAAAGGCGGGACGGTCCCGCTTTACAAGAACGCCGCCACCTGGACGCTCGGCCTGTCCGGCATCTCGAACAAACTGCGGGAAGGCGCCGTCTCTCTGGCCAGTCACACCATCGATGACGTCTACGCAAAGATCGAAAAGGCGGCAGACGACAAGATCGAAGAGGTGCGCGACATCGCCCTCAGCTACTTCCGGGAGACGACCGAAGGGGCGGTGGAGTCTCTGACGAACCTGATCCTGACCCCGGTGGAGGCGAAGATCACCACGCTCATCGGCGACAAGTCGAGGGAATCGGTTACCCGGGAGGAAGTCCGGTCGATGCTGGCGTCGGCCGTCGACAGCGCGGACAACGGTTCCGCCGGATATGCCGCGGCGAAAGCGGCTTTCAACAGCGTTGCGCTGGAGCCTCTGACCGATGTCGTCTCCTCCAATTATAAAAGCCTTCTCAGCCTGGACGAGTCGATCGCGACCACGGCCGCGAATGCCATTCGCCACGGGATCGAAGACGCGTATTCCACCCTGTTCTCGGAGGTCAAAAAGGCGGTGGACCGGAAAGTCTCCGGCGTGGAACAGACCATCCACAACGCGTTCAAGGAAGGCGGCGATGAGCTGAAGGCGGACGTGACCGACGCCATCGACGGCTATGCGGAAACGCTTTCCGAATACCTCGGCTCCGGCAGCGGCGGCGGGACGACCCTGTCCCGAAACACGGCGCTGTCCTCCTACTCCGGCACGGCCATGTCTTACCGGGACTACCTTAAGATCTTTGTGTTCACGGGCCTCGTGAACAACAACGTCAAAAAGGGCATGCTGACCCGCGCCGCAAAACTCATGCAGGCGAACTGTCACCAGACAGAGAAGTCGTTCTCCATCGCCAAAGCATACCGAAAGATCGAACTGTCCGGCGCCGCCGGCATCGTGACCCACACCGTGAAAGGACGTGAGACCTATGCGTACTGACCTGCTTCGCCACGGGGCGATCAGTCTGCTCTGCCTCCTGACATCCCTCTGCATCCTGACCTCCTGCGGGTCGAAGGGGAGCGGGGCTGCCGGCTCGGGGCCGGTGCCATCGAGCGCTTCTGACACTTCGAGCGAGAATGGATCATCCGTCACGTTCGGCGACGCGTCAGCGGCCACCGCACATTTCCCGACCTTCGAAGTCGCCGTCCCGGCAGATTGGTCTGTCCGGGGAAATGTCGGGAAAGTCTATGAAGGCGACGGCATGTTCCTGCTGGCAGGGCCGCTGGACGACGCATCGGATACAGCGTCTGTCGAAGCGGCACTGGCAGAGGAGCTGGAGCTGTTTTTCAATACCGAATACTACCGCTCTCAAGTGCGGTTCGAATATGAAAAAGAATATGAAGACGGGGCGATGCATCGCCTCAGCGGGACCCTTCACAACGACCGGGACGGAGGGACGCACCGCTTTGCGGGATGCTTCCGACCCACTCCCGGAATGTACTGCTATTACTTCTGGCCGGACTCGTCCCGCGACCGCGACGGCGAGCGTTATATGGAGACTTCCTATGAAAGCATCCGCATCCTCTGACCGCGGCTCCTACAGCGTGGAAGGCGCCCTTTCGCTGACCGTATTCACGGCTTGCCTCATGGCGCTCATCTCGATCCTGACCGTCATCAAAACGGAGGCGGAAATAGGGGACGCGCTCCGCGAGACCGCCATGGAGCTGTCGCAATACTCTTATGTCTGGGGCCGTACCGAGTACCTGAAAGACTACGCTGAAGAGAAACTGCCGAAACTCGCGGAGCTGATGGGGGATCCCGAAGGGACCTCCGACCTCTCCCTGACCGGTCCCGCCGTGGCCAAACTGCTGACAAAGCAGAATTTTCCGCAGGACAACGCGGACGAATGGCTGAAAAAAAAGGGTGTGCGGGATGGCTATGAGGGGCTGGATTTCCTCGACACCCAGGTCCTGATGGACGGCAGGACCATCGAAGTGGCGGTCACTTATGACCTCGACGTGCAGACCTTTGGTCTGTTTCAAAAGACCCTTCACCAGAGGGCGGCCGCTGTCACCTATGGTCTCCTGCCCACCGATTCCGCGTTGAAAGAGGCAAGGAAGAAACCGGTCGAGTCCACCATTTGGCAGGAGAACAATTTTGTCCGGGGTCGCTACTTCGCGAACGAAGTGCGCTCCGGAAAACAGTACGGCGTCCCGGTGAAACCGGGGCAGGGGATCGACTTGTACGACGCCGCGACCGGGACTTATGCGGAGGTGTATTCCATCAACGTGTTCCTGCCCACCTATGCCACTACGTCCTATGCCCCACGGGTCGATTCAATAGAAAAAGCGCTGTTCGGTTATGCCACAGACCTGCGGAAAGATATTTCCGGACTGGGGCAGGAGATCGTGCTGGCGGACGGGTCTTCCGTGAAACCGGTGAAGGCGGAACGGAAGATCCTCATCCTCATCGTTCCGGAAGAGGTGAAGCAGTACGACGCCATGCAAGGCGCACTGGAGGGCACGGCAAATGCCGTTCGTGAAAAGTTCGGGATCTCTGTAGACCTCCGGTACGAACAGAAAGCGTTAGTCAAAAACGGGGAGGAGTCTGAGAAAAAATGATCGAAAAATATTGGGATTCGGGGTCTCTGCTCCTCCTTGTTTTCTGTCTGGTCCCTATCTGCAGAGAAGATCTTCGCTCACGGACGATCCCTCAGAAGTGGTGCAACGCCCTTGGGGCAGGAGGGTTTTGCCTTGCTGCCGCGAAGACCCTCGTAACGATCATAACGGTATATCGCGACGCCGGTTCGCCCATTGCCGATGCCGCTGTATATACACCCATTTTCTTTTCTTTGGCAGGAGCCCTTGCCGCGACCGGCTTAGGGCTTCTCTGCCGGGGTGTGACCAGAGACGGGTTCGGCTGGGGCGACGTCAAGCTGATGGCGGCGCTCGGCGCTTCCATGGGACTGTTCCCGTTCCTGCGGGGCATGGCACTGACCGGTCTCTGTTCTCTGGCCGCCGCATTGATCCTGCTACTGGTGAAAAAAGCAAAACCCTCAGACACACTGCCTTTTGCACCGTTTCTGGCGGCTGGAGCGGTGCTGTCGGAGGTCTTTGAATGGATGATGAAAGCGGGGTGAGCCGTTATGGCAGAAGAAAAGACGCCCCGTGCCGGAAAGAACGCTGTCCTTGCCGGGTTGCTGCTCCTGGTGTTCTGCGCCGCCGCCTGGGGACTGCTGTTTTACGGGCATCAGTCCGAAGTCGCCGGTCTGGAAGAACGGAAGCAGGCTGCGGACGAGAAGTTCCAAAAGCAGATCTACGACGAAGCGCTTGTGGATTACAAGGCCTGTCTGGAAGCATCGCCGAACGACCTTGTCTGCATGGCCCGTGTCGCGGAGATCTACCACCTCACCGGACAGGACAACAGCTGCATCGCCTGGTGTGAACGGGTCCTGCGGCAGGACCCGGGGGACTTGAAGATCCGGCTTTATGAGGCGCGGTCCTACGACAACAAAAAGAATGTGCGTTCCGCCATCGCGGTGCTGCAGAAAGCCGGGAAGGCCGACGGTACAGATGCGGAGCGGAAGGAGCGGGACGAATACCTGCGCGAACTGAAGGGGCGGTATGAACTGACCTACTTCTCTTTTCAAGAGATCTTCCCCTGGTTCCGCCTGCCGGACGGGACATCTGCCGCAACGGTTGCGGAAGAAGAGACCCTGGCGGTCTGTACCGCTGCCGGGAAAGAACTGCTCTCCGGAGCATGGCGTTTCCTCGGTGCTTCCGCCGATGAAGACCTTCTGTTCCCGGTGCGGGAGCAGGACCAGTGGTTCTTTGTGGACGACAACGGAGAGCGGCGACTGGTACCGGACGGGACCTATCTGTCGTTGCACAGTTTCTCGGAAGGTCTCGCACCGGCGACCCGAAAGCGCGGACCGGAACCGGATGCCCCGGTGGTGGCCGGTTATCTCGATCAGACACTGAAAGAAGTGCGATTCGACTTTCAGGAGACCTATCCACTGGCGGGCGGCTACGCCCTTGCGCGGAAAGACGGCACCTATTTCGTGCTGGATACGTCTCTCCAGGAGGTCACCGCCTGCGAATTCACGGCGGTCAAAGCCGACCCCTACGGGAACGCTCAGAAGTACGGGATGATCCTCGGCCGCCTGCCCGGCGACCCGGAACAGTGGGCGATGTACGCCCCGAACGGCATCCGCGTCAACGAGTTTTCGGCGGATGACATCCGCTTGCCGGAAGAAGTGAAGGCCCCTCTGGCGTTTTGCAAAGACGGTCTTTGGGGGTTCGTCACGCTCGACGGCACCGTTCTTCTGGAGCCCCGGTTCGAAGACGCTCTGTCGTTCTCGAAAGGTATGGCAGCCGTCAAAAAGGACGGCAAATGGGGGTACATCGACGAGACGGGGGATTTTTTGATCCCGCCGACCTTCGATGAAGCGGGGCCGCTGTCGCCGACCGGTTCCGCCTTTGTCAAAAACCATGCGGGATACAGTCTGATGACGCTCAGCCGGTACACCCGTTCAGAAAAGTAATAGAAAGAAGGAATGAACAATGAAGAAGAAAGCGGCAGGCCGGACCATGGTCTTTGAAGAGGCCGATGTCTTTACCGCACAAAAATATCTGCGCAACCTGGCGACCGGCCGCAGCCCTCTTGACGGAGATGACCTTGCGGAAGACCATCTGCTCCGCGATCCGGCTCTGGTGAATGCCTTGAACCTCGCCGCCAATCTGCTTGAAGCATGGATGGACAACGGCGGGTTCAACCGGGTGGAACCGGACCGTACGAGGCCTTTTGAGATCTCCGATGCCGACCGCAGAAAGATCGTCATCTCGGAGGAGGCGGTCGGCATCATGACGATCGCCAACCGTATTTCCAAAGTCCTTCCCTATGATATGAAGACCGTCCGTTACGGGCAGATCTCCGCCTGGCTCCAGTACATCGGCGCCCTGGAATGGGAAGGGGAGACCGGGAAAAAACGTCGGGTCAGCACTGCGGTCGGGGAGCAGCTTGGCATCCGAAACGTCAGCCGCCGCGCCGCCGATGGCACCACTTACCGCAAAAACGTCTACGATGCCAACGCCCAGCGCTTCATCCTCGACAATCTGGAGGGCATCATGAGCTATTCATCGCAGGAGAAAGTCCGGGAGGCAGCGGAAAAGGTGGAGAAGAGCCAGGCCGGAAAGGACGCGCCGGAAACGGCTGTGTCCTCAGGACCGGCATCGGCGGAACCACCGAAAGCGGACCCCGTTTCACCCGAGGAGGCGTGAACCTGCCATGAGAAACTATAACGAAGAATTCATGAAGTGGCTGGAGCGGGTGAAGGAGATCGACCCGAAGTCACATGAAGACCTCCCGGAAGAGCTCCAGAAAGAGTTCGAAAAACTGATGTTGCTTGCCAGCATCCCGTTTTGCCACATTTACGGGGAAGACCCGGAGGCGATGAGCGAACTGCTCATGGTATGTCTGACCGAAAAAGAATACTACGGTGAAAACGGCGAACCGCTGAAGATCATGATGATCGAAGAAGGGAAGACGTTCACGAGTCCGGTGAACCATCTGGTGGCACAGCCGGTCCTCTACGCCGAAGACGACCGCGGCCGCTGTTTTGTCTTCCTGTACTGCGACTGGCGGGGCCCGATCCTCGGCGAAGCCGCGGCGATCTTTGACGCGATCCACGAGGTGCATCGCCAAAACGGTGTGGCATTTGACGACCTGCCGGATGTCTACTTCATTTACTTGACCGACTACGACCTCACGCGGCAGGGACAGCAGGTCATGCGGCTCGACACGGGCGACGAAGAAGTGCCGAAACCCCGTTCCCGTCAGGAATGGCTGGAACAGGGCGTCGACCCGGACCAGCCGGAGCCGAATGTAGCCAAGTGGCACACCATCTTCTTCAACGCCGCGATGGTGGATCGCCCCTGAAACGGAGGTCCACCGCCTCGCCTGCTGAAGATGTCTCGTTAGAAAGGAGAAAATCACGCCAAACTCGAAAATAATCAGTTTGGCGTGATTTTTTGTGAGTGCAAGCAGGTGGTTTTCGAAAAAAAGTCACGTCAAATCACATAATTCCAGTTTTAGCGTGATTATTTTCGAGTATTTATCTCAAATGACTCTTTCTGAGTCCAAAAATGTCACGCTAAAATGAAAAATATGAGATTTAGCGTGAGAATTTGATGATTTGCTCTATGATTTGAAGAAAAAAAGTCACGCTAATACGTCAAAATCGTATTTTGGCGTGAAAAAGGACCTCGACGGAGATGCTTGGCTGAAGAAAAGCGCTAAAAATAACACGCCAAAAAGCAAAAATAGAGGTTTAGCGTGAAAAACAAGAAGAAACCCAGGGGACCGCATTGTTTTTGCAGTCCGAAGGGCGAAAAACAGAAAAACCTGCAGCCGGAGCTGCAGGTTTTTGTTGTTTGTTGTGGCGGGTCGTTCACTCCCAGGTCTTCCAGACGTCCGGCTGGTAGCCGAGTGTCGCCTGTTTGCCGTTGCGGACGATGGGCTGCTTCAGGACCTGCTGGTTTTCGAGGATCTTCTCGAGCTTCTGGTCGGGGACCAGATATTTGATGAGCGTCAGGGTCTTCTGGTCCTTGCAGTTCTCGTCGATCATCGCGTCCTGGCCGCCGACCACGCGGGCGACGGACTCGAACTCCCCTTTGGACATGCCTTTCTGGCTGAGGTCCACGAACTGGAACTTGATGCGCCGCTCCTGAAAATACCGCTGGGCTTTCCGGGTGTCGGCGGACTTCTTCGTGCCGAAGATCTGGATGTTCATGAGTTCGACCTCCCGTTCCAGGCGGCGATGCCGCGGCGCAGGAGTTTCATGGTCACTTCCTGGAAGTTCTCGGCGTTCCGCAGTTCCTGGATCTCGGCGTCATACTTGGACCGGCCGACGTCCCGGAGCGCCAGGACATAGGCGTCGAGGAACGCGCGGAAGACCTTCGTGACGACCTGCCAGTCCTCCCGGGACATGGTCCGGAGCTGCTGGTAGAGGGGCTGCAGCAGGATGCTGAAGTCCTGCTGGATATCTCTCGGCCGTGACGCATTGGCGGTGACGATCGTGTAAACGCCGTCGAGGACCAGTTCCCGCTGACGGGGCGTCGTCTCCTCGATCAGGTGTCGGACCGAGTTGTAGAAGATCTCGGAGCCGTCGGACGACTTCTCCGCCCGCTCGAGCTGCAGCGGTTCCACAGACCAGGTGTAGAGGTCGTGCTGCAGGAGGTTGGAGACGGTGCTCTTGACGACTTCATAGGACTCGGCGTGTTCGAGCATGCGGCCGACAGTCGAGCCCTCCGGCAGGAATGTGTGCATGCGGTCCGCCATTTCGCTGATGGCGTGGTCCGCGATGAAACTGTTCGAAAAGCCCGGGCCGTCGCAGCTGAATACGCCGAGGACCAGGTGCCGGTACTGTTTCGGCAGACAGACGGCCGCATAAGCCGCCAGGTTGCCGCCCTTCGAGTGACCGCCCATGTAGAGGCCTTTGAGGTCGGGGTACATCTTGATGGCGTTCGCGGCATAGGACAGCGCGGCACACTGCGCCGGCACATCGTTCTGGAAGCTCATGTTGAGGTTTTCCTTCCAGCCGAGGAGCGTGGAGTCTGTCCCGCAGAAGGACAGGAACAGGATGTCTCCGGGCAGGTGGATGGTGACGGCGGCGAACTGCATCTCCAGTTCCGGACGGTTGTCTTTGATGTAGTCCGTCACCCGCAGACCGGAGAACCGCCGGCTTTTGGCGATCGCTTCGACGAACGGCATATCGCCTTCGATCTGGAACGGCTCTCTCGGGAAATGTGTCATCACCCGGCAGAACGACCCCATGGTCTCTTCTCCGGTGTGGTAGACATCATAAAACGGCAGGTTGGAAAAGCGCGACAGGACGACATAATCGAGCTCGTTGAGCGGTGCCGCATCGCACAGGGGAAGGTCTCCTCTCCATGCCAGATAATCAAGAATGGTTGCCATTTGGTCTGTTTACTCCTTTATTCTTCGCTGAAAAACTTCAGCTGTCTGGCCGCGTACCGGCGGATGTCCTCCATGGAGGCCCGCTCGCCGGTCTCGACCCAGGCGGTCATACTTGCAATGAAGACTGCCGCTCGCATTTCAATAAAAAACAGGAACTCATCGGTCCCGGGGTCCAGGTCCGGAAACAGGACCGGGGCGAATTCCCGGAGGGCTTTCTTGTGGGCCGTCCGCAGGATGTCGCTCTTGCCGCTGTGGATGATGCCGGCGATGAGGCCCGCGTTCTTCCGAACGCTCTCTTCATACCAGGCGCGGGGGTTCGGGACGGACAGATCGTGCTTCTGTGCACGGTCGATGAGGTCGACATACCCCTGCAGGATCCGACGGAACGTCTCGTCCGCCGTGTACTGCAGCACATCGTCCGGTTCGTCGAAGAGGCGGTAAAACGTGGTTCGGGAGACGCCCGCCTCCGAGCTCAGCAGAGACACCGACAGTTTCTGCGGTTCCCGGCTGAGCAGGAGCCGTTCCGCCGCGGAAGACAGTTTGGCTGCCGATTTCAGCTCTCTCTGGTCCCTCGCGATGTGGTACAACGCCGTCCCCTCCCTCTTTTATTTCTTGCTCCCTATTATAGCGCATCTGTTGCGATTTACCACAGTCATTTTGAACACTTTGTCCCATATCGCAAAGACTAGACTATTGTAATTTCCGGGCAAATGCGTGTATACTTATATGGCACCTGCACCAAATCACCACTTTAAAGATAGAGGGAATTCACCTATGGCTAAACGCAAGACATCGGAATCGGTCAGAAAGATGAGACTCATCATCCTCGGCCTCTCTGTGGCGCTCATTGCGGCCGTCGTTCTCGCCACCTGGTTCACCCTGAGCCGGGAGTCCCAGAACGGCGACATCTCCTGGAAGGTCGCGTCCACCACGGAGACGTCGAACAAGATCGCCGGCGAACCGGACCAGACCACGACCATGGCGAACGGCGGGTCTGACACCCAGCAGACGACCGGCGCGGACGGCCTGCCCTACGACAAGGCGGGTTCCGACGCCTATGCCCAGTGGAACGGCAAGTACAACACCGGCGAAGTCATCGTCAAGATGGACGAGAAGGGCAAATGGTGCGCGTATGTCAGAGACCAGAAGGTCAAAGACTGCACCGGCGTCTATGTCAACGAGTTCGGCTGGTGGTTCATCCGCAACGGCGAAGTGGACTTCAACTATAACGGCATTGCCGGGAACAACGTCGGCAAATGGTACATCACAGACGGCCAGGTCAACTTTGACTGGAGCGGCGCCTACACTCCGCCCGGGACCGACCACCACTACGTGGTCGTCGAAGGCGGCGTCGTACGCGAGAGCCAGGGCTGAACAACTTCATAAGCAAGATAAAACCGTCTTTCGGATCTCCGAAAGACGGTTTTTGTTGTTTAGAGCAGCGTCGCGGCGCCGTTCTCCACACGGTACGTGTTCCCGTCGAAGACGACCGTGCCGCTCTTCGTGAAGTCGACCTTGCCGTTCTCGAGGTACCAGCTGCCGTGTTCATTGGCGGCAATGCCGCGGAACCCGAAGTCCACCGCGCCGTTCGTGATCTTCCACCAGCCGTGGACATTGTTTTCGACACCGTTGTATGAGAAGTCGACTTTTCCGTCGTTCACATACCACCAGCCGAGTTCGTTCTGGTAGATTCCTTTCACACCGAAGCGGACGTCTCCGTTCACCACGCGCCACCAGCCCAGTTTGCCGCAGGCGATGCCGGTGTAGTTCGTTGCGACGTCATCGCCCCGGTATGCGTGCCACTGTCTGTCGACGCGGCCCTGGGCCACATAGACGGCATTCGGGTCCGCCGGTTTCGAATCGTACGTCGGTGCGTTGTCGGACGACACTTTGAGGTCGAGGTAGCCGAGGAAGGACTGCCCCTTATAGTTGTTGTGTTCGAGCGCGTTTCTCGTCACTTTGCGAATGGCACAGTAGCCGTGTGCCGCGTCCGACGCCCCGGGGTTGGAACCCTCCGAGATCGTCAGGGTATCTCCGTTCACCCGCTCGACCACCACCATATGGTTCGAGAAGATGGCGAATCCCTTGGACACGGGTTTGGACGACTTCGTGAAGCCGTAGGTCTGAGCGACATTGTTGTACCAGTTCTTCGGGCTGTGGAGCCCGAGGTCCATTCCGGTCAGCTCGGAAGCCCGTGCTCCGGCATACCAGGTACAGCCGCCCCGCCCATAGGCGTTCGAGGTCCGCTTCGCAAGATTCTGATAAGCAGCGCCGTAAATGTCGATGGTCAGTCCGTCTGTTCCGTTTCCGGCGATGCCCGGGTTGTTGCCGGCAAGCGTGTAAACGATGCCGCCCGCAATGCTCAGGAGCAGAAGCGAACCGATCAGCAGGATGGCCGCGACTGTTTTGCGCGACCGCGCCAGTATGGAGGTCATGGAATCCTCTTTTCGTTTGTGTGTATTTCTCCCTGATGCCCCTCAAAAAAGGGGCGTTCGTCTATTATACACAATTGTTAAGAATGTTCAAGTAAAAAGCTGCCTGTCACTATGACAGGCAGCCTGCGTTTCGCATCGTTATTCGTTTTTCTCTTTTGCCTTCATCTGCCGCTTGATGCGGGACAGGGACTGGGGCTGGATGCCGAGGAACGACGCCACATAGTTCTGCGGGACGATGCCCACGATGTCGGCATAATCCTCGAGGAACCAGCGGTATCGCGATTCACCGCTCATGGTGTTGAGCGCGATCTGGATCTTTACCTGATTATCATACTCTTCGGTCAAAAGACGCAGATAGACGTTCGCGTTTTGGTGGTTCATGTGGATCCCCTGCAGAACGACAGACGCGGGGATTTCCAGGATCTCCATGTCGGTGACCGCCTCATAATACAAAGACGTCCTGCCGGTCAGTCTGGCGGTCCCGAGCAGCGGCCGGCCATACCGGTATCCGAAGCAGAGGACATTGTCCTTGCCCTCGTCATCGAGGACGTAGCCGCGGGCCACTCCGCTGATGAGGTATCGGACCGTGGTGACCGGTTCGCCGGAGTGGATAAAAACTTCTCCCTTGTTTCGATAGATAAAGCTTGTGTGTTTCGCAAAGAGTTCGATGACATCTTCTCCCTGTACGCCGAGTGTATCCCGGTAAAAAGCCTGGATATCCAGCGGCGCTTTTGTCATCCACTCCTTTTTTCTGCGCCGCCTGGCGCGCTCCTGCTCCCGTCTTGAGCCGACCGGGACAGAAGTGGATTGATAGGACATTTGCGTTTCCCCCGAAAAGCATTTTTCATTACAATACATATTTTGCAAAATAACTATCAAAAAGTCTTTCTCATATGTTAAGGTCTGCAGCCGTTTCACCCAGAATTCTTGAAAAAAACGATACAAACGTCTATTGTTTTCCCTTTTTTCTCAAAAAAGAAACGAACACCTCCGTTTGGAGGTGTTCGCTATGTTGCAAAAATGTTACCGCAACTGGTCGAGGGTCAGCCCGTAGGAGTCGATGAATTCGGAGAGGAAGATCTCTGCCGGTTCACACTCGAGGGCGTGGATGGACCGGAGCGTCGACTCGTATGCCTTGTCGAACTCTTTGTTGCCGGCCTTTGCCTCTTCGATGCATTTGATGAGCGCGCTGAGCTTGTCGGCCGCCTTCACGATCTGCTTCAGGCCGGCGTCTTCCGGCGACAGCGCCGTCGCATATGCGGGGCGCAGGTCTTCGGGCAGCATGTCGAGAAGTTTATCCGTGGCGACGGCCTCCACATGCTTGTAGGCTTCGCGGATCTCGTCCGAGTAGTATTTGACCGGAGTCGGCATATCGCCCGTGAGGATCTCGGATGCGTCGTGGTACAGGGCCGCCACTGCCGCCCGGTCCGCGTCGAGGTCCATGCCGCAGCGGGTGTTCCCGAGCACACAGAGCGCGTGGGCAAGCACTGCCACTTCATAGGAGTGCTGCATGAGGTTCTCCGACTCGGTGTTGCGCATGAGCGCCCAGCGGTCGATGTACTTCATGCGGGAGATCATCGCGTAGAATTCGTTGTTCATATCGTGGACTGCCTTTCGGGTAAAATAGGGAAAAAAGGGACCCGCCTGGAGTCATCAGGTGGGCCCATTTCAGTTGTTTCGTACGAGACTTACGCCTGCTCTTTTTTGGATTTCTTGGCAGGTTTCGGGTCGTTCGCCTTGGACATTTTGATGGCAGCTCTGTCATAGGATTTGCTTCTGCCGGTGTAGTTCAGGATGATGGAGGTGAACGCAAAAACGATACCCATCATCATGATAAGCAGGGCGACGATCATCAGAACGAGAATTACGGTTGCACTAATCATAAAAAACTATCCCCTCTTAGTTTGGAATTCAAAATCGTTCAAAAGTGGTTTTGATTACTTCCGATTTTAGCAAACAATAGTATAAAAAGCAAGCACGGCGGCCGGTTTTTTTGGAAACAAGCGCTAAATCGCCGCCCCGAAACAGGGCTGCGGACATGAAAAAGTGGAAAAGACGCCTCAAAACGGGTATAATAACTCTGATTTCTTTATAAAAAGAGAGGTGACGTGGATGTCACTGGAACTCATTACGGCGATCGGCCGCTGGCTCCTCCCCGTGCTGGCAGGACTCATCCTGGTCAGCTGCGGCGGTGTGCTCATCCGGGGCAACCGGAAGACCGGCACCATCGGTTACGTCGTCAACGCCGCGAACGGAGACAGTATGGCTCTGCGGCAATTCGAGACTTCCATCGGACGAAGCAAACTCTGCGACATCGTCCTCAATTACAATACCGTGTCCCGGTTCCACGCGGTCATCGCAAGACGCGGCGGCAAGTGGATCCTCTTCGACACCAACTCCAAGACCGGCACCTATGTCAACAAGGACCGCGTCGTGGAGAAGAAGCTCCTGGAGAACGGCGATACACTCATCTTCGGCAACGCCATGTTCAAGTTCTACGAGGAGCTGCCGGAGGTCATCACGCCCAACTATTCGAACGCCTATGCGAAGCCGGAACAGAACGAGAAACAGTTCATGTACGATGACCGGCGGAGCCAGGGCGACATCGTCATCCCGCAGATGGTCCGCGAGGCGGGCTGCAACCTCGAAAACTGCATCACCGGTGAAGTCATGGAGATCGACGACATGGACGAAGTCCTCATCGGCCGCAGCGAAGAGAGCCACATCCGCATCAACCGGCAGAGCGTGTCGAAGTACCACGCCCTGGTCTCCCGGAACGCCCATGGCCGCTGGATGATCGAAGACCTCGACTCCGTCGCCGGCACTCTCCTGAACGGCGTCGAAGTCAACGAACCCATGCCGCTCCACGACTCCGACATCATCGAAGTCTGCGGCTACACCATCAAATTCAACGACCCGAGATAAGGAGATGATAGTATGAGCGGTCCACGGTGGATCCCCACCATGCTGCTGATCACCGCCTTCCAGCTGATCTCCTTCGCTCAGGTCATCTTCGTGGAAGACGGCATCAACTACTTTGCCGCCACCATTCTGGCGATCTACCTCCTCATCGAGTGGGGCTGGTCGATCACCTCTTCTTTCGTGCTGCGCAAGTCGAGTCCCGCCATTGAGTTCGTCGCGTTCTTCCTGACCGGCATCGGACTCGCGGTGGTCGCGAGCAAAGGCACCAGTTCCCTCTTCACCCAGTTCCTGGCGGTCGCCCTGGGCTTTGCACTGTACATCGCCCTCCTGTGGATGCTCGCCAACGTCGACCGGGTGGAGAAGTTCCACATGCCCATGGAGGTCATTGCCATCGGCCTCCTCGCCATCGGCCTCATTTTCGCGTCGAACAAGAACGGCGCGTACAACTGGGTGCAGATCGGCGGGTTCTCCTTCCAGCCGTCCGAGATCGTCAAGATCGCCTTCATTTTCGTCGGCGCCGCGACGCTGGAGAAGATCCAGACCACCAAACACATCACCCGCTACGCCATTTTCGCGGTCATCTGCATCGGACTGCTGTTCCTTATGCGAGACCTCGGTACGGCACTCATATTCTTCTTCACGTTCGTCGTCCTCGGCTTCATGCGCTCGGGCGATGTACGGACCATCCTCTTCGTCATCCTCGCCGCCGGCATGGCCGCGGTCCTCGTCGTCCTCATCAAGAGGAACTACGTCATGAACCGTTTCGCCACCTACCGGCACATCTGGGACACCCCCTACGGCAACGGCATGCAGCAGACCCGCGTGCTGACCTATTCGGTGTCCGGAGGACTCCTCGGCATGGGGATCGGCAAGGGCAAGCTGCGGAATGTCTTCGCAGCGGTCGAAGACCTCATCTTCGGCGTCGTCGCCGAGGAGTGGGGCCTCCTCATCGCGTTCATCGTGGCCCTTGCCTACATCGTCATCTTTGTCCACAGCGTCCGCAACGCCAAGGGCTCCCGAAGCGCGTTCTACTCCATCGCCTCTGTGGCGGCGGGTTCTCTGCTGATCTTCCAGGCGGCTCTCAACATCTTCGGCGTCACGGACCTTCTGCCCATGACCGGCGTCACCCTGCCCTTCGTGTCCCGCGGCGGTTCCAGTACCATTTCCTGCTGGGGCCTCCTCGCGTTCATCAAGGCGGCGGACAACCGGACCTGGGCCGGACGGAAGTCCTGAGGAGGTGCGTGTAGTCTATGAATCGGATCTTTAAACGAACCAGATGGATGTACCTGCTCGCCGTCCTGTTCCTCATCGGACTCGGCATCCTCGCCTTCCTGTTCGGAACGAACGCCCGCCAGTGGGTCATGCAACCTTACAACAAACACATCTACTCTTCGAGCGGCCTCGTGGGCGGCGCCACGCTCTATGACCGCAACGGAGATATCCTGGTCCAGACCGTCAACGGAGACCGGGAGTACAACTCGAGCTCGACGGTCCGGAAGGCCACCCTGCACGTCGTCGGCGACGCGGAAGGGTATATCTCGACCGGCGCGCAGACCGCGTTCGCGTCGCAGCTCACGGGCTACGACCTCGTCAACGGTCTCTACTCTATGAAGGAGAAACCCCACGACCTGACGCTCACCATCGATGCCGGTCTGTCCGCCACCGCGTACAAGGCGGTCACCGAGAAGGGTTATGAACAGGGCTGTGTCGGCGTCTACAACTACAAGACCGGCGAAGTCCTCGTCGCCATGTCGCTCCCGACCTTCGACATCGAGCACAAGCCGAACATCGACACGTCGCAAAAGCGCTGGGACGCCGTCTACATGAACCGGTTCTTCAAGGGCCGGTACACCCCGGGTTCCACGTTCAAGGTCATCACGGCCGCGTCCGCGCTCGAGAACATCGACAACATCATGGACCAGTCCTTCACCTGCAACGGCGCCTATACGGTCGTCCGGGGCAGCCAGGTCAAGTGCAACGGGGTCCACGGCAGAGTCACGTTCCGTCAGGCGCTGAACCAGTCCTGCAACTCGGCCTTTGCCGCCATCGCGGCCGCTGAGCTGACCAATGAGCAGCTGACTGCCACCGCCGAAGAGTTCGGATTCAACTCCTCGGTCAACGTCAACGGCATCGAGTGCGCCGACTCCACGTTCTCCCTCGAGGACGCCTACCCCATCGACCGGGGCTGGACCGGCATCGGCCAGGGCAAGACGATGCTGAACCCCTGCCACGAGATCACCATCATGGGCGCCATCGCGAACAAGACCGGCGCCACCCCGACCCCGACCCTCATCAAGCGGTCGGTGAACATCGGCACCCTCAACTATGTCTCTTCGGACGTCGCGGCTCAGCTCGACAACCTGCTGCGCTCCAACGTCACGAACTACTACTCCGACTCGAAGTTCCCGAACCTTCAGATGTGCGGCAAGACCGGTACCGCCCAGGTCTCCGGTGCCGAACCCCACACACTGTTCGTCGGGTACTCCCAGCGGGAGGACCTGCCGCTCGCCATCGTCGTCGTGCTCGAGAAGTCCGGCGGCTACGGTCTCACGAACTGTATCCCGATCGCCAACACGATCATGCAGGACGCCCTCGACCGGTACACCGGCAACTCGGACTGACCCGGGACGACCGGCACAGAATACAGATACAACAAAGACCTCTGACGGTATCGTCAGAGGTCTTTCTGTATGTGCGGAGTTGTGGTTCTCGAGCGGTCAGGCTTCGGTAAAGAGAGGCGTCGAATAGTAGCGGTCGCCGCTGTCGGGAAGGAGTGCGACGATGACTTTGCCGGCGTTCTCCGGCTTCTTTGCCTCTTCGATGGCGGCGGAGAGAGCGGCACCGGAGGAGATGCCGACCGAGATGCCCTCGGTCTTCGCGAGCAGTTTGGCGGCGGCGAAAGCCTCTTCGCCGGTGGCGCGGTACACTTCGTCGTAGACGGAGGTGTCGAGGGTGTCGGGGACGAACCCGGCGCCGATGCCCTGGATCTTATGGGCGCCCGCGCGGCCCTCGGACAGGACCGGGGAGTCGTCCGGCTCGACGGCGATGACCTTGACGGACGCCTTCTGCTCCTTCAGGTATTCGCCGGTGCCCGTGACGGTGCCGCCGGTGCCGACGCCGGCAATGAAGACGTCGACCGCGCCGTCGGTGTCTTTGAAGATCTCCGGACCGGTGGTGGCTTTGTGGATGGCGGGGTTCGCCGGGTTGACGAACTGTCCGGGGATGAAGCCGCCGGGGATCTCCTGCGCCAGTTCATCCGCTTTCGCAATGGCGCCCTTCATGCCCTTCGCGCCTTCGGTCAGGACGATCTCCGCGCCGTATGCTTTGAGGATGTTGCGGCGCTCCACGCTCATGGTCTCGGGCATCGTGAAGATGGCCCGGTAGCCCTTGGCAGCCGCGATGGCGGCGAGGCCGATGCCGGTGTTGCCGGAGGTCGGCTCGATGATGACGGAACCCTCTTTCAGGAGGCCTTTCGCCTCGGCGTCTTCGATCATCGCCTTCGCGATGCGGTCCTTGACGCTTCCGGCCGGGTTGAAATATTCGAGTTTGACGAGCAGGGTGGCTTTCAGGTCCAGTTCCTTCTCGATGTTGGTCACTTCGACAAGCGGGGTGTTTCCGATGAGTTCGACCGCTCCTTGATAGATGTTTGCCATGACAGTTGCCTTCTTTCTGTATGTTTCAATTAACTATTATAACGCGTTTACCGGTGCTTTTCAGTGTCTTTTGAAAAAGCCCTTTTTGGCCGGTGCCGCTTCTTCCTTCGGTTGGATGGCCGCGAAGCCCTGTTCGAGGTCCGCGATGATGTCATCGATGTGCTCGGTGCCGATGGAGAGGCGGATGGTGCTCTGATGGATGTCCTGATCGTTCAGTTCCTCTTCAGTCAGCTGGGAATGGGTCGTGGAGGCCGGGTGGATGACCAGGCTCTTGACGTCGGCGACGTTCGCCAGCAGCGAGAAGATAGTCAGGTTGTCGATGAACTTCCAGGCCTCGTCTTTTCCGCCCTTGATGTCAAAGGTGAAGATGGAAGCGCCGCCGTTCGGGAAGTACTTCTCGTAGAGGGCGTGCTGCGGATGGTCCGGAAGCGAGGGGTGGTTCACCTTCTCGACCAGCGGATGGTTCGCGAGGTACTCGACGACCTTTTTCGTGTTCTCCGCGTGCCGCTCCAGGCGGAGAGACAGGGTCTCCACGCCCTGGAGGAGCAGGAACGCGTTGAAGGGAGAGATGGCGGCGCCGGTATCCCGCAGGAGGATGGCACGGATATACGTGACAAAGGCTGCGGGGCCGACTGCGTCGGCGAATGAGATGCCGTGGTAACTCGGGTTGGCATCGGCGATCTGCGGGAATTTGCCCGCGGATTTCCAGTCAAATTTGCCGGACTCGACGATGACGCCGCCGAGGGTCGTGCCGTGGCCGCCGAGGAACTTGGTGGCGGAGTGGACGACGATGTCGGCACCGTGTTCGATGGGCCGGATGAGGTACGGGGTGCCGAAGGTGTTGTCGATGACGAGCGGGATGCTGTGCGAATGGGCCAGCTCCGCGAGCGCCTCGATGTCCGGGATGTCGGAGTTCGGGTTGCCGAGGGTCTCGATGAAGATCGCTTTCGTATTGTCTTGGATGGCGGCCTTCACTTCGTCGAGGTCATGGATGTCCACGAATGAGGTGGTGACCCCGTACTGCGGAAGCGTATGGGCCAGCAGGTTGAAGCTGCCGCCATAGATGGTCTTCTGTGCAACGATGTGTCCGCCGTTCGCGGCCAGGGCCTCGATGGCGTAGGTGATGGCTGCGGCGCCGGAGGCGACCGCCAGGGCAGCGCTGCCGCCCTCGAGCGCGGCGACGCGCTCTTCGAAGACGCCCTGGGTGGAGTTCGTCAATCGCCCATAGATGTTGCCGGGATCGGCAAGGCCGAAGCGGTCTGCCGCGTGCTGGCTGTTATGGAAGACATAAGAGGTGGTCTGGTAGATGGGGACGGCGCGGGCGTCGGTGGCGGGGTCCGCCTGCTCCTGGCCGACGTGGAGCTGCAGGGTCTCGAATTTATAGTTGCTCATGATGTTCTCTCCTTTTTGGAACGCGGTGTTTTGTAAAATGGTAAAGAAAAACCGGGGGCTCTCACAGCTCCCGGGCACAGGGTTCAGACTCAGACGCGGCTCGTCCGGCCCTCGGTCGCACAACATGCCCGGGAGTTCCGCATTCGACAACACATCGTATTCTGTTTCCAGTTATAAGCACCGAACATGATGGCGGCTCCTTTCTGTTTCGTTGTGTGCATTATATGCCTATTCGCCCACCGTGTCAATAGGTTTTTAAATAGTTTTTTCCTTGCATTGCCTATTTACCCTGTGTTACGATAGGTAAAACGACGAAACAGGAGGGGAAACCCATGATCTCAACCAAAGGGCGATACGCGTTACGGGTCCTTCTGGACCTCGCGGAACACAAAGACAGCGTAAAGCCGGTCCCGCTCAAAGATGTGGCGGAGCGGCAGGAGATCTCCAAGAAATATCTTGAGATCATCGTCAAGGAACTCGTGAACGGCGGCTATGTCTCCGGCGTCAGCGGCAAGGGCGGCGGATACCGCCTCAAATGCGACCCCGAGAAAACGACCGTCGGAGAAGTCCTCGAACGCATGGAGGGCACCCTCGCCCCGGTCGCCTGTCTCAACTGCAAGGAGCCGTACGACTGCGCGCGGCGCCCGTTCTGCAAGACCCTTCCCATGTGGAAGGAGTTCGACGCCATGGTCCACGACTTCTTTTACGGAAAAACACTCTCGGACCTCGTCGGCACCGACCCCGAAGCCGCCGGCGATTATTATGTGATTTAAATTGTTATAGGTAAAAGAAAAAGGACTCTGTCTTCACAGAGTCCTTTTTGTGTTTGTCTTACAGGCGGTGGTCAGCAGGTGATCACCAGATGTTCATCGGCTACGTCGTTGTAGACACGGCAGTTTCGGCCGGAGACATCGTAGACATGGACGACGCCGGAAAGCGCGCCGGCCGGGTCGAACTCCGACACGATATCGTTCGAGGAAGCCAGCTTCTCCGGTGCGTAATGGATCGTCTTCCGGTCCCGGAAGACCGCGGTATACAGGATCCGCGACTCCACGAGGTCCTGGAAGATGTGGCTCCCGAAGGACAGCTCCGGGTTATACCCGACCTTCGACTCTTCGGTCTCACAGATGATCTCGAAGGCGCTGATGTCGGAAAACGTCGTCGGCACCCCGAGTTCCGGCGAGGAGGTGCCCACCCGCCCGGGGACGATCAGCATCATATGCCTGCCCATATCACGGTAGTGCCAGTTGATCTTTCCGATCAGCTTGGCCACCTGATCTTTGTCTTTGTAGGGAAGCTCATAATAGCGGAGAGGGTCGACCAGAACGATCGTGTCCAGCAGGTTCGACCCGGAGATCCCCATGGACGCGCCCCGGCTCTCGAGAAGGATGTGCTCTTCCGCAATGTCCGACGGGATCACCGTCCCGGTCTCGCTCTTCAGGACCTGCAGCGGACGGCACTGGAGCAGGTCGATCGAGTATTCTCCATCTTCGGAGATGTTGATGGTGAATTCGGTGTCGACCGGATAGTTGTATTCTTCCTGGATGCAATGGAGCATCCGTTTCATCTGATCCATCAGAGCCTCGTTTTCCACGAGCCCTTTGCACGAGATGAACGTGACCGGGCGGAAACGCCCCGTCTCCCGCAGGCGGCTCTCGGCATCGAAATCGTGCTCCAGCAGGATCTTCTGGAGATAGCGCGGAAGGTCCGGTTCGATCTCCCGGAGGGGGAGACGCTTCAGCGTCCGTTCCGCCATGTCGATGACCTCTGCTTTTCCCTGAGAGAACTTGTGCTTGTCCGCGGAGGATGAGTAGGAGGTCTTCTCCGGCTGGTCCAGATTGACGATCCGCGGATAGGACCCTTCGGTCCGGTCGACCGCGGAAGTGCCGAGACCCATGACCAGCCGCAGCATGCCCGCGGCCGGGTCGGTGTCTTTCATGACCCGGTACGGACTGTACGAATAGCCGACCCCGGCGGCGCAGGGCATATAGCGGGAGCCGTAATAGGACCCCGAGACCCTCTGGATGAGCAGCGCCATCTGTTCATCGCGATTGTCAAGATCGCGCCGTTTCCGGTAGTCGAGCGCGGACAGACTCATCGTGCTGGCATAGACGACTTTGATCGCGTGTTCGAATTCGGCAAGACGCGTCTCCAGGCTCCCGCGGTTGGCGCAGAAGACCGACTCGTATTTTCCGGCAAATGCATTTCCGAACCCGTCCTCCAGGATGCTGCTGGAGCGGATGATATACGGGTCCTGTCCATAGTACTCGATGATCCGGACGAACTGTTCGCGCATCGCCGCAGAGAAAGCGCCGTTCATCAGTCCTTCCGCGAACTTTTCCGAGAGAGAAAAATAGCCTTCCGGTGTCCGCTGGCGGATCCGCAGGTCCCACAGGTTGTTGTCGACGATATAGGTGTAATAGAGGTCCGACCCGACATAGAAGGAGTCATGCGGCTCGAGGACCTCGCTGATGTCCGGTTCCCGGTTCCGGATGATATTCCGGGCGAGAAGCATGCCGCAGGCTTTGCCGCCGATCTTTCCGGTGCCGATCATATGGTCCCGGACCGCGAAATAGTCTTCGGGCGCAAAATGCTCGTTGACCATTTTCTGCATCTTTTCATCGCGGGTCATCATGACCTCGCAGATCCAGGCGCATTCTTCCGTCACGTCGATGCCGCTTTCATGAAGCATCCGGACACGGTTGAACTCGCGGTCCCAGGAATCGATGTACTGCTCTTCCGCCGACCGCTGGGCCATGCCGAGCGACTGATAGAACCGGCTCGCCCGGACCCCGTCGAGGATGGGGCGGAACGCTCCGGACTCCGGGTCATAGGTGTGCGGGAGGAACATCGTGTCGGACGTCCTCTCCCAAACCTTCTCCGGGCGGACGTAGACGTTTCTGGCGTCCGAGTAGACATCGAAGAACAGCTGGGTCGTGTCCAGGATCTTGTTGATCGCATGGGTGGAATGCTTTCCCCGGATGATCGGGAAGAACGCCACCGTGTCGAGAATGAACAGGAAGGGGCAGGTCACCCGGAAAAAGTTGCCCATCATCAGGTCGGTCGCCCAGGCGGCCTGGAGTTCGGACAGGCAGTCGAACACATAAAACGCGTCCCTGCCCTCCTGCTCGATGTAGTTGTGGATGGCGACCGTGAACGTTTCGAATTTATGGGTCAGCGGGACTTCGATCGTTTTGACTCCGGGGCAGTCCTCCAGCAGCGGCTCATGGTTGGCGAACCGGAAATAGATGAGGTTCCTTTTGTCCTCGATCGCCTGCCGGACATAGGGCTCCATGAACAGCCTGAACTGGTCGAGATCGGAAACACGCCATACGACATTGTCGCCCAGACGGATGTTGTCCAGCGCAAGGTCCATTTCGGGGATGCCGCTTTTGACCCGGTCAAATGCTGCCATCGTCTCGACTCCTTTCCACAAAAAAAGGGCGTTCCATCTCTGTGAGATGAAACGCCGTCGCTTCATTGTTTTACGGGTCTATCTTAGCATCAATCCGGGCGAAACGCAAGCGTTGCCGTCTTCCGGTCGAGGCTTTTTACCGTGCCGCTCATCTGGAGCGTCCCGTCTTCGAGCGACAGGATGTTCAGTGAGCCGCCGGGCTCTTTCACGGTGATGTCGACCGGCTTGCCGGTCCGGTCGGCCATGTACGCGCCGATGGCGGTCGTGCCGCTGCCGCACGCGGACTCCCAGCAGAGAGTGCCGGCGGCGGGGACGTAGACGAGGGGCGTGAGTCTCAGTTTGTGCCGCTCGAAGAACAGGATGCCGATGGCATCTGTCCCGAGGGCTTCACACCAGCTGCGCGCCAGGGCCTCGGCCCGGGAACGCCCTCTCTCGCCCTCGGGGGCGGGACGCTCCAGGATGACGTGCGCAATGCCGTCGAACCGGACGATGACCGGCTTACGGCCGTCTCCGGTCACGGAGAACGGGGCATCGTCGATGGAGCGCGGCTTCGGCATGATGACAGAGCCGTAGTAGGCGGTGTCGGTCTCCGCTTTCAGCGCCACCGTCACGGGACCGGATGCGCCGGAAGAGCGTACCGTGACACCGATGGGATCGCCCTGCTCCGGGGTCTTCCCGCTGCGCATGGCCACCAGTGCCGCTGCGCTCATGGTCGCGTTGCCGCAGAACTCGCCGCCGGCCATCTGCAGATCGATGTCGCAGCCGGAGTCTGACGGTGCGGAAACGAACCCCACCTGCTCCACGGACGGCTCTGCTTTCATGAGCGCCGCCGCCACGGAGAGCCGTTCTTCCGCGGGGACCGGAGTCTCCACCAGAAGCGTGATGTTCCCGGTCGGGTCGAAAAGATGATAGGTTACTTCCATTACTGCTGATAATTCTTTAAGAACTGCTTCGTGCGTTCCTGGGTCGGGTTGCCGAACACCTCTTCCGGGTCTCCCTGCTCGACGATGACGCCGCCGTCCATGAAGATGACGCGGTTGGAGACCGAACGGGCGAAGGGCATCTCGTGGGTGACGACGACCATGGTCATCTTGTCTTCGGCGAGCTGCCGGATGACCTTCAGGACCTCACCGGTGAGCTCGGGGTCGAGCGCGCTGGTGGGCTCGTCGAAGAAGAGGATGGCAGGGTTCATCGCCAGGGCACGGGCAATGGCCACGCGCTGCTGCTGTCCGCCGGAGAGCTGACAGGGGTAGGCGTCCGCACGATGGGAGAGATCCATCTTCCGCAGGAGTTCTTCCGCTTCCGCGAAGACCTCGTCCTTGTCGCGCTTCTGCACGTTGATCGGCGCGTCCGTGATGTTCTTCATGACGGAATAGTGCGGGAACAGGTTGAAGTTCTGGAAGACCAGGCCGAAGTGCTGCTTCGCCTTGCGCAGTTCTGCCGGGCCGACGTATTCCGCTTTGCCGTCCGCGCCGGTCGTGACCGCCGGGGTGCCGGTGTAGCTGATCTCACCGGAATCGATGGTCTCGAGGAACGTGGCACAGCGCAGGAGCGTACTTTTGCCCGAACCGGAGGGGCCGATGATGCTGACGACTTCGCTCGTGTCGACAGCGAGACTGATGTCTTTCAGGACTTCGACATCGCCAAACGATTTTTTGATGTTTTTCATCTCTAAAACCATGCTGCCACCTCCTTAACTGTAGTAGTCCATCGACTTCTCGACGCGTTCCATGACGAATGCCACGACATAGTTCATGACGAAATAGAACACGCCCGCGACGACATATGGTGTGAACGAGGTCTGGGACGCGGCGATCTGCTTCGCGATGGCGAACATCTCGTTGTACGCGAGCGCGAAGGCGAGGGACGTATCCTTGACCAGGGTGATGATCTCGTTGGTGACCGAGGGCATGATGGTCTTCATGACCTGCGGCAAGATGATCTTGAAGAAGGTCTGGGTCTTGCTGTAACCCAGGACTTCCGCGGCCTCATACTGGCCGGCGGAAATGGACTCGATACCGCCGCGGTAGATCTCCGCGAAGTAGGCGGCATAGTTCATGGTGAAACCGATGATGATGGCGGCGAACCGGTAGCCGCGGATGGACGCGCCGAACAGGTAGTACGGGCCGAAGTACCAGGCGAGGAGCTGAAGCATCAGCGGAGTGCCGCGCATGATGGCAATGTACACCTTCATGATCCCGGAAATGATCTTGAATCTCGAGCGGCGCAGCAGCGTCACGACCATGCCGAGGGGCATGGAGAAGAGGATCGTGAGGAAGAAGATGGCCAGAGTGCGCAGCATGCCTTCGCCCATTGAGGAGAGCATGACTTGGCAGGACATATTGTTACCTCCAAAAGGACGGGGCATGGACCTCAAGTCGGTTCATGCCCCGATCTGTTACTCACTGTTTATTTTGCTTCGTTGGAAATGAGATAGGCACCGGCCGTCATGTCGATGGCGATGGCGTCGATGGCGCCCGCCTTCAGGTCGTTGAACGCAACGGTGTAGGTCTCATAGGTCTTGAGTTCGCCAAAGGTGTCTGCAAGGTCTTTCTTGGCGTCCTCGAGCATCTCCGCCGCGGAGGTGTCGATCTGGACACCGACGGTCTTGCCGGCGAGGTCGGCGAGCGTGGTGATGCCGGAGTCGGAAGCGACCAGGATGCCCTGGACGTTGTTCGAGTAGGTGCAGCCCCAGGTGTACTTGTCTTCACGGCCTTCCTTGGTGAAACCGGACCAGATGCAGTCGCAGGAACCGGCGTTCAGTTCCATGTCTTTGGCTTCCCAGTTGAAGGGGACAGACTCGTACTTCCAGCCCATGTAGGCACAGACAGCCTGAGCGAGTTCGACGTCGAAGCCGCCGACGGAACCGTCATCCTTGAGGTAGGAGTACGGCGGATAGTCGAGGTCGAAGCCGTGCTTGAAGGTGAAGTTCGGGTCGCCCGAGCCCTTTGCGGGGATGTCGGCATCGTTGATGTCCTCAGCCTTCAGGCAAAGGTAATCTTTGATGTCGGGGTACTTTTCACCGATCTTGTCATAGGTGCCGTCCTTGACGAGAGCGTACACAGCGCCGGTGACGGTTTTCGCCAGGTCTTCGTTGCCCTTCTTGAAGCCGATGGCGTAGGATTCGGTACCCATTTCTTCCTCGAGGAAGACATACTGGGCGCCGCCGCTCTTGTTCCCGCCGCCGCAGGCAGCGAGCAGAACGACCATCATGGCCGCGAGAATGACCGAAATGAGTTTTTTCATAGAGATTCTCCTTCCAAAACTAGTGTTTCTGAAACGTAAAGTCTTCATTATAGTATCATGTTAACCAATTAAAGTAAAGAAGATGCAAAAAAGAAAGGACCTCGTTCGAGGTCCTTTTTGGTTGGCGATTTAGAACGTGGCCTTTCCGGCGATGACGTCGCGGTAGACCTCCAGCTGGCCTCTGAGGTAAGCTTTAGACCGCTTGGCGTCCCTCGTCATGACCGCGTCGAGCATGGCCTCCATGAACTCGATGCACCGCTCCGGGCCGAACTCGCGGATCGGCTGCTCCCAGAAGTAGGAGGTCGAGTCCTTGAACGTGTTGAAGATGAGCGGCAGGACGAAGTTGCCGGAGTAGACACACAGGTTGTGGTGGAAGTGGAAGAAGGAACGGGCCAGTTTCGGGACGTCGAGGTTCGGGTACTTGTCTTTTCCCATGAAGTCGGCGCCGGTGTTGTCGACCGCACCGTCATTGCCGGGGAGCCCGGCTTCCATGATCCGCTTTGACATTTCGATGTCGGCGCGGAACGCGGCGATGGCTTCGTCGGTCAGGTTGTCCGCAAGTCGCTCGAGGGCTGCGGATTCGATCGCGTCACGCATCTCGATGATGTCGCGGACGTTTTCCGGTGTGTAGTGGAAGTTCTTCGTGCTCGTGAGCAGGTTCAGCGTCTCGGCGGTGCCGTGCAGGGTGAAGTCCTGGACATAGGTGCCCTGACGCAGGATGGTCTTGACGAAGCCCATCCGCTCCAGTTCCACCATGGCAAAGTGTACCGCAGACTTGGAGATCTTGGCCTGCGCCGCCATCTCCCGTTCGGAGGGCAGCTTGTCGCCGGGTTTCAGTTCCCCGCTGACGATCATGCCGGCAATGCGTTCCATAAACATTTGCCGCACGGTCGGGGTCTCGATGATGCCGATATCGATGCTCATGCCAGTCCTTCTTTCTCTCTCGTGGTTCCTTTTGCTCTGGTTTGCCCACGAGCAAATGACCTAAACACATTGTAAAGCAGAGACCCGCTCTGTTACAATCCTAATTTTTTTACTCTTACACAAATTCCGATAATTGAATAACCCGGTGAGGAACGACAGAAGCCGGTATGCATGGTATACTGGAGCAAAGAAACAGAAATGGAGGACCGCCATGTTAGCAGTCGGAACGAAAGCGCCGGCATTCGAATTGCCGGACCAAAACGGAGAGATCCATACGCTGGAAGCGTACAGGGGACAGAAAGTCATCCTGTACTTCTACCCGAGAGACAACACCCAGGGCTGCACGGCCCAGGCGTGTGCCTTTGGTGATCTGATGCCGGCCTTCCGGGAAAAGGGCGCCGTTATCATCGGCGTCAGCAAGGACTCGGTCGCCTCCCACAAGAAGTTCGAAGAGAAATTCAACCTGCCGTTCACCCTGCTCTCCGACCCGGAGCTCGAGGCCATCAAAGCCTACGACGTCTGGCACGAGAAGAACATGTACGGCAAGAAGTCCTTCGGCGTCGTGCGCACCACGTACCTCATCGACGAGAACGGCGTCATCGTGAAGGCGTTCGAAAAAGTCAAAGCCAAAGACAACCCGGCCCAGATGCTGGGTGAGCTGGAGTAAGAAAGCGAGGCGCACATGCGCATCATCATTTCCCCCGCCAAGAAAATGAACGAGGAGCGGGACGACTTCCCGGCACTGGGCCTGCCGGTGTTTCTCGAGAAGACGAATGCGCTGCGGGACTGGCTGAAGGGCCTCTCCTATGAAGACGCGAAGGCGCTCTGGAGCTGCAACGACAAACTGGCAGAGCTGAACGTCGACCGGTACGAGCAGATGGGCGCCCTTGACGAACTGTCCCGCCTGACCCCGGCCATCCTCTCCTACGAGGGCATCCAGTACCGGTACATGGCGCCGGACGTCTTCACCGCGCCGGCTCTCGACTTCATCCAGGACCACCTGCGCATCCTGTCCGGGTTCTACGGCGTCCTGAAGCCCTTCGACGGCGTCACCCCGTACCGCCTCGAAATGCAGGCGAAGGTCGGGAAGTTCGGCGGGGAGCTTCCGGCAGCAGATGGTACATCGCCCGCGAAAACGCTTTATGAGTTCTGGGGCGATACACTGTATGAAGAAGTCCAGCGGGACAACAAAGACCGGTTCGTCCTGAACCTCGCGTCGAAGGAGTACTCCCAATGCGTTGAGAAGTACCTGCAACCGGAGGACTTTTGCCTGACTGTCGTGTTCGGGGAGTTGAAAGAAGACCCGAAGACGGGACGCGAAAAGGTCATCATCAAGGGGACGCTCGCCAAGATGGCCCGCGGCGACATGGTCCGGTTCCTCGCGGAGCGGGACATCGCGGACCCGGAGAGCATCAAAGCCTATGACGGCCTGAATTTCCGGTTCTGCCCGGAGCGGTCGTCGGACACGGAGTATGTATTTCTGAAAGAAGAATAGAGGCAAAACCCTATGAAGTACCTCATCAAAGACACGACCCGCGAGGAGCGGGAACAGATCATCAAAGAGTCCCTCAGCTGCGGCGGCGGGTGCGAGAACTGCACGGCCTGCTGGCTCGGCGGGGGCGACCCCTTCAAGATGTACCAGGACTACATCGACGGCAAGCGGGAGATCCGCGAGATCAACATGGAATACAACGCCCGCTACCTTCACTGAAAAGGAAAAAAGAGCACCGGATGGTGCTCTTTTTTTGATGGTCGGGGCGACAGGATTCGAACCTGCGACCCTCTGCTCCCAAAGCAGATGCGCTAGCCAAGCTGCGCTACGCCCCGACGGCGCAAACATTATAGCAAAGGGGTATTTGAGTGTCAATGAAAGGCAGTCGAAAGAGCATGCCCCCGCGCTGCTCCCGTGTGGTATACTGAGCATGAAAGGGGAGTGGCCCATGAAAGAAAAAGAATTCAACAAGCTGGTCAAACAGGTCGAGACGAAGAAGCTCACCAAAAAAGAGCGGGCAAAGGCCCCCGGCGAGTTCCTCGATCTGAACAGCGGCTTCACCCACTACGAGAGGAAAGAAGGGGGAGACCCGTCGAAACTGCCGGTCGTCCTCGTCCACGGGTACAGCACGCCCTACTTCCTCTACGACCACATCTTTGAAGCGCTCGTGAAAGAGGGCTACACCGTCATCCGTTACGACCTCCTCGGCCGCGGCCTCTCGGAGCGGGTGAAAGCGAAGTACACGCCGGAGCTTTTCGCGAACCAGCTGAAGGAACTCATCGACTGGCTCGTGCCGGACGGCAGGTGCATCCTCTTCGGCACCTCCATGGGCGGTTCCATCGTGGCGGCTTTCTGCGCGATGTACCCCGGTCTCGCTCAGAAGATCGTCTTCTATGCCCCCGCCGGCATGGACAACTTCAAGCCGCCGGTCTACATGAAGCTGGCGACCATCCCGGTCCTCGGCAAACGGATCTTCAAACTCGCCATGCCGAAGTCCACCCTGGCCCGTGCCACAGACGAGCTGCTCCATCAGGACGACGCCGTCAAAGATCAGTTCGTCCGGGACCTTGCCTACACCATGCAGTACAAGGGCTACCTCGACGGCACCTGGTCGAGCCTCGTCCACACCATCCTCAACACGAAAGAAGACACTAAGTATTACAAAAAGATGGCGAAGCAGCACATCCCCACGCTGGTCATCTGGGGCACCGAGGACAAGACCATGCCGATCTACCAGATCGACCGCATGGCCAAAGTCCTGAAGGATGCCGAGTTCGTCATTTTCGAGGGCTCCGGCCACATCTTCCTCTACGATGAGGGAGAACGCGCCATCGCCCATACATTACCGTTCCTGAAGGAGGAATAATATGTCGTACATGTATCTTGCCTATTTGGGCATGCTCCTCCAGATCTGCTTCATCTATCTGGAGCAGCAGAAGAAGTATGTCCCGGCGGTCATCCAGAAGGGTGCCGCCTCTCTGGTCTTCGTGCTGATCGGCTTCCTTGGTCTGTCGGTCGCCACCATCCCGACCTTTGCCAAAGTGGTCGTCGCCGGCCTCGTCTTCGGTCTCATCGGCGATGTGTGCCTGAACCTCCGGTTCGTCCTGGAAAAAGCCGGACAGAAGATCTTCCTCGGCGGCATCCTCGCGTTCCTGATCGGCCACATCCTGTACCTCGTGGCGCTCGTCCCCCTTGCCGCGAAGCTCTGGATCTGGCTCATCAGCGGTCTCCTGATCGCGGCGGTGCTGCTCTACTGGATCCTCACGTCCGTCGAGGCGGAGAAAGCGTTCAAGATCTTCGGAGTCGTCTACATCGGCGCTGTCGTCCTGATGACAGCCGTTTCGGTCGGCGTCTATGTCACCCGCCGCACCCCGGGCGCGCTCCTCTACATGATCGGCGCGGTCCTGTTCACGGCGTCTGACATCATCCTCATCTTCAACACATTCACGAAGGACGGCAAAGCGTGGATGCGGCCGACGAACCTGATCCTCTACTACCTCGGCCAGCTGCTGATCGCCCTCAGCATCCAGGCGATGTAAATTAAAAATACACTATGGAAATCCCCTCTGTTCATGTATAATAGAGGGGATTTCGTGCGCTTTTTGGGTACATCGCCCGGGCCACACAAAGGAGAATGACCTATGGAACGTAGCAGCGGTGTCCTGCTGGCCGTCACGTCTCTGCCGTCGAAGTACGGTATCGGGACGCTCGGCAGAGAGGCGTTCGCTTTTGCGGACTTTTTGAAAGAAGCCGGACAGAAGTACTGGCAGGTCCTGCCCCTCGGGCCGACCGGCCTCGGGGACAGCCCCTATTCGAGTTTCTCGACCTTCGCCGGCAACCCCTACCTCATCGACCTCGAGCTCCTCATCGAAGACGGGCTCCTCACAAAGAAATACGTCGAGTCCTTCGACTGGGGCGACGACCCCGCCCATGTCGACTATGTCGCCATGAAGGAGAACCGCGAGACCGTCCTGCAGAAGGCGTTTGAGAACGGCTTCGAGCGGGACCGCGACGCCGTCGACCGCTTCGTCGGCGACAACGTCTGGCTGCCGGACTATGCTCTGTTCATGGCTCTGCGCGAGTACTATGAGGGCGTCAGCTGGATCGACTGGGACGACCGGGACATCCGCCTGCGCAAGCCGGAGGCCATCCAGAAGTACCGGACCCTCCTCGCGGACCGCGTGAACTACTACACCTACGTGCAGTACCTGTTCTTCAAACAGTGGAACGAACTGCGCGAGTACGTGAAGAAGCTCGGCATCAAGATCATCGGCGATCTGCCGATCTACGTCGCCGCGGACTCCGCCGACATCTGGCGCGAGCCGCAGTTCTTCCAGCTCGACGAGGAGAACATCCCGAAGAAGGTCGCCGGCGTCCCGCCCGACTACTTCTCGAAGGACGGCCAGCTCTGGGGCAACCCGCTCTATGACTGGGACACCATGCGCAAGGACGGCTTCGGCTGGTGGATCCGCCGCATCGAAGGCGCCGTCAAGATGTATGACGTCCTCCGGCTCGACCACTTCCGCGCGTTCGCGTCCTACTGGTCCTGTCCCTACGACGCGGAGACCGCGAAAGACGGCGAGTGGCACAACGGCCCCGGCATGAGTCTGCTGCGTGTGCTGCGCGACTGGTTCTACGGCACGGAGTTCATCGCCGAAGACCTCGGCATCCTGACCCCCGACGTCGACCAGCTCCTCGAGGACTCCGGGTTCCCGGGCATGAACATCCTCGAATTCGCGTTCACGAAGAACGCCGACTCCAAGTACCTGCCCCACCGGTGCAAGAAGAACTCGATCGTCTACACCGGCACGCACGACAACGACACGGTCGCCGGCTGGCTCCATGACGACGAGGTCCCGGAGGAGGACAAACAGGTCGCCCGCGAGTACCTCGGCATCTCGGAAGAAGAGGGCGAACACCTCGCCTTCATCCGCGGCGGCATGGGCTCTCCCGCGAACCTGTTCATCGCTCAGATGCAGGACTGGCAGGGCCTCGACACGAGCTGCCGGATGAACGTTCCCGGCGTCGCGCTCGGCAACTGGACCTGGCGGATGGAACCCGGTTCTGCAAACGAAGAACTGGCCGTTCTCATGCGGGAATACACGCGTATCTTCGGACGTTTGGCAAACTGACCGCGTGAAACAAATTTTTCACTGTTTAAATGTTAAATAAAATACAAACCCTGTGGACATCCCACAGGGTTTTTGTCTATGTTGTACGAAATTATATAAAGTCATAGTTTTTCCCTTTTTTATAAGGAATTCTCTATGTTATAATCCACGCTGTATCCAAACATCTATTCCAATTTTTTGCGGAGGGAAAAGCATTATGGCAAAGAAATATGTCTACCTTTTCAGCGAAGGTAACGCAAACATGCGTGAGATCCTCGGCGGTAAGGGTGCGAACCTTGCAGAAATGACCAACCTTGGTCTTCCTGTTCCTCAGGGTTTCACCGTCTCCACCGAAGCCTGTACTCAGTACTATGAAGATGGCCGTCAGATCAACGGCGACATCCAGGCTCAGATCCTGGACGCTGTTGTCGAACTGGAAAAGATCGCCGGCAAGAAGTTTGGCGATAAAGAGAACCCGCTTCTCGTTTCCGTTCGTTCCGGTGCCCGCGCATCCATGCCCGGCATGATGGACACCATCCTGAACCTCGGTCTGAACGAAGAAGTCGTTGAGACCCTCGCCAAGAAGTCCGGCAACCCGCGTTGGGCCTGGGACTGCTACAGACGTTTCATCCAGATGTTCTCCGACGTCGTCATGGAAGTCGGCAAGAAATATTTCGAGCAGCTCATCGACGACATGAAAGAGAAGAAGGGCGTCACTCAGGACGTCGAACTCGACGCTGACGACCTTAAGGAACTCGCCTTCCAGTTCAAGGAAGAGTACAAGAACAAGATCGGCGAAGAATTCCCGTCTGACCCGAAAGTCCAGCTCTTCGAAGCAGTCAAAGCTGTTTTCCGTTCCTGGGACAACCCCCGTGCGAACGTTTACAGACGTGACAACGACATCCCGTATTCCTGGGGTACCGCGGTCAACGTCCAGATGATGGCCTTCGGCAACATGGGTGACACCTCCGGTTCCGGTGTTGCGTTCACCCGTGACCCGGCTACCGGTGAAAACCAGTTCTTCGCGGAAGTTCTGATGAACGCCCAGGGCGAAGACGTCGTTGCCGGTGTCCGTACTCCGATGCACATCGACGCCATCAAAAAGTCCATGCCGGAGATCTACGATCAGCTCCTCGGCATCGCTCATAAACTGGAGAACCACTACAGAGACATGCAGGACATGGAGTTCACCATCGAAGACGGTAAACTCTACATGCTCCAGACCCGTAACGGTAAGCGTACCGCCAAGGCTGCTCTGAAGATCGCTCACGACCTCGTCAGGGAAGGTAAGATCTCCAAAGAGAGAGCCATCCTTGCGGTCGACCCGAGAAACCTCGACACCCTGCTTCACGGTTCCTTCGACAAGGCAGCCGTCAAGGGTGCTACCCAGATCGGTAAAGGCCTTCCGGCTGCCCCCGGCGCTGCTGCCGGTAAAGTCGTCTTCTCCGCTGAGGACGCGGTCGAATGGGCTGCCCGCGGCGAGAAAGTCGTTCTCGTCCGTCTCGAGACCTCTCCCGAAGACATTGAAGGCATGAAGGCTGCACAGGGCATCCTGACTGCCCGCGGCGGTATGACCTCTCACGCGGCGGTCGTTGCCCGCGGCATGGGTTCCTGCTGTGTCGCCGGCTGCTCCGAACTCGTCATGGACGAGGAGAACAAGACCTTCCAGCTCGGCGGTAAGACCTACAAAGAAGGCGACACCATCTCCTTCGACGGTTCTACCGGTGACATCTACGACGGTCTCCTTCCCGTTCTCGACGGTTCCATCGAAGACGAGGACTTCAAGACCCTCATGCGCTGGGCGGACGACTTCAGAACCATGAAGGTCCGTACCAATGCCGATACTCCGGAAGATGCCCGTAAGGCCCGTGAGCTTGGCGCAGAAGGCATCGGCCTCTGCCGTACCGAGCACATGTTCTTCTCCGAAGGCCGCATCGACTCCTTCCGCGAGATGATCTGCTCCTCCACCAAGGAAGAGAGAGAAGCCGCGCTCGAGAAGATCCTTCCGATGCAGCAGAGAGACTTTGAGCAGCTGTACGAAGCCCTCGAAGGTATGCCTGTCACCATCCGCTTCCTCGACCCGCCTCTCCATGAGTTCGTTCCCACCGAGGAAGCTGACATCCAGAAGCTGGCAGACGCCAAAGGCAAGACCGTGGAAGAGATCAAAGCTCTCATCCAGGGCCTCCACGAGTTCAACCCGATGATGGGTCACCGCGGCTGCCGTCTGGCTGTCTCCTATCCGGAGATCGCCGTTATGCAGACCAAAGCGGTCATCCGCGCGGCCATCGCCATCAACAAATCGCACCCCGGCTGGAAACCCATGCCGGAGATCATGATCCCGCTGGTCGGCGACACGAAGGAACTCCTGTACGTCAAGCAGATCGTTATCGATACGGCCAACGCCGAGATCGCCAAGGCCGGTGTCAACATGAACTATCAGGTCGGTACCATGATGGAAATTCCGCGTGCCTGCCTCATCGCCGATGAGATCGCGGCCAACGCCGACTTCTTCTGCTTCGGCACCAACGACCTCACCCAGATGACCTACGGTTTCTCCCGTGACGACGCCGCGAAGTTCTTCCCGGACTACTACGACGCCAAGATCATGGAGAACGATCCGTTCGCACGTCTCGACCAGGCCGGTGTCGGCAGACTCATGAAGATGGCCCTCGACCTCGGCAGACCTGCCAACAAAGACCTGCACGCCGGCATCTGCGGCGAGCACGGCGGCGACCCGACTTCCGTCGAGTTCTGCAACATGCTGGGTCTCGACTACGTCTCCTGCTCCCCGTTCCGTGTCCCGATCGCACGCCTTGCCGCTGCGCAGGCTGCCATCAAGCAGTCCAACCAGAAGTACAACGTCTAACTTCTGCGGCACAGCGTCGACCGCAGCGAAACGGCTGCAAACCGACAACAGAAAATGCCCGAGAACTTCGATCCGAAGCTCTCGGGCTTTTTGTTTGTATTTCTATGGGCGATCTACGCTTCGTGCTTCGGCAGGGTGACCGTGGCTTTGAACAGGTCGCCGTCGATGTCGAGGGCGAGGGAGCCGCCCATCAGGTCGGCGAGGTCTCTGGCGATCGAGAGGCCGAGGCCGTTGCCTTCGGTCTCGCCGCGGGAGCGGTCGCCCCGGACGAAGCGTTCCATCAGTTCTTCCGCGGTGATGTTCAGTGGTGCCGCGGATGTGTTCTTCAGCTCGAACGTGGTCGTCAGAGCTTGACCGTCTTTGCCGGGAGCGCCGTCGGACAGGGTGGCGTAGATCCGGGTGTTCGGCGCGGAATACTTCTGCGCGTTGGACAGGAGGTTCGCGAGGATGCGGTAGGTCTTCTGCCCGTCCGCAAAGACGAGCTTCTCTTCGGTCACCGGTCTTCCGTCCGGTCCGGTGAAGATGATCTCGTTGCCGTTCTTCTCCATCTCGGGAGCGAACTCCGCGATGGCCTGTGCCGCCAGTTCGGTGAGATTCAGGGTCGTGCAGTTGAGCTGGACGTTCCCGGTCGAGACTTTGGAAGCCTCCAGCAGGTCGTCGATGAGGTGCTTGAGCTTTTCGGACTGGTCGTGGATGACGCCGATGTACTGGACAGACTCTTCATCGCCCAGCTCCTTCGTCTCGGCTTTGCGTCCGAGGAGGTCGGAGTAGTTGATGAGGGACGTCAGCGGGGTCTTCAGGTCGTGCGTGACGTTCGTGATGAGTTCGGTACGGGTCCGCTCTTCCTGGACTGCTTTGGCGACTGCCTTGTCCATGGTCTCCCGGGTGACCGTGAGGTTCCCGGCGAGGGTCCTGAGCGAGGCCGGCAGCCCGTGCTCGTTGACGGTCAGGTCTGCGTCCGTGCCGGAAGCGGTGATAATCTCATCGAGCCCCTTGAGGTAGCGGATGGCCTTCGACAGGACATAGAGGTTGAAAGCGATCAGCAGGATCAGGAGCAGGAGATCGACCGGGCCGACCAGATTGACCATCATATTGATGAGGAGCAGGTTGACGAGCATATAGCCGATGACCCAGAACACCACGCGTTTCGGCAGCTGTTTCGGCACATACCGGGCATTGGCCCAGGCGTCTTTCCAGTTTTTCGCGATGTACTTTCCGTTGCCTCCAACCCATTGGAACAACCGGCCGAGGAGGGTGTGCTTCCAGAATCCGTGTCCGGACTTCACGGTCCGGCAGACCGAGGCGAGCCACTCCGCGAGGAGCAGGAAGCAGACTGCGGTCGTCAGGGCGCCGCCGAGCGGGAGCCAGGGCCAGACGCTGAGCGCATCGGTGAAGGATTCGACCATCCCGGCGAGGGGAAGGCCCAGGCAGAGGCTGAACAGGACGGCAGACACGAGGAAGTGCACATCGCCCGGGACCTTGTCGATCGCGGCGATCCGCGTCTCGACCCCGTCACCGGTGTTCACGTGCCCGACGAGGAGCAGGAACCGGATGAAAAGGGCGAGTGCGGCAAGGTAGCTGAAGATCATGATGGCCAGGATCCAGCCGGCGGGCCGGTCCTTCATGACCTCATACAGCTCGTGCGCTGCAAAATAGTCATCGGTATCGTCGTGGAGGGCGGAGAAGAGGGTGAGGTCCCCTTCCGTTTCCGCCGGGTCGTCGATCCAGAATCGGACAGACGCGCCTTCCGGAACGTTGGGAAGGAGGACGTCGGCAGATTCGCCTTCCAGGTAATCGATGCCCTGCAGAAGCGCGTGCTCGTCCTCTCTGACCGCCGCGATCTTGTTGGAACCGACGTCACGGAGCGTCGGTTTTTCGGGCAGGTTCGTATAGACGCTGCCGTCCACGCTGCGGACATAGTAGTGGACCGAAGTGTTCTCGCTGAGCCAGGCCTTTTCGGCCTCCGTGCTGTCGCGATAGGCCTCGAGTCTCTCCCGTTCCCAGCGGTCGTACTGATGATTCAGTTCCCGGCGGATATCTTTTTCCGAGAGAGCCATGTTTTTGTACTCGAGGTCGATGTCGAGGTCATAATCGTTTTCGTGGAACGAGAAGGAGACCGTCGGGTTTCGGGCGAAGATCTCGTCCCTGAGCACGTCGTTGGCGTCGTCCTCCTGCCCCGGATAGTCGGATTTGACTTCGTTCTGCCGGGCGATGTACTGGTCCACGACGTCTTCCACGGTCGCTTTCTGCTGACCGGCAAGCGCTTTGGCGTAGCCGGCTTCATCGTAGGAGGCCAGCTCCTGGAGATGAATGGCGTCATCGCGAAGCACGCGTTCGAACACGGGCGTTGCCGTGAATGACTGTTTTCCCGCAGCGGCGGCTCCGGAAAAGTATTTGTCGCCTCCGTAAGTGAGGCTGCCGATGCCGAGTTCCACGGCACACCAGGTGCCGAGAGAGAACAGCAGCGTGGCTAACAGAAGGCAGATCGCCTTCGAAATGTTGGTGTATTTAAATCTTGTCGACTTTGTATCCAAGTCCCCACACCACCTTTAAATAGTTTGGATTTTTCGGATCGATCTCGATTTTTTCGCGGATGTTGCGGATATGTACAGTAACCGTTTTCTCGGTGGACAGCGCGGGTTCGTTCCAGACGGCCTCGTAGATCTGCGCGGACGACAGGACGTGTCCCATGTTCCGCATGAGGTATTCGAGGATCTGGTACTCGAGCGCCGTGAGGCGAACTTCTTCGCCGTCGACGGTGACACGCTTTTTGTCGGTGTCGAGCTCGAGGCCGCCGGTGACCAGCACGTGTTCGCTGATTTCCATGCTGCCGAGTTTGGCATAGCGCCGCACCTGGGATTTGACCCGTGCCACCAGTTCAAGGGGGTTGAACGGCTTCGTGACGTAGTCGTCCGCGCCGAAACTGAGGCCGGTGATCTTGTCGGTGTCTTCGGACTTCGCCGAGAGCAGGATGACGGGCACGTTGCTCGTCTCCCGGATCTTCAGCATGGCGGTGAGGCCGTCCATGTGCGGCATCATGATGTCGAGCACGAGACAGTGCACGTCATGGTCCTTCAGGAGGTCGATCGCCTCCCGTCCGTCTGTGGCCGTCAGGACGTCGTAGCCCTCTGCCGACAGATAGATCCGGATGGATTCGAGGATGGCTCTGTCATCGTCGCAAACTAAAACTGTGTACATATTCTTCCTCCGCGTTTTGGTCAAGTCGTTCCGTCTGACCTGGTACCACTCTATCATAGCAGATTATCGTCTAAAGTTTAGGGTTTTCAAAGAAAAAGTAAAGTTGTGCAATCTGCACGGAAAGTTGACGGGTATTTTGACACCTTGCGTCCAAAAAAAGTCAGAGTTTTCCTTGTTCGTGCGAATTCTCATGTTATAATATACAAGTAAAAATAGCGCATTCCGTAAAATACCGCGCTGTGTGAGTTAATTTGGGAGGGTACTATTATGACCAACATGCTGAAAAACGTTATCATCGTCGACGGTAGCGGCTGGATCCCGTTCTGGGGAGACATCGTCATTGAAGACGGCAAGATCGCCATCCTTCGCTCCGGTGAGAACACTCTTTTCAACGAAGAAAAAACCTTTGACAAAGTCACCAACTACGATCGGAAAGCCTATGTCATCCCCGGCGTCGACGCTGAGATGACCATGGAAAAATATGAAGATGAGCTGAAAGCCATCCTCGCCGACCTTCAGGCTGGTGTCAAGATCGAAAAAGCCGTCCGCAAGCTCACCGGTTACGGTGTTGGCCAGCGCGAGTTCACCAAAGAAGGCGTCGTCGCCAACATTGCTGTCCTCGACAAACCGGCTACCAAGATCATCACCGCATACGCTGCCGGCGAAGAACTGTAAGAAAGGGCTATTTGAGTCATGCATGAACTGGGAATCGTATTTTACATCATCGACGATGTCGAAGAGGTCGTCGAGAAAAACGAACTGACCACCGTGTCGTCGGTCACACTGGAACTGGGAGAAGTGTCCGGTGTCGTTCCCAGTTATCTCGACGACGTCTGGAACTGGGCCGTCAAGAAGCATGAATGCATGACCGAAGCGAAGCTCAACGTCATCAACACTCCTGCGGTCACCTATTGTGAGAACTGCGGCAAGACCTATGCCACCGTCAAGTACGGTCGCCAGTGTCCCTACTGCGAGTCCGGCAAGACCTACCTGCTGCGCGGTCAGGAGATCAACGTCAAGGAGATCGAAGCCGTCTGATGACCAACGTTCAGAACAACGACCCCCGGGCATCTGCCCGGGGGTTTTTGCACGTTGTGTAAGATATATCCTACGATTGTCGAATGCGGGTGTCCGGTGTTACACTATAAAAGTATCATAACTCCGATTTGAGAAAGGAGACCACGAAATGAAACACACAAACAAACTGTTCGCCATCCTTCTTGCCGTGGTCATGACCGTCGTCCTGGCGCTGCCCGTGAGTTTTGCCGCCGATGAGCCTTCGACCTCCCGGGAGAACGACCTTCGGGTCGTGGTCATGTCGGACATGCACACGCTCCCCGAGTCCATGATCAAGGGGACCGCGGACTATCAGCACGCCATCGACCTCGACCAGAAGGTGTTCAACGAGTCCGAAGCCATCCTCGACACGCAGCTGCAGCAGGTGCGCGCGTCCAAACCGGACGTGCTCCTCCTGAACGGCGACATCACCAAAGACGGGGAGTACGCCGCACACAAGGCGCTTGCCGCCAAGCTGAAGCAGCTGAAAAAAGACCTGCCGGACCTCAAGGTCTATGTGACGAACGGCAACCACGACATCAACAACCCGGCCGCGAAGGACTTCAACACCGCGGACGGCAAAGCGGTCAAAGCGAAGCGGACGACCCAGAAGGACTTCCGCAACCTCTATAAGGATGTCACCTGGAACGACTCCTCGGTCAAGGCGACCTACACCCCGCCGGAAGGCGCTCAGGCAGGCGCCCTCTCCTATGTGGCGCGCCCGAAGAAGGGCTTCACGGTCATCGTCATCGACTCGAACTGCTACACCTCGGACAACACGTCCGACGGAGAACAGCTCTGTGAAGTCCGCGGCAACATCCCCGCCGACCTCCTGAAATGGGCCCAGAGACAGGCCCGCGCCGCCCGCAAGAGAGGCGATACGGTCATCGGCATGATGCACCACGGCGTGGTCTCCCATTTCACCCAGGAAGCCACCATCCTCGGCCACTTCCTCGTCGACGACTTCCGGAACGTCTCCACCAAACTGGCGGACGCCGGCATGCACTATGTCTTCACCGGCCACCAGCACTCACAGGACGTCGCCGTCATGCGCACCGAAAAGGGCAACGCCCTCTACGATATCGAGACGGGTTCCTCCATCACCTATCCCTGTCCCATGCGGGCCGTCTGGTTCCTGCGGGAAGGTTCCGCGAAGACCGATAACGGATGGAAAGAGACGGTGAAAGGCTCTTCGATCAAAAACCTGTCGATCGCCCATACCGATCCCCAGACCGGCCAATATGTCAGCATCGGCGATATGACCGCCTATGCCAAAGACCGCGGCCTCAGCCCGGCGGTCATCAGTGCGGTCCTGAAAGACAAACTGTACTGGTCGCTTCCGAACTATCCGGCCGAACTCGACACCGTCATCGACAAACTCATCCCGGACCTCTGTAACATCCCGGTCACGGAAGACGGAAAACACTCGCTGATGGACATCGTGAACTACGCAAACAAGAGCCATCAGGGCGGCACGGACAACGGACAGGACCCCGCCTGGGTCAAAGAGGCCAAAAAGAACGTTGCCGAGAACAAGTTCGTCGCGGCACTGACCGACACCCTGTGCAAAGACCTTGCGGTCCTGACCGGACAGGGCGTGAACAAGCTCACGAAGACCGAGCTCGTCAAGGGCCCTGCCATCGACCTTCTGTACCACAGCCTCTTCGGCGCGGCTCATGTGTCTTATTACACCGTCCCGCAGATCGCCAAAGATCTCGACGAATTCCTCGTGAAGACGCTCAACTCCATGACGAACGACAAAAACTACCCGAACGACAACGCGTTCTCCATCACCGGCGCCAACAGCGTGCGGGAAGGACAGCCGAACTGGTCCTCCCTTGACCACGGCATCTCGGACAGGAACCTTGTCCAGAAGCTCATTTTTGCGCTTCTCGGCAACGGCTGATGCGGAAAACGCACCAGATATAGCGGGTTGACAGAGCATAACAAAGATGGTACACTTTTTCGCGTATATAAAGTCAAATTAACCTTTTAAAGACGTCGACGGAGACAGTAGGTCTGCAGTGCGGAGGCAAAAGGAGCGAGCACGGGGATGGTGAGAGCCCGGCACGCGGAAGCCGCAGTCTGAACATCACTCCTGAGTCGCATGCTGAACGTGAGCGGTCCATCGCCGCAAGTAAGCACCGCCGGCACCCGCCGTTACCCGGGGCTCATATGTTGGTATGACGCGAAATAGGTGGTTACAAACGAAGTACGAGCTTCGTCCTGTTTGCGCAGGACGAAGCTTTTTTAGTGCCGGCGGCCAATGACGCCGGTGAAAGGAGACAACACAATGCCTTTATACGACAAAGTGTCGACGGACCTCAAGTTCGTCGAACGCGAGCATGAAGTGGCGCAGTTCTGGGATGACGCGCACATCTTCGAGAAGACCGAGGAGCAGGACGGCCGTCCCTCTTATGTCTTCTACGACGGTCCGCCCACCGCGAACGGCAAACCGCATATCGGTCATGTGCTGACCCGTGTCATCAAGGATATGATCCCGCGGTACCGCACCATGAAGTACAACTTCGTCCCCCGGAAGGCCGGCTGGGACACCCACGGCCTGCCCGTTGAGATCGAAGTCGAGAAGAAGCTCGGCCTCGACGGCAAGGAGCAGATCGAAGAGTATGGCCTCGAGCCGTTCATCGCCGAATGCAAAGAGTCCGTCTGGAAGTACAAGGGCATGTGGGAAGACTTCTCCAAGGTCGTCGGCTTCTGGGCCGATATGGACAACCCCTATGTTACCTACGAGAACGACTTCATCGAGTCCGAGTGGTGGGCACTCAAGAAGATCTACGACCGCGGCCTTCTCTACAAAGGGTTCAAGGTCGTCCCGTACTGCCCCCGCTGCGGCACGCCTCTGTCCTCCCACGAAGTGGCGCAGGGCTACAAAGACGTCAAAGAGCGTTCCGCCATCGTCCGCTTCAAGGTCAAAGATGAGGACGCCTACTTCCTCGCCTGGACCACGACGCCCTGGACCCTGTCCTCCAACGTCGCGCTCTGCGTGAGCCCGACCGACGAGTACGTCAAGGTCAAGGCGGCTGACGGATACACGTACTACATCGCCACCGAACTCTGCGACACCGTTCTCGGCAAGCTCGCGGAAAACGGCAAACCCGCCTACGAGGTCCTGGAACGGTTCAAAGGCTCCGACCTCGAATACAAAGAGTATGAGCCGCTGTACCCCTTCGAACAGGCCATTGCCGACAAACAGCGCAAGAAGGGCTTCTTCGTCACCTGCGACTCGTATGTCACCATGACCGACGGTACCGGGATCGTCCACATCGCGCCCGCCTTCGGTGAAGACGACGGACGCGTGGGCAGAGACTACGACCTGCCCTTCATCCAGATGGTCGACGAAGCCGGTCACATGAAGGAAGAGACCCCGTACGCCGGCCTCTTCGTCAAAGACGCCGACCTGCCGGTCCTGCAGGACCTCGAGAAGGAAGGCAAGCTGTTCGACGCGCCGAAGTTCGAGCACAACTACCCGTTCTGCTGGCGCTGCGACACCCCGCTCATCTACTACGCCAGAGAGTCCTGGTTCATCAAGATGACCGACGTGCGCGACGACCTCGTCCGCAACAACAACACCATCAACTGGATCCCGCAGTCCATCGGCGAAGGCCGGTTCGGCAACTGGCTCGAGAACGTCCAGGACTGGGGCCTGTCCCGTGACCGCTACTGGGGTACCCCGCTCAACATCTGGGAGTGCCCGGACTGCGGCTGCAGAGACTGCATCGGTTCCATCGAGGAACTGAAGGAGAAAGGCATCGACTGCCCGGACGACATCGAACTCCACCGTCCCTATGTGGACCGCGTGAAGATCAAGTGCCCGGACTGCGGCGGCGAGATGCAGAGAGTCCCCGAAGTCATCGACTGCTGGTTCGACTCCGGTTCCATGCCGTTCGCCCAGCACCACTATCCGTTCGAGAACAAGGAGCTCTTCGAGTCCCAGTTCCCGGCAGACTTCATCTCCGAAGCGGTCGACCAGACCCGCGGCTGGTTCTATTCCCTTCTGGCGATCAGCACCCTGCTCTTCAACAAGGCTCCGTACAAGAACGTCATCGTCCTCGGCCATGTCCAGGATGAGGACGGTCAGAAGATGTCGAAGTCCAAGGGCAATGCCGTCGACCCGATGGAAGCCCTGAACACTTACGGCGCCGACGCCATCCGCTGGTACTTCTACACGAACTCCGCTCCGTGGCTCCCGAACCGCTTCTCCGGCCGCGCGGTCACCGAAGCGCAGAGAAAGATCCTCGGCACGCTCTGGAACACCTACGCGTTCTATGTCCTCTATGCGAACATCGACGAGTTCGACCCGACGAAGTACACGCTGGACTATGACAAACTGTCCGTCATGGACAAGTGGTGTCTGTCCAAGATGAACTCCATGGTCAAGGGCGTCGATGAGAACCTTGACAACTACCGTATCCCGGAAGCAGCCGCTTACATCGAGAAGTTCGTGGACGACCTTTCCAACTGGTACGTCCGCCGCGGCCGTTCCCGCTACTGGTCCGAGGAACTGACGCAGGACAAGATCAACGCCTACATGACGCTGTACACCGCCCTGGTCACGACCGCGAAGACCGCCGCCCCCATGATCCCCTTCATGACGGAAGAGATCTACCGCAACCTCGTCTGCAACGTCGATAAGGACGCGCCGGAGTCTGTCCACCTCTGCTCCTTCCCCGAAGTGAACGAGAACTGGATCGACGCCGACCTCGAAGCGGACATGGACGAAGTCCTCTCCATCGTCACCCTCGGCCGTGCCTGCCGCAACGGCTCGAACCGCAAGAACCGCCAGCCCCTCGCGAAGATGTACGTGAAGGCCGGCAAGGTCCTCTCCGACTACTACGTCGAGATCATCGAAGACGAGCTGAACGTCAAGGCCGTCGAATTCGTCGAAGACGATTCCGCGCTGGTCTCCTACGCGTTCAAGCCGCAGATGCGCACCCTCGGTCCGAAGTTCGGCAAACAGCTGGGCGAGGTCCGCACCGCGCTCCAGAACATCGAGGACGGCTCCGCTGCCAAGGCTGAGCTCGACTCCACCGGGTTCCTGACCCTGACCCTTTCCACGGGCGATGTACGCCTCGCGGAGGAAGACCTCCTCGTCGAAGCGGTCCAGCAGGAAGGCCTCTACACCCTGTCCGAAGGTGGCGTCACCGTCGCCCTCGACACGGTCCTGACCCCCGAACTGGAAGCCGAAGGCCTCATGAGAGAAGTCATCTCCAAGGTCCAGACCATGCGGAAAGACGCGGGCTTTGAGGTCACCGACCACATCGCGCTCTACGTCGACGGTTCCGACGCGGTCAAGGCCGTCGTCGCCGACAATGAAGCCGTCTTTACGAAGGATGTCCTCGCCGATGCCGTCAAGGTGGGCGAGACCCTCGCCGACGCGGACGAAGCCGGTGTCGCCCTCTCCAAGGAGTGGAAGATCAACGGCAACGACGCGGTCCTCGGCGTCAGGAAAGCATAACAGCAAAGCACATAACAATACCGGACGAGCTCTTTTCGAGTTCGTCCGGTTCTTTTTTTGTATTCCGTTGGCGATGTACCGCTTCCCGTCAGGCGACCGCGGCCGGGTCGTTCACGACGCCCGTGAACAGCAGGTCTCCGGTGTATCCGGTGATCGCGAAGTAGTACGGGCGGTCGACCGTGAAGGTGACGCGCTGCGTCGGCAGGGCGGCCTTCGACAGGACGATGGCGGTGAATGCGGCGGCTTCGACGCCGTCCTCATCAGTCTTGACGCGGGCGGCATGCTCGATCTGCGAGACGAAGATCTTCGCGGCGTCTTCCATCAGCGGGGAGAAGTTCCCGCCGCTGCCGAAGATGTCGGTGACCCCGAGTTTCTTGAGGTCTTTGATGAGGTCCGTGTCGGAGACGGCATCCATCTTCGGAAGGCTCAGCGTGACCTGCGGGTAGGAGAAGTCCTTGTAGTTCTCGGTGTCGGTGAGCAGGCTCAGCACTTCGGCATCAGAGGCGAGTTTCGCCGGCGTCACGCCTTTCTTCGGCAGGAAGAACCACATGGAACCGCTGTTGCGCAGCGGCAGCGCGACGGCTTCGAAGTTCTTGCCGGTGTAGTAGGGGAAGCTCTCGACGAGGTGCATCATGTCGACCTTCTTGTCTCCGGTGGGGACGTGGAACGTCTTCTGGTCGGTGGCTCCCTTGTCGAACACTTCGGACCAGGCGGCCTTGTAGTAGATGGTGGAGACGAGGGCGAGGACCGTCGAGGGGTCCAGCTCCAGGCTCGCGGCCTGGTCTTTCAGAAGGTCGTGGGTCTGTTCGTTGATCCAGCCCTGGAGCGCCTTGTTCATCTCCTTCGAGCCGGGCTTCCCGGCGAAGGAATACGCGTAATGCTTTTTGGCAAGGGTCTCGAGGGTCTTCTGGTTATATTTGAGGGCCTCGTTCATCCACAGGGAGTTGGCGAGGAGGCTCGTGCATTCCCCGTCGTCCTGATAGTTGGCGATGAACAGGTTCTGCACCCGTTTGCGGAGCGAGGAGATGCTCTTTTCACCCAGCAGGTCGAGGAGCTGCTGACGGCTGTTGCCGTCCGTGGTCTCCGCGAGCATGGCGAGCGCCAGGTAGACGTTGATGGGGGAGTAGACCGCGTTTTTGCCGGAGTCGCTCCCGGCCGCCTTACTCGCGCCGAGGACCTGCGCCAGGGTCTTTTTGTAGAAGGCCTTCATCGCCTTCGGGTTGCCTTTGCCGGCTTCGATGCGTTTTTCGTTGTACGCCTGGTACGCATCGAAGTCCTTGTCCGTGGCGCCTTCTCCCGGTGCCTTGACCGCTTCCGGGTAGACCGGTTTCGCGATGGCGAGGTTCGAGGCCGCGTTCGACGGCGTGCAGGCGACCAGCGTCGTCACGAGGACGCTGCACACGAGGACGACCGCCAGCACGGCGGACAGGTGTTTCAGGATCCGTTTCATAAGAAGTCCCTCCTTGGTTCATGCTCCAAAGCGTTGGTTTCTAAATCAGTAATAGCAGAGTTTCCGGAAAAAAGCAAGTTCCGGGACAACAGAAAACACCGGGCAGCCCGTGAAGAGCCGTCCGGTGTCTGCAGGTTCGTTGGCGATGTACGTCAGGCGTTGATGGCCGCGATGATGATGTCTGCCATCTGTCTGTGGCCGTAGGCCGTCGGGTGGTTGTCGTTGAGGTACCCGGGGGAGTTGCGGTCGCAGAACAGGGTGTCGATGTGTTCCATCTTCACGTAGGTGTAGCCGTTGCCCGCGGCTGCGCCGGCGGCATGGCTGTTGAAGAGGTCGATGAACGGCGTGACGAGCGCGCCGATGTCGACGGGAAGAGCGCCCTTGATGAAGGCGTCCTGTGCGGCGTTGTAATAGCCGAGGACGAGGAGCTTCGCGGTCGGGTTGATCTCTTTGATCTTCGTGACGATGGCGTTGAAGTTCGAGACATAGTTGCGGTAGAACCCGATGAGCAGGGTGGTCACCTGAGCCATGTAAGTCGCGTTGTCCGCCAGTTTGTAAGCGTTGCCCAGCATATCGCCCCAGAAGGCCAGAAGGAGATTGAAGTTCTCGCCCTGGACGTTGTTGAGGATGCCGCTCGGGATGGTGAGGTCGTTGATGCCGATGTTCAGCGTGATGACGTCAGCCTTTTTGATGTGGTTGAGGTACTGTTTGCGGACTTCCGCGAGACCGGCCGGGTCGACCGTACGGTAGTTGTCCGTGGTCGGGACTCTCCAGCCGACTGCGATGTCGCCGAGGTAGTCGTCACAGAGGAGGTACCGCAGGTCGGTGGAGCGGAGACCGATGTGGGCATCCTGATAGGTGTGCTTCGCGCCGAGGGCTTTGCCCACGTATTCCGGATAGGAACCGGGGACGACCGGCCATTCGGCTTTCCACTTGGTATCCTCCACAAAACCGGGCAGGGAATAGCCGGCGGCGATGGAGTCGCCAAGGACGGTGTAGATGACTTTGCCGTCTTTGTTGTAGTCGTACTTCGAGTACGTCTTTTTCTTAGTTGCTGCGAAGGATGCGACTGCGGTGCAGGAGATGAGCATCATCACGGCCAGCAGCAGTGCGATGATCTTCTTCGTCTGTTTCATGTTCAGGCTCCTTTTCGATACAATTGACTGCATTAAAATATTATAAGCGGAAAAGCTTTCGTTTTACTGAACACCGAGCATTTTCTCAAATGCACGCCGGTAAGTCGGGTTCGAGGGGGCGAACGCGTAGTTCAGGAAGAGGACATCGTCGATGCCCTGCTGTTGAACGAAGCTGGTCAGGTTCAGGTCGACCTTCCGCGGGTCTACGACATAGACGGTCTCATAGTTGTCGGTGAGGAACGGCGCGAAGGCGTTTCCGTAGGACTCCTTGACCATCAGGATGGACTTCCCGTTTTTGTTGGCGGTGTCGAACTTCAGGATGGGGTTGTCGCCCTCGATGAAGCACAGGTAGGCGTACTTCGAGGACACGGTCGGGTTGACGACCTTCGCGTTCCGGCCGCCGGTGAGCTCCGCCGTGTTGTAGGCGTGTCCGGTGGACTCGGTCAGCGGGAAATAGTACTTCACGGTGTCGGGGTTGTTCTTGAGTACGGCCTCCTGCGTTTTGCTGTAGAGGCTTCCGATGAAGCCCTCGATCTCACCGGACTTGTACTCCGACAGCTTCGGGGCGTCGAGACCGGCGGCCCGGCAGAAGGTGACATAGGCGTAGTAGGCGCCGGTGGCGGTCCAGTGGTGGTCTGTCCGCAGGAAGATGTATTCGTCGACGTGGCGGGCCAGTGTGTCCCGGCAGTCGATGGCGGTGATGTTGGAGGCCTTCATCGGCGTGTAAGCGTAGTCGACGGCGGTCTCGAACAGATGGTTTTTCGTTTTGTAGTCGTCCGGTCCGTAGAACTCGACCGATGTGGGGGCGAGGAGGACATAGACCTTGGTGTTCGGAACGGTGGCGGCAAAGGCGTTGATGTCCTCGCCGTAGCGGGTCAGCCACTTCTGGGAGACCGAGAAGATCTCCATCGCCCGGTTGCCCTGGATGATGACCGTGCTGTCGACGTTATAGCTGTCCTTGTTGGACGGGATTTCGACGGCACCGCCTTTCTGGGTGACGGCTTCTTTGGCCTGTGTCTGTTTCGCAGCCGGTGCATCGCCCACGGTGGCTGTCTGCGCGGAGCGGGACTGGCCAAAGAGCAGAATGAGCACGAGGACCAGCAGCACGCCGACTGCGGCGCAGATGGCGGGGATGGTCTGGTCCTTCGCAAAGGGCTTGATGGTGGCAAAGTCTCCGCCGTAATGGGGTTTTGCCGGCGTTCCTTTGACTTGTTTCATGTAAGAAAAATGCCTTCTTTCTGGCGATTTACGTTAAATGGGTTTGCCGGTCCAGGCTTCGAGGACGTTCGTGAAGACCGCGACCTGGGTGGCCGAGATGTGTTTGTCCATATGCAGGCTGCCGAAGTACCATTTGCGGTAGTCGACGGCGCCGGCGAGTTCTTCAAAGTAGGTGTTGAGCAGCGTGACGCGGGACTTCTCCGTGAACTGCATCTGCAGGAATTCCTTCACTTTCGCGGACGGCTCATGCGTGATGACGATGTCCACGATGTTGTTGTAGGTGGCCATGTTCTCGGCACCTTCGATGAGTTCCTGCTGGGAGGGGCTTTCCTCCGCGTACCAGGTGTCGTTCGCGATGCGGATGTCCACGTCGGGGCTCTCGCCGCCGCCCATCGTGAAGATGCGCAGGCCGTCGATGTTGAAGATCTGCCCGCGCATGAGGTGGTAGATACTGCCGACGATGTGGTGGACTTTCCCGCCGTTCCATTCGCTGACGGGAAGGCTGTTCAGGATCTCAAAGTTCTCGTGTGTTCCGTCGACGAAGCAGATGTTGAATTTCTTTTCGCTGAGCTTTTCCAGGATCTTCTCTTCTTCCTTGGAGCCATCCCACAGGAAGCCGAAATCTCCGCAAATGATGAGTGTGTCGCCCTTCTTGAGTTTCTTCATGGCAGGCAGTTTGAAGCGTTCAAAATCGCCGTGCATATCGCCGGTCACATATACCAAAGGTGTTCCCTCCAAATATCGTACTGATTCACTTTATTTTTGTGAATAATCTGTTATACTTATAATACTCCGTTAATAATACAATATTCCAGAGGGGATTGTCTATGGAAAAAGCGTTAAAAAAACTGTATATCCTCCCGATAGTTTTGGCGCTTCTTGTGACTCTCATTCCGATCCTGCCGGCACACGCGGCCTATAACGCGGAAGTCGAATTCGAATCCGACGTCGTGTACATGGAGAGTCTTGACCAGGGCACGGTCATTTTCAACAAGAACGCCGACAAAAAGACGCCGATGGCGTCTCTCACCAAGATCACGACCGCCATGGTCGTTCTCGAAAAAGCGGACGATCTGCAGCGGGTCTGCACCGTCACCCAGGAAGAACTCGACGAACTCAAGAACACCAACAGCTCCATGGCCGGACTGGTCGACGGGGAACAGCTCACCGTCGAGCAGCTCCTGTACCTCATGATGGTCCACAGCGCGAACGAGGCCGCCGTCATCCTGGCCCACGAGTTCAGCGGTACCACCGCCGCGTTCGTCGACGAAATGAATGCCTACGCCGCCAAACTCGGCTGCAAGGACACGCACTATCTCAATCCCCACGGTCTCGACGCGGAAGGCCACTACACCACCGCGAAAGACCTTGCCGTCATCATCCGCCACGCATTGAAGAACGACGAGTTCGCGAAGATCGTCGGCACCCCGGTCTACACGATGGAAGCGACGAACAAACGGGGCGTGACCAAGTATAACAATACGAACTCTCTGCTGGTCCCGGGTTCGTTCTACAGCTACACGCCCTGCATGGGCATCAAGACCGGCACCACCGCGGAAGCGGGCTACTGTCTGGCCTCTTATGCGTCCCAGAACGGTTACACCTACCTCACCATCATCATCCAGGGCGCGGAGGGCTGGAAGACCCGTACCGCCTCCGGCGGCAACGTTGCATTCAACGAGACCATCCGTGCCTATAAATGGGTGTTCGATAACATCCGACTGACGCCGATCGCCTCCCCGAAGGACAAGGTCGCTCAGGTCGATGTCGAGCTCGGACGGAAAAAGGACAAAGTGACTCTGGTCCCCGCACAGGAAGTCCAGGCACTCATCCCGTCCAGCATCGACTCTTCGGGCATCTCCATCGAGCTCATTCCCGAGACGCTCCCGGAGGAGCTTCTGGCTCCCGTCAAACCCGGTGACAAGATCGGCAAAGCGAAGGTCCTCTATGCCGGCGAAGAACTGACGACCGTCGACCTCGCCGCGTCCGAAGAGGTCCACCGCAGCTGGCCCGCCACCATCTGGTACTACCTGAAGAAGGGCTTCGGCTACTGGAGTGTCCGCATTGCGGCGCTGGCGGTCCTGCTTCTGCTCATCGCGTTCCTTGTCTGGCGAAGAGTCCGTCAGAAACAGCAGAAGGACTCGAACCTCAACATGATCCGCATCCGTCACGACGTCGAGGGCGGAGGGACCCTGCGCGGGGTCAACACCGAGCTGGTCCGCGGCAGAAAGTCTTCCTATCAGAAGCGACGCGAATCCCGCCGCCGCCACCGCTCCCGCAAGTACTGGCGCACGCGGCGCTGACCACGGAAAACCAAAGACCTGCAGATCTTCCTGCAGGTCTTTTCTGTTCTTCAAACTTGTATTTGCCAATGCTCTTTTTCCGGGGAAGGGGAAGCCAAAGAGCGTAGGAGAACGCCACCTTCCCCTGTCCCCGGACCCCTACCCTTTCCGGCTTTCTCGCTGGCCGAGGGAAATTCTCAGCCGGTGCGAGGAGGCGCCGCAGGTTCTGGACCAAGGGGATTTTTGCCCCGACTCCATGAACCTCCGACGAGCAACGGCGTCATTTACCGCCCCTTTTTCCAAAATCGGGAAAACAGGCGGTAATTTTCAAAGACCAACCGGATAGAGCTAAGTCAAGTCCATATTTGTGTGTAAATTCCTTCAGGGGTGTGTCAGGTCACGCCGCCTCCAGAAGTGCTCTCTGCTCAAGCGCGATTCTCTCGAGTTTGTGGCATGCATCCGGGAAAGCTTTCCAAGCAGGCTTGGACAACC
>JAFRHS010000030.1 GCA_017433225.1 Clostridia bacterium
CTACAAAGGCACAATAATGGCGACCCGGAACGGACTCGAACCGTCGACCTCTAGCGTGACAGGCTAGCGTTCTAACCAGCTGAACTACCGGGCCATATGTTGATGGTGGGAGTAACAGGGCTCGAACCTGTGACCCCTTGCTTGTAAGGCAAGTGCTCTCCCAGCTGAGCTATACTCCCAAAAAATTGGGCCTTCGAAACTCCGCTGTGGTGCGTTCCCTGTTCCGACGACGATTAATACTATACTATAGCAATGGGGCGATGTCAACCACTTTTTTTGGAAAGTTTCCGCAGTTCGGAAGAAGTAAAATAGTACTTTTTATCGCAGAACTGACAGCCCACTTCCGTGGTCTCATCCTTTGCCATATCCAGGAGTTCTTCGGGGCCGAGAGAGATGAGGGCTTTCTCCACACGGGCTCTCGAACAATCGCATACATACGCGGTATCCGCCTCTTCGAGGACCTCGAGTTCAAACTTTGGGAGCGCCTTTTTCAGGATCTCGAACGGACTCAGTCCGTCGGTCAGCATGGTCGTGACGGCGGGCAGGCCGGCGAGTCCCTCTTCCACCTTCGAGATGGTCTCCTCGGTGGCGGTCGGCAGGAGCTGGATGAGGAAGCCCCCCGCGACGATGACCTCTTCCGTGTCCGGTGTGCAGAGCACGCCGAGAGACACGACCGAGGGGGTCTGTTCGCTGATCGCGTAGTAGCCCGTGATATCTTCGGCCACTTCCCCGGAGACCAGCGGGACCTGTCCCACATAGGGGTCTTTGAGGCCGAGGTCCTTGATGACGGACAGCGTGCCGTTGTGTCCGACGGCGCCGCCCACGTCCAGTTTCCGCTCCGACTTGTTCGGGACGCGGACCTCCGGATTCATGACATAGCCGCGGGTGTTCCCCTTCGCGTCAGAGACCGCGATGACGGAACCCGCAGGGCCGTCCCCCGCCATCCGCAGCGTGACAGAATGATCGGCCCCCTTCAGGGTGATACCCATGAAAGAGGCTGCAGTCAAAAGACGGCCGAGGGCGGCCGTACATACATTGGATGTCTGGTGGATCCGTCTGGCTTCCCGTACCATGGCGGTCGTGTCGGCCGCCATGCAGGTCAGCTGTCCGGACGGGTCGATGCAACGGACAAGATTACTCATAAAAACGAAGTCATTCGCCTTTCTCTAAGCGTTCGAACACGATGTCGTAACCGCCTTCCCCATAGCTCAGGGAGCGGTTGACGCGGGAGATGGTGGCGGTCGACGCGCCGGTGGCGGCAACGATGTCGCTGTACACGCGTTTTTCCGTCAGCATTTTCGCGACGACGACCCGCTGGGAGATGGACTTGAGTTCATTGACGGTGCACAGGTCCTCAAAGAACTTGTAGCACTCTTCCCGGGTCTCCAGTTTCAGGATCGAGTCGAATAAAAAATCCATGTTGGCGTCTTTTAATTTTTCCGTCATGGTTCGTCCTCCCGTAAGCATTTTCTGTAAATGTCATTCTAACATTATTTTTTCGCGTTGTAAAGTGCTAAACTACGAAACATACTTGACGGAGTCGGCGATGAACTGGCGGATGGTCTCCGCCCCTTCCCCGGTCTTGGCGGAGAACGGGATGATGGCGATGGCGCCGTACTGCGCGATCTCCGAGGAGCGCTCGGCGAGCGCTTCCCGGTATTGCGTCTTGTTCAGTTTGTCACTCTTCGTGAGGGCGACGATGAACGTGGTGTTCGTCTCCATCAGGAACTGCAGCATCTGCAGGTCGTCTTTGGAGGGCTTGTGCCGCATGTCGATGAGCTGGACGACCAGGGGGATGTTCCGGCCGCTCGTAAAGTAGCCGTTGATCATCTTCCCCCAGCGGTCGCGCTCCGCATTGGAGGCCTTCGCGTAGCCGTAGCCCGGGAGGTCGACCAGTTTGATGCCGTCGCCTTTGTAAAAGTTGATGGTGATGGTCTTCCCCGGCTGCGAGCTGACGCGGGCCAGCTGCTTGCGGTTCAGTATTTTGTTGATCAGTGAGGACTTCCCGACGTTGGAGCGGCCCGAGAAGCAGACTTCCGGCTGTGTGCTCTTCGGAAGCTGCTTGAACGTGCCGTAGGAGGCCTCATAGGTCACATTGTCAAATCTCATAAAACGTTGCCGTCTTTCATGATCGCGCGGTTCCAGACCTGTCCGAGGCTGGAGACCGGAATGAATTCGATGTTCTTCTTCACGACGTCGTCGACGTCCTGGAGATCCGGAACATTGTCCTTCGGGATGATGACGGTCCGGATGCCGGCCTTGTAAGCCGCCATCGTCTTCTCTTTGAGCCCGCCGATCGGCATGACCCGTCCGGTCAGAGAGATCTCACCGGTCATGGCCACATGGCCGTCGACCTTGGACCCCGTGAGGGCGGACAGAAGGCTCGTCGCGATGGTGACGCCGGCGGAGGGGCCGTCTTTCGGGACAGCGCCTTCCGGCACGTGGATGTGGATGTCCTTGCTCTCGTAGAACTCGGGCTCGATCTTCAGCTTGTCTGCGTTCGTGCGGATGTAGCTGACCGCGGCACGGGCGGACTCCTTCATGACGTCGCCGAGGGAACCGGTCAGTTCGAGACGGCCCTTGCCGTCCATGACCGCCGCTTCCACCTTCAGCATCTCGCCGCCGACCGAGGTCCAGGCGAGACCGTTGGTGACACCGACCTCGTCCGCGAGTTCGGTGGTTTCCTTGAAGTGCGGGACGCCCAGCAGGTCGACGAGGTCGCCCACTTTGACAGAGACTTTGTAGTCCGGATCGGTGACGATCTTCAAAGCGGTCTTGCGGCAGATCTCGTGGATCTTCCGCTCGAGGATACGGACACCGGCCTCTCTCGTGTAGTCCGAGATGATGTGGCGCAGCGCAGCATCGGTGATCTTGAGCTGGGACTTCCCGATCCCGTGGCGTTTGAGAGCCTTCGGGATGAGGTGCCGTTTGGCGATGTGGAACTTCTCCTCCGACGTGTAGCTGTAGAGGTCGATGACCTCCATGCGGTCGAGGAGCGGCGCCGGGATGTTCGCCTTGTTGTTGGCCGTCGTCAGGAACAGGACCTTGGAGAGGTCGAACGGCACTTCGACGAAGTGGTCGACGAACGCCTTGTTCTGTTCCGCGTCGAGGACCTCGAGCATGGCGGACGCGGGGTCGCCTCGGACGTCGGCACCCATCTTGTCGATCTCATCGAAGAGGATGAGCGGGTTGTTGGTGCCGGCATCGGTCATGGCGGCCATCACGCGGCCGGGCATGGCGCCGATGTAGGTCTTGCGGTGGCCGCGGATCTCGGCTTCGTCCCGGACGCCGCCGAGGGAGATGCGTTCATACTTCCGTCCGAGGGCTTTCGCGAGGGACTGGGCGATCGACGTCTTGCCGACGCCGGGAGGGCCGGCGAGGCAGATGATCTGACCCGTGATGTCCGGGGCGAGTTTGCGGACGGCGAGCAGTTCGATGACCCGGTCCTTGACGTCGTCGAGACCGTAGTGGTCGCGGTCGAGGACTTTGCGGGCCTTCTCGATGTCGAGGTTGTCTTTGGAACTCTCGTCCCAGGGAAGGTCGAGGACCACGTCGAGGTAGTTGCGCACGACGGTGGCTTCGGAGCTCGGGTTGCCGCCCATCTTCTGCAGGCGGCTCAGCTCTTTGAGGAGCTTTTCCCGGTACTTGTCTTCAATATTTTTGATGCCGTTGATCTTCTTCCGGTACTCTTCGATCTCGTCGACACTGTCGCCGCCGTCGAGTTCCTCGGAGAGGACGCGCATCTGTTCGCGAAGGTAATATTCACGCTGGTTGTCGTCGACGTTCTGCTCGACTTTCCGGGAGATCTCGGACTCGAGTTTCAGCATGTCGATCTCACGGGCGAGGATCTCACAGACGAGTTCGAGACGGCGCAGCGGGTGCAGGGTCTCGAGGATCTTCTGCTTCTCGGCGTAGTCGAGTTTCACCACGGAGGCGATGTAGTCGGCGATGCCTCCGGGAGAGTCGTCATCGACGACCCGGAGCATGACGTCCGGCGCGACCTTCGGGGAGTAGTCGGCGTAGTCGTTGAAATAATCGCGGACCTTGCGCATGAGGGCGAGGGCGTATTCCTCATCCTTCTTTGCGTAACCCTTCTGCGGGATCCGTGTGACGTCTGCATAGAGGAACGAGCCGTCGTAGCCGTTCTCCAGCTTCGCCCGCTCCTTGCCCTCGACGATGACGCGGAGGTTGTCGGAGTCCGGCACCGCGATGACCTGGCGGATGTGGGCGATGACGCCGGTTTTATACAGTTGTCCGAAGGCGGGATTTTCCGTCTCGGGAGACTTCTGGGTCAGCAGGAAGATCTCCTGACCATATTCCATCGCCGCATGGATGGCATTGATGGACTTCTGCCGTGCGATATCGAAATGGAGCACCATTTCCGGGAACACGACAAGTCCGCGCAGAGCGACGACGGGGATGGCATAGACGTTGCGATCGGTATTATCCATTCAGTGGTTCACCACCTGTTCGTTGAAATAGTCAAAAAAGCGGAACTGTCCCCGTTCAGGAGCAGTCCCGCGTGCAGTCTTAACTGACGTTTCCACGTCTGTTGCGCCTCTGCGGCGCTGCCTCGGCCGGAGCCACCAGAAGCGGTGCCGGCTGTTCTCTTGCCTCATTGCGGACAAGGAGCGGTTCCGACTTGCCGAGGACATAGTCTTCGGTGATCGTGATCTTTTCGATCCGGTAGTCGGACGGGCTCTCATACATGAGAGGCTGCAGGACACGCTCCATGACGCCGCGCAGGCCGCGGGCGCCGGTCTTCTTTTCGAGGGTCTCTTTGGCGATGGCAACGAGTGCGGCATCGTCCAGTTCGAGTTCCACATTGTCCATGCGGAACAGTTCCTGATACTGCTTGACGAGGGAGTTCTTCGGCTCCTTCAGGATGCGGACGAGTGCGTCTTCGTCGAGGTCGTCGAGGGTCGTGAGGACCGGGATCCGGCCGACCAGTTCGGGGATGAGACCATATTTGACGAGGTCCTGTGGAATGACGTTCTGCATGGCTTCGGTCAGTTCCATTTCCTTCGTCGCTTTGATCTCGGCACCGAAGCCGAGGCCGCCGTTGCCGGAGCGTTTCTCCACGATCTTTTCGATGCCGTCGAAGGCACCGCCGCAGATAAAGAGGATGTTCGACGTGTCGACCTGGATGAACTCCTGCTGGGGATGTTTCCGGCCGCCCTGGGGAGGCACGTTGGAAACGGTCCCTTCGAGGATCTTCAGCAGTGCCTGCTGAACACCTTCGCCGGAGACATCGCGGGTGATGGACGGGTTTTCGGACTTCCGGGCGATCTTGTCGATCTCGTCGACATAGATGATGCCGGTCTCGGCGCGTTCGACGTCGAAGTCGGCCGCCTGGATGAGCCGGAGCAGGATGTTCTCGACATCTTCACCGACATAGCCCGCTTCCGTCAGGGTCGTGGCGTCGGCCACCGCAAAGGGGACGTCCAGGGTCCGGGCCAGCGTCTGGGCCAGCATCGTCTTTCCGACACCGGTGGGGCCGAGGAGCAGGACGTTGCTCTTCTGGAGTTCGACGTCCGTCTGGTCGCCGCAGAAGATGCGTTTGTAGTGGTTGTAGACCGCGACCGACAGGGTGATCTTCGCGCGCTCCTGACCGATGACATACTCGTCCAGGGTCGCTTTGATCTCCTGCGGTTTCGGCAGGGGTTTGGCATTTTTCTGGGCCCGCTGGCGCCTCTGTGCCGCCTTCAGTTCCAGGTCATCGTTGACGAGTTCCATACAGAGCTCTACGCACTCGTCGCAGATGAACGTATCGTTCATACCGGAAATGAGCTTGTCGACCTGGTCCTGCGTCTTACCGCAGAAGCTGCAGCGAAGTCTCATCTGGTCGTTTCTGGCCAATGTAGGTTCCCTCCGTTTAGTCTCTCTTGTCGAGGACTTTGTCGATGAGGCCGTATTCAAGAGCCTCTTCTGCCGTCATGAAGTTGTCGCGCTCGGTGTCCTGAGCGATGACTTCGATCGGCTTGCCGGTGTTCTCGGCGAGGATGCGGTTCAGGCGTTCTCTCGTGCGCAGGATGTTCTCGGCAACGATCTGGATCTCGGTCGCCTGTCCTCTGGCACCGCCGGAGGGCTGGTGGATCATGATCTCAGCGTTCGGGAGCGCATAGCGCTTGCCTTTGGCGCCGGCCGCGAGCAGGAACGCGCCCATGCTGGCACCGAGGCCCATGCAGATGGTCGAGACATCGCACTTGATGTACTGCATGGTGTCGTAGATCGCCATACCGGCTGTCACGGAACCGCCGGGGCTGTTGATGTAAAGGTGGATATCTTTTTCAGCGTCCTGACCTTCCAGGAACAGGAGCTGTGCGACGACCAGGCTGGCAGTCGCGTCGTTGACCTCGTCGGAGAGGACGATGATACGGTCGTCGAGGAGTCTCGAGAAAATGTCGTACTGACGCTCTCCGCGGCTGGTCTGTTCAATGTCATAAGGTACTAAGGGCATTGTAAAACCTCCCTGGTTGCGGAAAGCGACGAGGTTTCCCCCGCCGCCTGTCCAAGTCTTTCATTTTGTTTTATGAAAAGAGTACAGTCATCTGTTATGATGCGTTGTTATTCTGCCTTGTCGTCTGCCTTTTTGGTGGTCTTCTTCGCAGTCGTCTTTTTGGCAGTGGTCTTCTTGGCTGCCGGCTTCTTCTCGCCGTCGTCGGCCTTCTTCGCGGTCGTCTTCTTGGCGGTGGTCTTCTTCGCAGCCGGTTTCTTCTCGCCGTCGTCGGCCTTCTTCGCGGTCGTCTTCTTGGCGGTGGTCTTCTTTGCAGCCGGTTTCTTCTCGCCGTCGTCAGCCTTCTTCGCGGTGGTCTTCTTGGCAGCGGTCTTCTTGGCCGGTTTCTTCTCTTCGGCCTTCTCGCCTGCCTCTTCGATCTTTTCCGCTACGGACTCAGCGATGAACTCGTTGGCGTCGACTTCGGTGATGGTGGCGTTCTCCTTGACGATGTCAAGAGCCTTGGTCGTAGAGACGTCTTTCTTGATATCCTCAGCCGGCAGGATGCTCTTGATGGTCTCAACGTCCATCTCATACTGCTCGGCGAGCTTGTTGTACTGAGCGTCGACATCTTCGTCGGTGACGTCGAACTTCTCGAGCTCGGCGATCTTCTCAAGGGCAAGGCGGACCTTGACCTGGTTCTCGGCGCGCTCACGGAAACTGTCGCGAAGGGCTTCTTCGGTCATGCCGGTGTAGGCGAGGTAAGTCGGAAGGTCGAGGCCCTGGGACTGGATCTGATAACCAAAGTCCTGAACGGCGTTGTCGACCTCATGCTCGAACATGACTTCCGGGATCTCGGCTTTGAGGAGACCGGCAAGTTTCTCGAAGATCTGGGAGTCGACTTCCGCCTCAGCGGCGTCGGCCTTGGTCTTCGCGAGGTCCTCTTTGATGTGCTCTTTGTACTCGTCGAGGGTGTCATATTCGGAAACGTCCATGGCGAAGTCATCGTCCAGTTCCGGAAGCTGCTTCTCCTTGATGGCGTTCAGTTTGACTTTGAAGACAGCGTCTTTCGCTGCGAGCTCTTCGACATAGTCCTCCGGGAACTTGACATTGACGTCGAATTCCTCGCCGACTTTGTGGCCGACGATCTGATCTTCGAAACCGGGGATGAACTGGCCGGAGCCGAGGGTCAGCTCGTAGCCTTCGCCCTTGCCGCCTTCGAATGCGACGTCGTCGACGAAGCCTTCGAAATCGATGACGGTCATGTCGTCGAGTTTGGCCTCGCGGTCGACTTCGACGAAACGGGCGCCGCGCTCCTGCATGGTGGCAAGTTCCGCGTCGACGTCTTCGTCGGTGACTTCGGCGATGGGCTTCTTGAGTTCAAGGCTCTTGTAGTCGCCGATTTCGACCTCGGGTTTGACGGTAGCTTTCAGAGAGAAGGTCAGGCCGTCTTTGCCGACTTCCTTGAAGTCCACGTCGAAGGGGTTGTCGACGATCTCGAGGCCGGCTTCCTTGACGGCTTCTTCGACAGCGTCGGGATAGATGATCTCGAACGCATCTTCGTAGAAGACGCCTTCGCCGTAATATCTTTCGACCATGCCGCGGGTAGCCTTACCTTTGCGGAAGCCCGGGATGGTGATGTTCTTTCTCTGCTTCTGGAATGCCTGGTTGATGGCATTGTTGAAGGTCTCACCGTCAACGTCGATGACGAGTTCGTAGAGATTGGTATCGATTTTTTCGGAAGATTTCAGACTCATTTTTGGAGTTCTCCTCTCAAGTACTATTAAAAACTAACGTATTATACCACATAGTATAAGGATTTTCCATAACATTTTCGGCCGTTTTACCGGGAAATCAGCAACGGACAGAATTTCATGGAGTCGGCGGAAACGAGATCGAAGCGGATGCCGTCCTTCTCGCCCCGGAATGCCCTCGAGATGGCGTTGCCGTGCAGGTGGGCATAGTAGCAGATGGAGATGCCGGACTCGCGGAGCACGTCCATGAGGGGCGTACACTCCCGGTCGGTGGTCACCGGCGGGTAGTGAAGGAAGACCAGCGGCTCTTTTCCGGTGGCCTTCGCGGCGTCGATCCCCATGCGAAGGCGTCCGCATTCGCGGTTGATGACCTTCTCGCTGTGGGGCGTCTCGTCGTCGAAGAACCATCCGCGGGTACCGCATACGGCGTAGTCCCCCACCACGTACGTGTTGTTGTGGAGGAAGTGGAGGGTGTCGAAGCCCTCTGCCTGCAGGAATGCGTTCATCTTGTTCATCGTGGACCACCAGTAGTCATGGTTGCCCTTGCCGATGAGCTTCGTTCCGGGGAGCTCGTTCAGGAAGGCGAAGTCCGGTCTCACCTCGTCGAACGTCATGCCCCAGGAGATGTCTCCGGGGATGACGACCGTGTCTTCCGGCCGCACGAGTTTTCGCCAGTTCTTCTCCATGCGGGAGACGTAGTTCTCCCAGCCGGGGAACTTGTCCATGGGCTTGTCGGTACCCAGTGAGAGATGGGTGTCGCCCATCGCGAACAGTGCCATGTCACACCTCTCAGATGCCGAGCATGTCGTAGACCTGCTGCTCCATGCCGTCGGCGGTGCAGGTCGTCGTGAAGCGGAACGTCTTGTCCTTCAGGTTGCTGAGGGGAGCCGGGATCTTCACGCCGGTCTTTTCGGAGAGTGCGCCGGCCATGTCGAACTCGTCGAGGTCCGGGGTCTCGCCCAGGACGGCGGTCAGGACGCTCTTCGAGAACTTGTACGGGCTGGCCGTGGCCGCGATGACCGTCGGAGTCTCGTCCCCGTTCGCGGAGCAGTAGTCGCGGTAGACGGTGATGGCGACGCCGGTGTGGGTGTCGGACAGGTAACCGTCTTCCTCCCAGGTCTTCCGGATGACACCGGAGACGGTCTCGTCGTCCGCGCAGCCGGCGGCGAAATGCTCTTTGATCTGGGCGAAGACCTCGTCCGAGACGGTGTAGACACCGGCCGTCGCGAGTTCGCCCATCCAGTCGCGGACCGCGGCATCGTCTTCTCCGGAGAGGTGGAACAGAAGGCGTTCCAGGTTGCTGGAGATGAGGATGTCCATGGACGGCGACATGGTCGTATAGAACGTCCGGTTCCGGTCATAGGTCCCGGTCGTCAGGAAGTCCGTGAGGACGTTGTTGGCGTTGGATGCGCAGATGAGTTTGCCGACGGGCACGCCCATGAGTTTCGCGTAGTACGCCGCGAGGATGTTGCCGAAGTTGCCGGTGGGGACGACGACGTTCATCGCCTCTCCGGGAGCGACCTTGCCCTTTTCGAGCATGTCGGCATAGGCGCTGCAGTAGTAGACGATCTGCGGCACGAGACGGCCCCAGTTGATGGAGTTCGCGGAGGAGAACATGAGTCCGTTTTCCGCGAGCTTCGCGCCGACGGCCTTGTCGGTGAAGATCTTCTTGACGCCGCTCTGGGCATCGTCGAAGTTGCCCTCGATGGCGCAGACACCGACGTTGCCGCCTTCCTGGGTGACCATCTGGAGTTTCTGCATGGGGCTGACGCCGTCCCTCGGATAGAAGACGAGGATACGGGTGCCGGGCACGTCTTTGAAGCCTTCCAGAGCCGCTTTGCCGGTGTCACCGGACGTGGCGACCAGGATGACGATCTGTTTGTCGGGAGCCGCCTTCTTCGACGCGGTGGTCAGGAGGTAGGGCAGCAGCTGGAGCGCCATGTCCTTGAACGCGCAGGTGGGCCCGCGGAACAGTTCGAGGACTTCCGCCTTCTCGTCGAGCGTGACGAGGGGCGCCACTTTGTCGGAGTCGAACTTGCCGTCGGCATAAGCGCCGCTGACGCAGTAGTCGATCTCCTCCGGAGTGAAGTCCGTGAGGTACAGAGAGAGGACCTTCTTCGCCCGCTCGATGTAGGACATCGGGATCATCTCCTGCAGATCCTGCAGAGAGAGCTTCGGGATCTCGACCGGGACGAACAGGCCGCCGTCCTCGGAGATGCCGCGGGTGATGGCCTCACTGGCCTCGACGCGTAACGTGTTGTTTCGGGTGCTGGTGTAAAGCATGGATGCGCTCCTAACGTTGTTAATTCGCTGTAAAAGCGTTCTTGATATATTCATAGGCCACCGGTCTGCCCTCGCTGTTCGCGAACACTTCGATGCAGTCGAAGCGGGGCTGCAGTCCGTCCCGCTCCACGAGGGAGGGGTGGCAGACGATGTAGTATTCGGTGGTCTTGATGATCTTCTGCTGTTTCGACAGGGTGACACTTTCCGCCGGGCGGCCCATCGAGCGTTCCGAGCGGGTCTTCACTTCGACGAAGCAGAGGAAGCCCTCCTTGCGGGCGATGATGTCGATCTCTCCGAAGCGGCTTCGGAAATTGCGGTCGAGGACTTCGTAGCCGAGTCCTTCGAGCACTTCACAGGCATAGTCCTCTCCGAGGTTGCCAAGGCCGTTTTTGTTCAATGCGACGCTCCCCTCTCGTCTTCAGTGAAAGTGTTCTTCGAGGTTTTTGAGAAAGCTTTGGCGATGTACCTCGGAAACGCCGTACTGCTGCAGCATCTCGTAGTGCAGCTTCGTGCCGTACCCCTTGTGTTTCTCGAACTGGTACTGCGGGAAGAGCTTTGCGATCTCCAGCATGTACCGGTCTCTCGAGACCTTCGCAAGGATGGAGGCGGCGGCGATGGACATGGACCGGGCGTCGCCCTTGACGACGGTCTCGACCACGGCGTCCACGCCGGGGTTCCGGTTCCCGTCCACGAGGGCGAGGTCCGGTTTGACCCGAAGCCCGTTGAACGCCCGGTTCATGGCGAGGAACGTGGCCTGCAGGATATTGAGTTCATCGATCTCCTTCTCGGTGGCGGAGGCGACACAGTAGTCGTCGGCCACCTCGAGGATGAGGTCGAACAGCTCGTCCCGCTTTTTGGCGGTGAGCTTTTTAGAGTCGTTCAGTCCGGGGATGTCGGTGCCGGGCTTCAGGACGACCGCCGCCGCGAACACGGGACCCGCCAGGGGGCCTCTGCCCGCTTCGTCGATGCCGCAGACGCGGGCGAGCCCTTCGGCTCTCCCCTTGTCTTCCAGCTCGTAAGTCGGTGTCGTTTTTTCCTTCGCCATTCCGTTATCCTTTCGGACGCTCGAGGGTGATCTTCCCGAGCTTCCCGCTGCGGTACTCCGTGAGCAGGGTGTTGGCGGCCCGCTCCGTGTCGACCTCGTTGCCGCGCAGGAGCATGCCCCGTTTGCGGCCGATGGCTTCGAGGACCTCGTAGGGTTCCATGTCCGCCACGGAGGCGTCGACCTTGTAGCGCTCACAGAGCCGGTCGGTGTAGTCGGTCTTCAAAATGGCAAGGAGCCGGACCGCGATGGTCTCGACATCCATGACGTCGTTTTTGATGGACCCGATGAAAGCCAGTTTATCGCCCACGGCCGGGTCGTCGAACTTCGGCCAGAGCACGCCGGGCGTGTCGAGGAGTTCGATGCCGTCTCCGCAGACGACCCACTGGTTGGAGCGGGTGACGCCGGGACGGTTCGCGACCTGCAGCTTCGATTTACTGCTCATGCGGTTGATGAACGAGGACTTGCCCGTGTTCGGGATGCCCACGACCATGAGCCGCAGCGGACGGCCGCTCATGCCCTTCGCGTTGTTCTGCTCGATCCGCTCGGCGAGGGCTTTGCGAACGAGCGGCACGAAGCCGTTCAGACCCTTGCCGGTCTTGCAGTCGACCGACAGGACGAAAGCACCCCTGCTCTGGAAGTGGTCCATCCAGGCACGGGTGGCATTCTGGTCGGCGACATCCGACTTATTGAGAAGGATGATCCTGGGCTTTCCGGACGTGATGTCGTCGAGCTCGGGATTGCGGCTGCTCTCGGGGATGCGGGCGTCGACGATCTCGACGACGGCATCGACCAGAGGCAGGCTCTCTTTGATCTTCCGGCGGGTCTTGGCCATATGGCCCGGGAACCACTGGACGGTCTGTTTCTGAAAGTCAGGCATTTAACCCTCCGGGAGCTCCAGGTCGACGATGCCGTTCGGGGTGGAGGCCCGTTTGGCAATGCCGAGGATGTAGTCGTTATCGATGAGTCCGATGGCCGTCGAACGGGAGTCGATCGAGTTCTGACGGTTGTCGCCCATGACGAAGCAGTGCCCTTCCGGTACCATCAGGGGCAGGGACATATCGTAGGAGTTGATGGTCTCGTTGTTGATGTAGGGCTCGTCAAGGATCTGACCGTTGACGATGACGTCGCCGGTGTCATAGTTGATATCGATGATCTGCCCTTCGGTCGCGATGACGCGCTTGATGATGTTCTCATGGTACGCGTTCTCCTGCGAGATGACGACGACGTCGCCGTAGCGCGGGTCGGTGTCCTCCATCTGGGACAGGAAGACCCAGTCGCCGGAGTGGAGCGTCGGCTCCATGGACTCGCCGACGACACCGGAGAACCGGTAGAGGAACGTGAACAGGATCGCCGTCATGACTGCGGCCACCATGAGGACGCTGACGAACTCATAGGTGAACTCGAGCGCTTTGCGGCGGGAGGTCTTCTCCACGAATGTCTCCGTGTCCGCTGCGACTACCGTGTCGGCTTCAGCTTCCGCCTCGATCTTCCCGAGCTCCGCATCGAGGTTCAGTTCGCCCTCGACGGCCGCCTCTTCCAGCACTTCGATGGCCTGTGCCGCCTCGCTGTAAGTTTCTTCCACCTGTGCCAGATCTTCTGCCAGGCTCTTTTTCTTGAACAGACTCATATATCATTCCTCCGAATTCGAAAGATGGACCAGTAATTTTCCTAAGATGCGGTGGGTATCCACAAGCCCCACTTCATAGGAGCGGGAGTCGAGCGAGTTGCCGCGGTTGTCTCCCATGACGAACACATAGCCGCTGGGGACCGTCAACGGGAAGTCCGGCGGGCCCGGGGAGACATCGTAGGTCTCCTGATCGATGTAGGGTTCGTCGAGCAGCACGCCGTTCAGGTACACGCTGCCGTTCTGGAAATCGATGGTGTCGCCGGCGACGGCGATGACCCGTTTGACCAGCGGGTCGTCATCGGCCCGGGAAATGACGACGATCTCACCCCGTTCGTAACGGGTGGTGACATCTGTCAGGATGAGCCGGTCACCGTGCTGCAGGTTCGGCACCATGGAGTGTCCGTCGACGGTGACGACCCGGAACAGGAACGTCAGGATGAGCATGACGGCTGCAATGGCGCCGGCGACGGTCGCGACGAAGTCGAACCATTTTTCCGCAGGATGCGGGGTCGACTCGGCACCGGACACATCGACCGCTCGGTACTGGATCTTCATGCTCTTCCCTCCTTTTTTCTACAGGAATCTATTATCCGTGATATTCTACCAAAAAAATGCTTTAATATCCACTATAAATAATAAAATAAAAAGAAGGAGACCTCAAAAGGTCTCCTTCTAATTGGTTCACCTGGAAGGGTGACGGATCAGACCGTACCCTTGACTTTGGCAGCCTTACCAACGCGGTCACGCAGGTAGTAGAGTTTCGCTCTGCGGACTTTACCGGAGCGGACGACCGTGACTTTGGTCACGTTCGGGGAGTTGACCGGGAAGACTCTTTCGACACCGACGCCGTAGGAAACGCGGCGAACGGTGAAGGTCTCGGAAACTCCGGAGCCTCTCTTGGCGATGATGGTGCCTTCGAAAGCCTGGATTCTCTCTCTGCTGCCTTCCTTGATGCGAACGTCGACTCTGACGGTATCACCGATGTTCAGAACCGGCTGCTCTTCTTTGACCATACCTTCGGTCATGATTTTCAGTGCGTCCATGTGTTATTCCTCCTTGAGAATCAGAACGTTCATACACGCTGAGCGTCAGAGGACCGTCCGCTTTTGGATTTAAATGCCCTAATATATTATCAGCAATGCACGCACTTTGCAAGAGTTTTTTCCACGTTATTGGATTTCCACGTGGTTTATGCTAAAATACTTTTCACAAAAGAGGGAACGAAAGGGGTCTGTCCCATGCGAATGCGGAAAAAGAAAAATCTCGGGCCGAGGCTCGAGGCGGTCGCCGACTATCTGCTCGACACCGTCACAGACGACCCCAACGCCCTGACCGCCATCCAGCAAAAGGAGTACCTCGACTACGAGGCCATATTCGGGAACGACCACCCGGTCTATCTCGAGATCGGCTGCGGCAAGGGTCAGTTCATCGCCGAACTGGCGGCACGCCACCCGGAGTACAACTACATCGCGGTCGAGAAGGTCTCGGACGTCATCGTCATGGCGGCGGAGCGGGCCAAACGGGACGGCCTCACGAACGTGAAATTCGCCCCCATCGGCGCCGAATACCTGCAGAAATTCCTGCCGGACCACAGCATCGCCGGCATCTACCTCAACTTCTCCTGCCCCTACCCGAAAGGCAGTTACAAGAACCACCGGCTCACCAACGGACGCTTTCTGGCGATCTACCGCGACCTGCTCAAAGCGGGCGCAGAAGTCCATCAGAAGACCGACAACATGCACTTTTTCGAGTATTCGATCGAAGAGTTCTCGAAGGCGGGCTGGCAGCTCAAGAACATCTCTCTGGACCTGCACCACAGTGACTTTGAGGGGAACATCGTCACCGAGTACGAACAGCGGTTCGCAAGCCAGGGCTGTCCCATCTATCGGCTGGAAGCGTTCCTGCCGGAATCGTAACCACTTCAAGGAGGAACGGAAATGTCCATCGCAGTACCCATCATTTTGTTCATCCTCCTGGTCGGCCTCTCGGTCGCCATGGATATCCTCGGCTGGAAGCAGTTCCGCCACTTATACTGGCTCATCAGTGTCCTCACCGGCTTTGTCGGGAACATCACGTTTTTCCTGATGATGGGCTATTACAACTCCCTCGCCGTCGCGCAGCGGGAGTCCATGCAGATCGTCACGGACCTCGTCCCCTACGGGAAGTATTCGATCGTCTGCGCCATGTTCGCGTTCTTCCTGCTCGGACTCATGATCTTCGCGATCGTCTTCTGGGTCGGCCGCTATCTCATCAACAAGCAGGAAAACCCCTATTTCAGAGGTTGAGCGGAGGGGAACCGGCCGGGCCGGATATCGGTTCCGTTTTTGCGTTCCTTTTTGCTTGCCAACCCGAACCCCCGCGCGCTTAAAAACCATCGCGCCGCTCCCCCCTGCACAAAAAGAAGCCGCAAAAACTCCCCTTGCCTCATGTCGATCGGTTGCCGGCCCGACCGGTTCCCGCATCCAAAAAAATCAGCCCCGAAACGAGTGTTTCGGGGCTTTCGTTTTACTTTTTCTTCTTTGCTTTTTTCGCTGCTTTGGCGTCTGCCCTGGCGGCTTTTTTATTGCTCTTTTTGTAGGCTTTCTTCGCCTTTTTCTCGGTCTTTCTCTCCTGCTTCGCCTCGACCTTGCGCGACTGGTTCAGGAAGTACATGCCGACGCCGGCGGCGGTCATCGTCACCTGGACGAGCTCGCGCCAGTGGTTCTTCGTGATGTCCTGGAAGACCTGATCGTAATCCATGCCGGCGATCTTCGTGTAGAGCTGTTCCCCGAGACCGGTGTTCGACATATCGGCCACCATCTGGGTGCCGAGGTACTTCTCATAGGTGTCGGAGAGGAACTTCTCGAATGCCGGGCGGGGCAGGTCGAAGTACCGCTCGAGGAAGCCGGCGAGGGTCAGCGTCTCGAACTGTTCGACCGCGTCGAGGACACGGGTGACGACCGTGCCGCCGAGTTCCGTTTCAAGTCCTTTGTCGATATACTCCGCGAGAGTTGCCTTCACGTTGTCGCCGAGGCCGCCGTTCAGGAAGGCGGCGACGGACGTGCCGGCGAAGACCGTATTGGCCGTATTGATGAGGAAATCGGCCAGCCCGGCGATGAGTTTCTCCCGGTCGTCCTTGCTGTCGATAACATCCTGGAGACGGTCGCGGAACAGCCCTTCCAGCTTGATGGTGTCGGACAGGTTCGCCCGGTCGAGGACGGTGGTCACGAGAGAGTTCAGGGTCACGTCCTTCATGTAGTCATAGACGAACCAGAGGATCTTCTCGATGGCGATGTCCTTGATCGGCGTCTGGCGGAACGTGTTTTCGACCGTCGTCGCCGCCTTCGGCAGCACGGCGTTCAGACCGTCGCGGACTCCCGTAGCGATCTCTTTCTGGAGCATCGGGATGATACCGCCGATCTGCACCTCTTTCCCCTGCCACTGGATCGTGGTCTTCGGGGCCAGGAGCAGGCCTTCGACGATGACGCTCGCCAGGATGTATTTCCCGCTGTAGCGGATGTCTTTCAAACCGAGTTTCTTGTATCTTCCGGGCATATTGCGATCTCCTCTTCTGGTTATTCAAACAGGATGCCGTCGGCGATGTACATCGCCTCACGCATCATACGGATCCGGACCGGTTCCTCCCCGGTCTCACTTAAGAACTTGTCGAGGAACAGGCGCGGGTTCACGCCGAACTGCGACGAGGACGGCAGAGTCACTTCCATGACCGTGCGCTCCCCTTCGGTCCCGATGGACAGGTCCTTGATGTATTCTTTCAGGTCGATCTGTTTCATGACCTTGCGTTTTCCCCGTTTGCCGGACTTCTCCACGATCAGATGCTCCTGTTCCGACACCTGTCGGAACGCCTCTGCCAGGGCCTCCGGGTCGCCGCTCGACGGCTCGACTTCCACGCGGTACCGCGACTCTTCGATCTGATTCATCTTGTAGACCGGCGGCGCGGCGCTGAGGATGCGGATGTCCGGCGGCATGACGGCGCCGAGGCGGGCCGCCACCTCTTCGTCCGTCATCGACTCGTCTTCGAGCCGGATGTCGAGGGCCTCCGCGCAGCTCTCCGCCCCGAGGGTCAGAGGGCTCGTGAAGTTCATGTACGGCCGGGGGTTGAACCCCTCCGTGAACCAGAGCGGGATCTTCGCGCGGAAGATGGCTCTGGCAAAACAGCGTGTCAGGTCGAGGTGGGAAATGTATTTGGCTTTCCCGGTCTTGGAAAAGCGGATGCGTACGTCTCTCATACCGCGTCCCTCCCCCGGTCGATCTTCAGAAGGGCGTCACATTTGCCGCCGTTCAGCCGCTGAGCACCGCAGTTCGAGCACTGCTCCCGGCAGTTCGGCGTGACCGCCGCCTCTTTCGCCTTCTCGTTTTCCCGCATGAGGAATTCTTTCGACGGACCGTTGTCGAGGTGGTCCCAGGGGAGCACTTCGTCGTAGCTGCGCCGGCGGTTCGAATAGAACGCCGGGTCCAGCCCGCACTCCTCGAACGCCGCCATCCACTTTTCGATGTCGAAGCAGTTGTCCCAGGAGTCGAAGTGACAGCCCTTTTCAAAAGCATTCAGAATGACCCTGCCGAGCCGCCGGTCTCCCCGGGCGAATGCCGCTTCGAGGAAGATGGTGTCGGACTTGTGGCTCGAGATGTGGAGCCGGGTCTTCGTCGCGAGTTCGTGGAGCCGTTCCTGCTTCTCCTCGATGGACGCTTTCGTGTCCTGAGGCTCCCACTGGAAGGGCGTGAAGGGCTTCGGCACAAAGGGCGATGCACTGATGTTCACCGTGAGGTGACGCCCCTTGACCCGGTCCGGGTTCTGATAAAAGGCGTCGACGATCTGTTTGCCGAGGTCTATGATGGCCTCGACGTCTTCCATCGTCTCATAAGGAAGACCCAGCATGAAGTACAGTTTGACCGTCGCGTAGTTGTTCGCGAAGGCGATGCGCACGGACTTCATGATGTCCTCTTCCGTGATGTTCTTGTTGATGACGTCCCGCATCCGCTGGGAACCGGCCTCCGGCGCGAAGGTCAGGCCGCTGCGGCGGATGAGGTTCAGTTTTTCGACGAGTTCGTCCGAGAACGTGTCGATCCGGAGCGACGGCAGAGAGATGTTGATCTTCTGCTCCGCGGTCCAGTCCGCCATGTCGGAGAGCAGCGGCTGGATGCCGGAGTAGTCCGAGGTGGACAGCGAGATGACAGAGATCTCGTCGTACCCCGTCGACTCGCAGAGGCTCTTCGCCTGGGTATTGATGGTGTCCACGCTCTTCTCCCGGATGGGGCGATATAAGAACCCTGCCTGACAGAACCGGCAGCCGCGGATGCAGCCCCGGTAGATCTCCTCGACGGCCCGGTCATGGACGATGTCGATGTAGGGCACGAGGAACTTGTCGGGGTAATAGGCGGAGTCAAGGTCTGCGACGACGCGTTTGCGGACCACGGCCGGTGCATCGCCCACGGGAGAGACCGCCTTGACGGTGCCGTCTTCGTGGTACGTGACGTCGTAGAGGGACGGGACGTAGATGCCGCCGATGTGGGAGGCCGCTTTCAGGAACTCGTCCTTGGACGCGCCCTGCTCCTTGTATTCTTTGTAGAGGTCGAGGAGGTCCATCATGACCTCTTCCCCGTCACCGAGCATGAAGAGGTCGAAAAAGTCGGCGATGGGCTCCGGGTTGCAGGCGCAGGGACCGCCGCCCACGACGAGGTTTTTGAGGTCGTGCCGGTCTTTGGCGAGCAGAGGCACATCGCCCAGTTCCAGCATGTAAAGACAGGTCGTGAAGGACATCTCGTACTGGAGGGTAAACCCGATGAGGTCGAACTCCGAGAGCGGCGTCCCCGTCTCGAGCGAGAACAGGGGCAGGCCGACGTTCCGCATCTGCTCCTCCATATCGAGCCAGGGTGCAAAGACCCGCTCGCAGTAGGCGTCCTCCCGCTCGTTGATGAGGTAGTAGAGGATCTTGATGCCGAGGTGGGACATGCCGATCTCATAGGTGTCGGGGAAACAGAACGCGAACCGCATGTCGACCGTCGACGGGTCTTTTTCGACGCTGTTCAGTTCCCCGCCGATGTAACGGCCGGGCTTCTGCACGAGCGGCAGGATCTTCTCGAGTCTGGCATCCACCGTTCTGTCCCCCTTTCTGTATAGTTTTGGGAGAAAAAAGCCTGTCACGGCGCTTGGGGTCCCAATTGCCCGGCTTTCCAGGCAATTGCGGGGTTCGGTTGGCAAGTGACGGGGCAACGCTTTTTCTCCCCTGCAATAGAGTCAGTCTAATAATAATGCCTGCCCTGACATAAGTCAAAGCAGGCACTTTTCTGTCAGTGTTACCGCTTAGTTTCTGCGGCCGCCGCGGCGGTAGTTGCCACGGTCGTTGTTTCTGCGGCGGGGTCTCTCTTCCTCTTCGATGTCGTTCTCCGGAACGGCACCTTCGACCTCGATGAGAGCGTCTCTTCTGGAGAGGTTGATCCGGCCCTGGTCGTCGATCTCGATGACCTTGACGATGACTTCATCGCCGACAGCAACGACATCTTCGACGCGCTCGGTGCGTTTGACATCGAGGCGGGAGATGTGGACGAGGCCTTCCTTGCCGGGAGCGATCTCAACGAACGCACCGAAGCTCATGAGGCGGGTGACGACACCCTTGTAGATGGCGCCGATCTCCGGATCGTTGGCGATGGTCTCGACCATGAACAGCGCTCTCTGAGCGTTGTCGATATCCTGGCAGGAGACGAATACGTTACCGTCATCGTCGATGTCGATCTTGCATTCGCACTCGGCCTGGATCTTCTGGATGACTTTGCCCTGTTTGCCGATGACGTCACCGATCTTTTCGGGATCGATCTTGGTGGTGAGCATCTTCGGAGCATACTTGGACAGCTCGGCGCGCGGCTCGGCGATGACCGGAGCCATGATGTCGTCGAGGATGTATTCTCTCGCGGTCTTCGTCTTGGTGAAGGCTTCGCGGATGATCTCGGGGGTCAGGCCGTGGACCTTGAGGTCCATCTGGATGGCGGTGATACCCTTCTTGGTACCGGCAACTTTGAAGTCCATGTCGCCGTAGAAGTCCTCAAGACCCTGGATGTCGACCATGGTCATGAAGTCGCCGTAGACGCCTTCGTCGCCCGTGATGAGGCCGCAGGAGATACCGGCGACCGGAGCTTTGATCGGGACACCGGCTGCCATCAGGGACAGGGTGGAACCGCAGATGGACGCCTGGGAAGTCGAGCCGTTGGAGGACAGGACTTCGGAGACGACACGCATGGCGTACGGGAACTCCTCGATGCTCGGGAGGACCGGGACAAGGGCCTTTTCGGCAAGGGCGCCGTGGCCGATCTCACGACGGCCGGGGCCGCGGGAGGGTCTGGTCTCACCGACCGAGTAGGACGGGAAGTTGTACTGGTGCATGTAACGCTTCTCGGTGTCTTCGTCGATGCCGTCGAGTTTCTGAGCATCGGACAGAGGAGCGAGGGTGGCGATGGACAGGACCTGAGTCTGGCCTCTCGTGAACATACCGGAACCGTGGACTCTCGGAAGGAGGTCGATCTCGGCGTTCAGAGGACGGATCTCATCGATGCCGCGGCCGTCGACGCGCTTGTGCTCGTCTTTCAGCCAGCTGCGGACAACGTGCTTCTGGATGAGATAAAGGATCTCGTCCAGCTTGCCTTCATTGCCTTCGAACTGCTCATCGTATTTCTCGTGGATGGCATCGGAGATGGGACGGATGCGCTCATCGCGGATGCGCTTGTCGTCGGTGTCGAGCGCCTTCTTGACGTCTTCGACGACCCAGTTCTCGATCTCTTCCATGATGGCGGGATCGGGGTTGGAAGACTCGTAGGTGAACTTCTCTTTGCCGATTTCGGCAACGATGCCGTTGATGAATTTGACGACTTCCTTGTTGGCTTCATGCGCGGCCATGATGGCGTCGAACATGACGTCTTCCGTGATCTCGTTACCGCCGGCCTCGATCATGGCGACCAGGTCTTCCGTGGAAGAAACGGTCAGCTTGAGGTCGGAAGCGGTTCTCTGCTCGAGGGTCGGGTTGATGACGATCTCGCCGTCGACGAGGCCGACCTGAACGGAGGAGATGGGGCCGTCCCACGGGATGTCGGAGATAGCAATGGCGGTGGAGACGCCGATGGCGGCCGCTACCTCGGGGGAGCAGTCCGGGTCGACGCTCATGACCGTCGCGATGACGGTGCAGTCGTTGCGCAGGTCCTTCGGGAACAGCGGACGGATGGGACGGTCGATGCAGCGGGACGCAAGGATCGCCTTTTCAGACGGTCTGCTCTCTCTTCTCTGGAAGGAGCCGGGGATACGGCCGACGGAGTACATTTTCTCCTCGAAGTCGACGGAGAGCGGGAAGAAGTCGATGCCTTCCCGGGGTTTGTCGGATGCGGTCACGGTGCAGAGCACGACCGTTTCGCCGTAGCTGGCCAGAACAGCCGCGTTGGCGAGCTGAGCCATTTTGCCGGTTTCCAGTTTCAGCGGACGGCCGGCCAGAGTGGTCTCATACACTTTGTAGTTTTCAAAAAACATGTCTAATCCTCTCTTTCATTTTGAGTTTGATGAGGGAGGATCCTGCTTGTCCAAAGGTTTAGCAATAAATGAAATATCCGAAAGGATTTCGGGTACTTGATTCACTGCTAACCCTTATACGGCGGACTCTGCGAGACCTCCCGATAACGTCAAGCAGGCAGGCAGCAAGGAAATGCTACCTGCCTGATGAAGAACTTACTTACGGAGACCGAGCTTCTTGACGAGAGCTCTGTATCTCTCGATGTCGACCTTTGCAAGGTACTTCAGAAGGTTTCTTCTGTGACCGACCATCTTCAGAAGACCTCTTCTGGAATGATGGTCATGCGGATGCTCTTTCAGATGAGCATTCAGGTCGTTGATTCTCTTGGTGAGCACTGCGATCTGGACCTCGGGAGAACCGGTGTCGCCTTCGTGAGTCGCGTACTCTTTCATGATTTCCTGTTTTTCCTGCTGAGTCATGTTGTTTCACCTCATTAAAATATAGTGCAGACTTCCCAGGGAGCGGCCGGTGATGACTTACAGATGGTAAGTTTACTCCGTTCTCCGAGAAATGAGCGTGTGTAGTATATCACAGGTTATTTCAATTGTAAAGAAAAAACTATTTAGCCGAGAACATCGAGTTCTCCGATCTTCCGAACGGTCGCGATATCGTTGCGGATCTGCGCTTCGAGCGCTTCGAACGACTCGAATTTCTTCTCCGGTCGAAGGAATTTGAGAAGGCAGACATCGACATATTTCCCGTAGAGATCGCCTTCGTAATCGAGGAGGTACGTCTCGCTCGACAGGATGTCGTTGTCCCGGACCGTCGGACGGACACCGATGTTGGTGGCGCCGAAATAGGTCCTGCCGTCGACGACACACCGGGAGGCATAGACACCGTGGCGCGGGACGACCAGTTCTTCCGGATAGGGCTGATTGATGGTCGGGATGCCCCAGGTGCGGCCGCGCTTGTCACCGTCGACCACCTGCTGGCGGTACTTGAAAGGACGGCCGAGCATCCGGTTTGCCAGCTCGACGTTGCCGCCTGCCAATGCGTTGCGGATCCGGGTCGAACTGACGGGAGTGCCGTCGAGGACCGTGGCCTCCGCCTCCTCGAAGACGACGCCATGTTCCGCACACATGCGGTCGAGCATTTCCGGGGTCCCCTTTCCCTTGTCGCCAAAGGTGTAGTTGAACCCGCAGCAGACGCCTGCCACGTGGAGGGTCTTCACAAGGATCTCTTCAAAGAACTCCTCGGGGCTCATATGCATGATGGACGCGAAGTCCAGCTTGACGACTTCGATGCCGGTGCTGCGGAACGCCTCGTCCTTCACATCGCCCGCGAACAGTGCCGGAGGTTCTTTGCCGGCGAGCACTTTCAGAGGGTGTTCGGAGAAGGTGCAGATGCAGGGCACCGCGTCGAGCATGGTCGCAAGGTTCTTTGCATTGTTGATGACCGCCATGTGTCCGATATGGAGGCCGTCGAAACTGCCAAGGGCCACAACAGAGCCCTTTTGCATGAATTCGTTGTACATTGGTTCACCTGTTTACGAAAACTCTACGGACCGTCAGTGTGCCGGTCTCCCGGCAGACTTCCCCCAGCCCGAGGAATTCCTGATTTTGAGAAACGACCCGGAGGAGCGCGCCGTCATCCGGTGTCTCCGGGAAATGGAGGCGGTCGAGGAAAAGCTCTCCGCCGTTCCGGAACCGGTTTCCCTGCGGAGCGGTCACGGTGACCGCGTCCAGGAAGCAGAGCGCCTCTTCAAGGGGCATGACCCGTTCGTCGAGGGTCCCGGCATCCCGCGCATCTTCGAGGTCTTCGAGCGTGACCGCGCGGTCCAGCGTGAACACGCCGACCTGCGTCCGCAGAAGAGCCGCCATGGAGGCGCCGCAGCCGAGCGTTGCCCCGATGTCGTCGATGAGGGTCCGGATATAAGTGCCGCCGGAACAGGTGACATCGAGAACATACTCGCCCGCCTTGGGGTCTGTGCCGTCCGTTCCGTCAGGCAGCAATTCCAGTTCAAAAATGGTGACCGGCCGTGCCTCCCGCTCCACTTCCACGCCCTGCCGGGCCAGATCGTAGAGCCGCACGCCGTCTTTTTTGAGGGCCGAATACATGGGCGGCACCTGCAGGATGTCCCCGCGAAAACGTCCGAGTGCCGAAAGGATCTCCTCCCGTCCCGCCGAAACGTCTCTCGTCTCCAGAACCGTGCCGGTGAGGTCGAGGGTGTCGGTGACGACGCCCAGTTTCATGACCGCGCGGTACTGTTTCGGGGTCGTCGGCAGGAACTCGAGGAACCGGGTGGCTCCGCCGAGCATGACGGGCAGGACGCCGGTCGCCTCCGGGTCGAGCGTGCCGCAGTGGCCCGCCTTCTTCTCCCCGGTGATGCCCCGGACCTTCCGCACGGCCTGGAACGACGTGACACCTTCCGGCTTGCGAAGACAGATGATGCCGGTCATAACGCGCACCCGAGCTGTTCGGCGATGTACGACAGCAGCGTCTGTAGAGACGCCTCTTCGTCGGGGCCGGCGTTGCAGCCAGCGGCGCGCATGTGTCCGCCGCCGCCGAGCAGGCCGCAGATGGCAGACGCGTCGAGCGGTTCGTGGGTGCGAAGAGAGATCTTCCAGGTGCCGTCTTCCTGCTCCTTCATGGTGATGCCGCAGAGCACGCCCTCGATCTGACGGGACATGGCGGTCACGAAGTCGAAGGTGTCGGTGTCGGCGTGGTGCCGTTCCAGCATCTCCTGAGAGATCTTGAGGACCGAGACTTTCCCGCCGCAGAACATCCGGAGGCCGGCAAACGCGTCGGACAGGACCTGGAACTGCGCGAGGGGTTTCGTCTCGAACATCTTCACGTTGATCCGCGCGTTGTCCGCTCCCAGTTCGATGAGGTCGGCCGCGGCACGGTAACACTCCGCATTGGCGTTGGAGTACCGGAAACATCCGGTGTCGGTGGAGAGCCCGGTGTAAAGGGCGTCTGCCATGGGAGCGTCGATTGCCGCCCCGAGTGCCCGGAAGATACGGTACAGAGACAGCGCGACCGCGCCGTCGTCCGGACACAGGTGGGTCTCCTTCGCATACAGCGTGTTGGAAATATGGTGGTCGATGCACAGGTCGACCCGGTCCGCGAGATCCTCATAGGGACCCAGCAGCTTCGGGTCCGCCACATCGACGGAAATGATGCACTTCGGTTCAAACGTCTCCTGCGGGAGCCCTTCGAACAGGTAGTCGAACTTGGACGGGATGGGGTCGGCGTTCACGACGGTCGCCCGCTTCCCGAGGGACAGCAGGTAACGGCAGAGCGCCGCACCGGTGCCGAGGCAGTCCCCGTCCGGGTTCTTGTGGGTGAGAATGAGCACGTCCTCGCTGTTTGCGAGGATCTCCCCGACCCGGCGGATGTCAGCCTGCATCAGTCTTTGCCTCCTGTCAGGGTCTCAAGTTCCTTGATGATCTCCATGCCGTGGGCGATGGAGTCGTCGGCGATGAATTTGAGTTCGGGAGCCTTGCGCAGGTGGAGGTTGCGGGCGATCTCGCCCCGCAGGAACCCGGCCGCGTTGTTGAGTGCCGCGGCGGCCTCCTTTGCCCCCTCCAGACCGGCGAGGTCGCTGATGTAGACTTTCGCGTAAGTACTGTCGCTGGAGACATGGACACGGACGACGGTCAGGATCTTGCCCTTCACGCGGGGGTCTTTGACGCCCTGCATGACGACCGCCAGCTCCCGCTTGATGTCTTCCGCGGTACGCTGTGACTTATGGGATGGCATGGAACACCCTCCTTAGTCTCTGTATTCTTCGGTGATGTAGGCTTCGAAAATGTCGCCTTCCTTGAGGTCGTTGAATTTTTCCAGACCGATACCGCACTCATAGCCGGACGCGACTTCCTTGACGTCGTCCTTGAAACGGCGCAGGGACTGGATGGCGTCTTCGGCGACGATGATGCCGTCGCGGACGACACGGAGTTTGGCGTCTCTCGTGATCTTGCCGTTCAGGACATAGGAACCGGCGATAGTGCCCGCGGAAGAGATCTTGAAGACGTTGCGGACTTCGGCGCGGCCGATGTCGACGTCGCGGAACTTCGGTGCCAGCATACCCTTGATGGCGTCCTGGACATCGTTGATGCAGTCGTAGATGACGCGGTAGGTACGGATCTCGACACCGTCACGCTCGGCGTTGACGACCGCTTCCGCTTCCGGACGGACGTTGAAGCCGATGATGATGGCGTTCGAGGCGTTGGCCAGCATGACGTCGGAATCGACGATGCCGCCGGCGGCGCCGTGAATGACGCGGACACGGACTTCGTCGTTCGAGAGCTTCTCGAGGCTCTGTTTGACCGCCTCGACGGAACCCTGGACGTCGGCCTTGACGATGATGTTGAGGTCTTTGAGCTCGCCCTCTTTGAGAGAGGCGAACAGATTGTCGAGGGTGACTTTCTGCTGCGCGTTGAACTGCTCTTCCTTGATGGCCTGCTTTCTCTGCTCGACCAGTTCACGGGCCAGTTTCTCGTCGGAAACGGCGTCGAACGCGTCGCCTGCCTGCGGGACTTCCGCCAGACCGGTGACCTCGACGGGAACGGCCGGGCCGGCTTTCTTCAGCTGCTTGCCGCGCTCATTGGTCATGACGCGGACACGGCCGACCGCGGTACCGGCGACGACGATGTCGCCCGTGTTGAGGGTACCGTTCTGGACGAGAAGGGTGGCGACGGGGCCGCGGCCCTTGTCGAGCTTCGCCTCGATGACGACGCCCTTCGCGGCACGGTTCGGGTTCGCTTTGAGCTCGAGCATCTCGGCGACCAGCAGGACGGATTCCAGAAGCTGGTCGAGGTTCATGCCGGTCTTGGCAGAGACCGGGACACAGATGGTGTCGCCGCCCCAGTCTTCGGGGACGATCTCGTGCTCGGTGAGCTGCTGCAGGATGCGGTCCGGAGAGGCATCCGGCTTATCCATTTTATTGATGGCGACGACCATCGGGATGCCCGCGGCCTTCGCATGGTTGATGGCTTCGATAGTCTGCGGCATGATACCGTCGTCTGCCGCGACGACCAGGATGGCGATATCGGTGGCCATGGCACCGCGGGCACGCATCTCGGTGAATGCCGCGTGGCCGGGGGTGTCAAGGAAGGTGATGCGTTTGCCGTCGATGTTGACACGGTACGCACCGATCGCCTGGGTGATGCCGCCGGCCTCGCCCGCCGTGACGTTGGAGTTCCGGATGGCGTCGAGGATGGAGGTCTTGCCGTGGTCGACGTGACCCATGACGCAGACGACCGGGTCTCTCGGAAGAAGGTCGGTCTCTTCGTCTTCGGTGTCGTCGATGATCCGGTCTTCGATGGTGACGACGACGCGTTTCTCGACATGGGCGCCGAGTTCTTCGGCGACGATGGATGCGGTATCGAAGTCGATGACATCGTTGATGGACGCCATCTGACCGAGCGCAAACAGCTTTTTGATGACTTCAGCTGCGGTCATGCGCAGTTCGGAAGCGAGTTCGCCGACGGTGATCTCATCGCCCACCTGGATGGTGATCTGCTTCTTCGCGCGCTCGGCCGCGATCCTCTTGAGACGCTCCTGCTCGGTCTCCCGTTTGCGGGAACGGACACCGCGCTGTTTGCGGTACTGTTTCGATTTCTGGTTGAGCTTCTGACGGGTGTTGTTGACCCGGTCGTTCTGGCGCTGCTGCGGCGCGATCTGCTCATACTTTTCATTATATTTCTCGAGGTCGACGTTCTGCGAACGGGTGTCGACGGTACGTCTCTCGCCGCGGGTACGGGACTGCTGCTGGCCGTCCTTGTTTTTCTTCTCCCGCTTCTGGAACGGATGCGGGTCGGCATTGACCTTCGGTTTCTGGGGTTGCTCCGCCTTCTTCCCGGCAGGCTTCTCGCCCTTCTTCGCAGTCTTTTCGGCCGGCTTGGCAGCGGGTTTTTCCGCAGCCTTTTTCTGCTCCGGCTTCTTCTCTTCCGCTTTGGGAGATTCCTTCTTCGGCTCCTCCTTCTTCGGTGCCGGCTTCTCGTTCTGCATCGCGAAATAGGCATCGAAGTTCTCGACCTGGTTGTTCTGGGTGATGTACTCGAACAGCGTGTTGAGTTCATCCTCCTCCAGGGCCGTCATGCTCTTCTTCGGTTCTTCATAGAACTGACCGAGGAGCGCAACGATGTCCTTCGTGTTCTGTTCGAAGTCTTTCGCGACCTCATGTACTCTGTATTTAATGACCATTAATCCTTGTCCTCCTTCGAAAGAAGCTCCGTGAGCTTCGAAGCAAATCCGGCGTCCGTCACGGTGAAGACCGCGCATTTTTGTCCGGTCGCCATCTGTATCTCTCTCATCGTACAATCCAGTTCCGCGAGGGGAACCTGCCGCCCTTTGTAACGGACGGTCTCTTTGAATTCCTCTTTGAGCCGCTCCGAAGCGTCGGTCGTAAGGAAGCACATCTTTGCTTTTCCTTTGGCGATTGACTCGAATGCGGCGTCATGGCCTCCGGCGAACTTTCCAGCCCGCTTGGCAAGGCCGAACATATTAAGGATCTGCGAGTTCATCGTTTTTTAGATCCGCCTCCATTCGGTCATATAGTTCTGCGGGGACCGCCATGGAAAACTCCCGTTCCATCCGTCTGGCTTTGCGCGCTTTCTTGAGGCATTCCTCATTTTTGCAGAGGTATGCGCCCCGGCCGGGCATCTTCCCGGTCAGGTCCAGAGAGATCTCTCCCTCTTTGTTTTTGACGACCCGCACGAGAGATGATTTCTCTTTCATCTCCATGCAGCCGACACAGCGTCGCATCGGGGTCTTCTTTGGCATGGTTCCACCGCCTTCTCGTTTTGATTTATTCTTCGTCTTCCGTTTCCGGAGCCTCTTCGATCTTGCCGCTTTCCGGGTTGATATCGATCTTCCAGCCGGTCAGCTTGGCAGCGAGGCGGGCGTTCTGGCCCTTGTTGCCGATGGCGAGAGAGAGCTGGTCGTCCGGGACGATGGCCCGGCAGGACTTCTCTTCCTCGTCGAGGATGATGACATCGATGACATCGGCGGGAGCCAGCGCGTTGGAAATGAATCTGGCGGGGTCTTCATCGTAGGGCACGATGTCGATCTTCTCACCGTTCAGCATGTCGACGATCTTGCCGACACGGGCACCGCGGGCACCGATGCAGGCGCCGACGGCGTCGACTTTCTCATCGGAGCTGGCGACGGCGATCTTCGTGCGGGAGCCGGCCTCACGGGCGACTTCTTTGATCTCAACGGTACCTTCGGAGATCTCGGGGACTTCCGTCTCGAAGAGCCGGCGGACCAGACCGTGATAGGTCCGGGAGATGAGGGCACGGGGCCCCTTCTCGGTCTCCTTGACATCGACGACATAGACCTTGATGAGGTCGCCGTCGTGAAGCTCTTCGCCGGGGATCTGTTCGCCCTTCGGAAGGACGGCCTCGGCACGGCCGATCTCGACGGTGGCGTTGCCGTTGACGGGGTTGATGTTCGAGACCTTCGCCGTGACGATCTCCTGGTTGTGGGTCTTGAACTCTTCCATGTTGCGGCCGCGCTCCGCGTCGCGGATGCCCTGACGGATGACATGTTTCGCCGTCTGGGCGTCGATACGTCCGAAGCTCTTCGTGTCGAGCGGGATCTCGATGATGTCGCCGGGTTTGGCGGTCTTCTTGTACTTCTTCGCGGCCTCGACCAAGATGTCGGTGTCTTCGTCGTCGATCACGTCGACCACGTTTTTGCGAAGATAGACATTGAGTTCTTTTTTCTCGGGGTCGATGTCACAGAAGACGACGTCTTTCCCGTTGTAATTTCTCTTCTCTGCGACGACCAGCGCATTGGCGATCTTCTCGTAAAGGAATTCCACCGGGATCCCTTTTTCTGCTGCCATCAGCTGTACTGCGTCAAAAAATTCCTGATTCATTTTTGTTGATCTTCCTTTCTATCGGCTTCAGTCTACGTAGGAATCGAAATCATCCAGTTTCACGTAAGACGCTTCTTTTTTATGGAATACGAAGGACCTGCCTTCGGTGGTGGCGATGGTGACATTGCCGTCGTCATACCCTTCGAGGGTACCTTTCCACTCTCTCTGTCCGTCGAGCGGACGGATGAGCTTCACCATGATCGGCGCTCCGAGGAACTGCTCGAAGTGTTCGTCTCTCGTGAGCGGCCGTTCCGCTCCGGGAGAAGAGACTTCCAGCGTGTAGCTGACCGAGATGGGGTCAGCCTCGTCGAGCGGGCCGTCGATGGCGTGGGTCATATCGACACAGTCGTCGATGGAAACGCCCTCGTCTTTGTCGATAAAGATGCGCAGATAGTGTTCCGCGCCCTCCTTGACGAAACGGACGTCCCAGATGTGAAGGCCCAGTTCCGCTGCAAGGGGTTCGGCGATCTCACGGACCGTCTGGGTCACGTTCCCGCCGTGCTTTTTGTTGGCCATTCCTGTCTCCTTTTTCGGCGATTCGGGTACTTTTTTAAAGAATCGCATAAACAATGAAGAGCGGCGGAGCCACTCTTCATTACAACTTACTCTTTAACTTACTGCACTATATTAGCACGCAGGCCTGTAGAAAGCAAGCTTTTTCTTAATATGCCTTGCCCCACAGGACCATGGTGCGCGCGGGCTTCCCGCAGCAGACACAGACATCGGAGATCTCCTCCTGAGCGAAGGGGATGCAGCGGGACCCGGCGCCGGTCTCTTCCTTGACCTTGTCCTCGCACTCTTCGCTCTCACACCACATGGCGTGGATGAATCCGTCGCCCTGCTCTTCGAGGGCCTTCTTCATCTCGTCGATGGTCTTGCAGCGGTAGGTCTTCTTCTCGCGGTTCTCGAGCGCGTTGGCGTACATGACGTCGCGGACATCCTGCAGCTTCTGCGGGATGACGGTCTCGAGGTCGTCGAGCGAGACGAAGGTCTTCTCGCGGTCGGGACGGGTGACGACGACGCACTGGTTCTGCTCGATGTCTCTCGGGCCGACTTCGATGCGGACCGGGACACCCTTCATCTCATATTCGGAGAACTTCCAGCCGGGGCTGTTGTCGGTGTCGTCGAGTTTGACGCGGACACCGGCCGCCTTCAGACGGTCGCGGAGTTCCTCCGCCTTCTCGAGGACGCCTTCCTTGTGCATGGCGACCGGGACGATGACAGCCTGGATGGGAGCGACTGCCGGCGGCAGGCACAGCCCGTTGTCGTCGCCGTGGGCCATGATGATGGCGCCGATGGTCCGGGTGGTCATGCCCCAGGAGGTCTCGAAGGGAGCCTGGAGCTGGTTGTCTTTGTTCTGGAACTGGATCTCGAACGCTTTCGCGAATCCATCGCCAAAATAATGGGAGGTGCCCGCCTGGAGCGCCTTGCCGTCGTGCATCAGAGCTTCGATGGCATAGGTGGCCTCGGCACCGGCGAACTTGTCGGACTCGGTCTTCTTGCCGCGCACGACCGGGATGGCGAGATCTTTCTCGTAGAAGTCGGCATAGATGTTCAGCATGCGCTCGGTCTCTTCGATGGCTTCCTCCGCCGTGGCGTGCAGGGTATGGCCCTCCTGCCACAGGAATTCACGGGAGCGCAGGAACGGACGGGTGGTCTTCTCCCAGCGCACGACGCTGACCCACTGGTTGTAGAGTTTCGGCAGGTCGCGGTAGGACTGGACGACGTCCTTCCAGTGGTCGCAGAACAGGGTCTCAGATGTCGGGCGGACGCACAGGCGCTCTTCGAGCTGCTCGCTGCCGCCGATGGTGACCCAGGCGCATTCGGGCGCAAAGCCTTCGACGTGGTCCTTCTCCTTGTCGAGGAGGCTCTCCGGGATGAACATCGGCATGTTGACGTTCTCGTGTCCGGTCTCCTTGAAGTAGCCGTCGAGAAGGCTCTGGATGTGTTCCCAGATCGCGTAGCCGTACGGGCGGATGACCATACAGCCCTTGACGCTCGTATAGCTGACCAGTTCGGCTTTTTTACAGATGTCCGTATACCACTTGGCAAAATCGACATCCATGGAAGTGATGTCTTCCACCATCTTTTTCTGCTTTGCCATGAAAAGATCTCCTTCAAAAGAATTCGTGTTAAGGTTCGCTATATTATATAGTATACTTCCCCATTCGTCCAGTAAAAAAGACCCGCGAGGGTACCCGCGGGCCGGAATGGTTCGATGGAAAACGGTCAGTCGACCAGGTTCTCGATGAAACGGACTGCATCTCCGACGGTACGGATCTCATCGGCGGCGTCGTCCGGGACTTCGATGTCATACTCTTCTTCAACGGACATGATGAGGTCGACCAGTTCGATGCTGTCGGCACCGAGGTCTTCCAGCAGAGTGGACTCCATTGTGATTTCGTCTTCGTCGATGTCCAGCTGGTCGGCGAGAAGTTTGCGGATCGTTTCAAATACCATGGTTGTAAACCTCCTGTGGGGTCAGTAATCATATTGCACTTTTATGTTATAGTAGCTTTTCAATAAATGTCAACCGTCTAAAGAAAATTATTGTAAAATCCTTCCATTCTTTTCTCTCCGTTTCACGGCCTTTTTGACCATGGATTTCCGCAACTGCGACCTGTAAAGGTCAAAACCTTGCCCCCGTTCAAAACCCGGTCGAAAATGTGAAAAAGTGTGTTAAATTTCTGATTTAGAAAATACGATTCCGCAAAATGTAAAGCCTTTTTCTTCCTTTTGACGGATTTTTCCTCTATTATTCCATTTTGGAAAATTTGTATCGGCGATTTGCGGAAAGTCGTTTAACAGTTTTCGTAAAGTTTCGTGCCTTTACGAATCCCACTTTCGTCTCGCTGAAAGTCCGATTTTAAGGTCCAAAAATGTGTTGGGGAGCACACAAACCTTGCATCTAAGGGGGAGGAGAAGAGATCCGGATCCGGCTTCGGGGAGGGGTCCCCGCACTGCGAGGCAGGTTCGGCTTGGCGAAGACCGGAGACGGGCTTTTCGACGGAACCCGATCTGTGTGCTCCCGCCCCGCTGCCCTCACCTCAGACGGACCTTTTCTGCGAAACGCGATGTGCGCGCCCCCCCTCCCCTTGCGCACGAAAAAGGACCCCGTCCAGATGGACGGGGTCCGGGTATTCAGTTCAGGCGATGCGCTTATTCGGCAACGTTCGCTCTGAGGGTGGCGAGCTCGTCGTAGAGTTCCTGCGGGACAGTGTCGCCGAGGGACTTGAAGAACTCTTCGATGCCGTCGGCTTCTTCTCTCCAGAGAGCCTTGTCGACGGTGAGCATGGCCTTGACGTCGTCGACCGTGACGTCGAGTCCGTCGATGTCGATGTCTTCCGCTTTCGGCAGGAAGCCGATCGGGGTCTCGACTGCGTCGACCTTGCCTTCGCAGCGGTCCATGATCCAGAGAAGGACTCTCAGGTTGTCACCGAAGCCCGGCCACATGAAGTGACCTTCGTCGTCCTTGCGGAACCAGTTGACGTTGAAGATCTTCGGCTGTTTGTCTTCGTCGACGTTCTTGCCGATCTCCAGCCAGTGTTTGAGGTAGGTACCGCAGTCATAGCCGATGAACGGACGCATGGCCATCGGGTCGTGACGGACGACGCCGACTTTCTGACCCTGTGCGGCAGCGGTGGTCTCGGAACCCATAGCGGCACCGACGAATACGCCGTGCTGCCAGTTTCTGGCCTGATAGACCAGCGGAGCGAGTTTCGCGCGGCGGCCGCCGAAGACGAACGCGGAAACGGGGACACCGTTCGGGTTCTCGAACTCAGAGGACAGGCAGGGGCAGTTCTTGGCAGGAGCGGTGAAACGGGAGTTCGGGTATGCGCCCTTCTCCGTAGAGGTCTTGCCGTTCCAGGGGTTGCCGAGCCAGTCTTCGCCGTTTTCGGGAGCATCCGGCATGCCTTCCCACCAGAAGGTGTTGTCGTCCAGGTTCCGGGCAACGTTCGTGAAGATGGAACCGGAGCGGCAGGAAAGGAGCGCGTTCGGGTTGGACTGCATGTTGGTTCCGGGCGCGACGCCGAAGAAGCCGTACTCGGGGTTGACAGCATAGAGTCTGCCGTCCGGGCCCTTGCGGATCCAGGAGATGTCGTCGCCGACACACCAGACTTTGTAGCCCTTGTCGAGGTAATGCTTCGGGGGAACGAGCATGGCGAGGTTGGTCTTGCCGCAGGCGCTCGGGAAAGCAGCGGTCAGATACTTGGTGTCGCCGTCCGGATATTCGATGCCGAGGATGAGCATGTGCTCAGCCTGCCAGCCTTCCTGGCGGGCCAGGTTGGAAGCGATACGGAGTGCGAAGCACTTCTTGCCCTGAAGGACGTTGCCGCCGTAGCAGGAGTTGACGGAATAGATGGTGTTGTCCTGCGGCCACTGATTGATGTATCTCTTCTCCGGGTCGGAGTTGCAGGAAGCGTGGGTACCCTTGATCCAGTCGGTGGAGTCGGGGCCGATGGCGTCGAGGACTCTCTGACCGATGCGGGTGATGATGTTCATGTTGCAGACGACATAGATGGAGTCGGTGACTTCGAGGCCGTACTTCGCGAACGGAGAACCGACCTTGCACATGCTGTAAGGGATGACATACATGGTCTTGCCCTTGTAGCTGCCGCGGATGATATCGTCACACATTTTGTAGGCTTCGTCCGGGTCCATCCAGTTGTTCAGAGGGCCGGCCTCTTCCTTGGTGGGGGTGCAGATGAAGGTTCTGTCTTCAACACGAGCGACGTCGTTCGGGTTGGTTCTGTGGAAGTAGCAGTCGGGAAGTTTCTCCTCGTTGAGTTTGATGAACTCGCCGGTGGAGACAGCCTCGTCCTTGAGGGCCTGGATCTGCTCCTTGGACCCGTCGATCCAGACAACTTTGTCCGGCTGGAGGAGGTCGATTCTGTTCTGTACCCAGTCCAGAATGCTCTTGTTGTTAGTAAGTTTTTCCATGAAACAAGCTCCTTTACAAATACTTTGACTTCGGTCCCCCGTGACTCCCCGGAAATGACATCAGGAATCCCTTGATTTTGGCGATTCATTTGTTATCATTAATATTGGGTTTTCGATCGGTTCCCGATACGCAAACAATTATACTTGAATTTGGGACAAAAGTCGAGAAATCCGACGCAGTTTTGCAAAAAAAATCGAATTCTGTAGGGTTGTACAAGTTTTTTGATTTTTCACGTGAATTATTTAACAACATGAAAAGGAAGCACCCATGAAAGTCTCTCTCATCATCCCCTGTTACAACGAAGAGGGCAATGTCCGACCGTTATACGACGAGGTCGTCCGGACCTTTGAAGGCGCAGTCTCCGACTACGAATTCGTGTTCGTCAACGACGGCAGTGCCGACCGGACCCCGGAGGTCCTGAACGAACTGGTCGCCTCCGCCGACAGGCCGGTCAAAGCGGTCCACTTCTCCCGGAACTACGGAAAAGAGTCCGCCATCCTCGCCGGTCTGGAAGAGGCGTCAGGAGACTGTTTCACCATCATGGACGGCGACCTGCAGCAGGGACCCGACGTCGTGGTCGAAATGGTCCGCTACCTCGAGGAGCACCCTGAGTGCGACTGCGTCACGGCCTTCCAGGAAAGCCGGAACGAAAGTCCGGTCATGGTCTTTTTCAAAGATAACTTTTACCGGATCATCAACCGCGTCTCGGACGTCGAGTTCGTGAGCGGCGCATCCGACTTCCGGACCTTCCGCCGCAATGTCCGCGACGCCGTCCTCAGCATGCCGGAGACCTCCCGGTTCTCGAAGGGCATCTTCTCCTGGGTCGGGTTCGAGACCCACTACATCCCCTACACCGCCGCGGAACGGTTCAGCGGCACCTCGAAATGGAACTTCCTCAAACTGTGGCGGTACGCCATCTCCGGCATCATCTCCTTCACGACGACCCCGCTCCGCCTTCCGCTGATCTTCGGCGGCATCACCGGCGCAGCCGCCGTCGGTTTCGCCGTCTTCGACAAAAAGAAAAAAGACCGTGCCCTCCCCGCCATCCTCGGCACCGGCAGCGTCCTGCTGTTCGCCATCGGCATCCTCGGAGAGTACATCGCGAGAGTGTTCCAGGAGACGAAACACCGGCCGGTCTACCTCATCAAAGAAGTCCTCGACAATCAAAAAGAGCGCTCGGAATAAGAGCGCTCTTTTGTTACGTTTTTTAAGTCCCCGCAAAGACGGCGCGGACTTTTTCGGCGCGGAGCGCGTCCCGCTCCTGCCGGCCGAGGTCCTCCCCCGCCTCCGTGTTGAGGGTGGCGGGCTGCAGGGAGAAGATGAGTTCGTTGACCGTGTTCATCGGCAGGTCGAATTCGCCGGCCGCGATGCCGATCTTGACGACGGACAGCGCCTCCATGAATTCCTGGAAACTCATGACGCGGGCGCTCTTGAGCGTCCCGCAGGAGCGCCAGAGCATGTCCTGGAACGAGAGGTTCTCCATCAGTTCCTTCCGGGCTTCCCGCTCCTGCTCGATGATGGACTTCGCCAGCGCGTCGAGGTTCCCCAGCGCGGCCTCCTCGGAGATGCCGAGGGTGACCTGATTGGTCAGGAGGTACAGGCTGCCGATCGGTGAATCGCCCTCCCCGTAGGCACCGGACAGGACGAGTCCGAGGCGGGAGACCGTGTTGGACAGATGACGGATGCGGCCGAGGATGCGCATGGCGGGCAGCTGCAGGACGACCGAGCCCCGCATGGCCGTTCCGATGTTGGTCGGGCACTGGGTGAGATAGCCGAGCTTCGTGTCGAACGAGAACCCGAGGGCTTCATCGAGGATGGTGTCGAGCCGGTCGGCCAGTTCATGGCAGCGGGTCAGCTCGAGGCCCGGCAGCAGTGCCTGGATCTTCACGTGGTCCTCTTCGCAGATCATCAGACTGAGACTTTCGTCGGGGGTCGTCAGGAACGACCGGCCCTCCTGCACACTGACGAATTCCGGACTCACGAGGTCGCGCTCCGCGAGAGAGATGGCGGCGTAGCGGGACAGGGTGTTCATATGGGTCAGGACGAACTTCTCCGGCAGTTCCTCAAAGATGACAGCGGAGACCTCGTCGGCGATCTTGTCTTTTTCCTCCGTGGAGAGGCGATTGGTGAAGACGTGGTTTCGAAGGTTCCTCGCAAGGGAGACTTTCGAGCTGACCGCGACATCGTTCTCGTTCCCGGAGAGCATATACCATTTGGTCATTTCGTCTCACCCCGCAGTTCCCGAATGCGGTCCCGCAGGACCGCCGCCTGTTCATATTCCTCCGCCTCGACGGCAGCGTTCCGCTCTTCTTCGAGACGGCGCAGTTCGGCACGCCGCGCCATCCGGTCGTCCCGGGTGGCACTCGTCTTTCCCACATGGGTCGCTCTGCCGTGGATGCGGGAGAGCGAGGGCTTCAGACGGTCGTAAAACACATCGTAGCATTCCGCGCAGCCCATGGCGCCGGAGCGGACGATCTCATCGAACGTGGCACCGCATCCGGGGCAGCGTTCTTCCTCGGTCTCGGGCAGGAGCGCCGTCTCCGGGAAGAACCGGCTGAGGAGCGTACCGATGTTGGAACCAAAGCCCCAGAACATGCCGGAATACCCCAGATGCTGCGCGCACCCGGAGCAGAGATGCAGTTCCGAGGACTCTCCGTCCACGATCCGTTTGATGTGTGTAGTGGCTTCATTTCTGCCACAGTTCTGGCAAAGCATGGAATGCTTCCTTTCCGAAGTCGAAAGACTCTTTTGTTCTAACGAACTTATTATCCGCCAAGCTATGCGATTCGTCAACCTCTCCCGCCCCGGTGTTTCCTGTACGGAGGGCACAAAAACCGCGTCATTATGACAAAAAATAGACAAGAGAATCGGACAGATAACCCCCTCTGTGCCGTTGAAAAAAATATATATTAGGATATAATATATAAGGTCGTGCTTGTGGTAACTGTGACTTTTCGCAGGCACGCGCACATTTTTATGATGTTTGTAAATTCAGCGCGGGACACCACCCGCGTATCAAGCGAAGGAGTTGAATGAATGGCAAGCTTAAACATTGCCGGCGTGCGCAAGCCCGCCGCAAAAGGCCATGGCGGCGCTCATGTGGCTCACCACAAGAACACCTCTGCCATGCCTGTCGAGCGTATGCCGGTCCCGGCTTCTGTCACCATCCCCCTGTCACAGCATATCGGTGCTCCCAACGAAGCACAGGTAAAAGTGGGCGATGTCGTCAAAGTCGGTCAGGTCATCGGCAGCACTGACGCATTTGTCAGCGCACCGGTCCACGCGACCATCTCCGGCACGGTCAAAGCCATCAAACCTGTCCGGATCGTCAACGGCAACATGGTGAATGCCGTTGTCATCGAATCTGACGGAGAAATGGCGCTCTCCGAGGATGTCAAACCTCCCGTCATCGAGTCGAAACAGGACTTCCTGAATGCGGTCCGCGCATCGGGTCTTGTCGGTCTCGGCGGCGCCGGTTTCCCGACCCACGTCAAACTTGCGTTCAAGGAAGACGCAGGTGTCGACACCCTCATCATCAACGCTGCGGAATGCGAGCCCTACATCACGGTCGACCACCGCGAAATGCTCGATCACCCGCAGGACATCCTGTCCGGCGTCAAGGAAGTCGTCAAATGGCTCGGCTTCAAGAATGCCTACATCGGCATCGAAGACAACAAGCCGGATGCAATGCAGGTGCTTCTGAAGACCATGGAAGAGAACGAGGAGTTCAAAGACGTGGTCCAGATCATCGCACTTCCCTCCACCTACCCGCAGGGCGCAGAAAAGGTCCTCATCTATTCTGCTACCGGCAGACAGGTACCTCCCGGAAAACTGCCGTCCGACGTCGGCTGTGTCGTCATGAACGTCCAGTCCGTCTCGTTCCTCGGCCGTTACCTCAAGACCGGCAAACCGCTGGTCAGCCGCTCCCTCACCGTGGACGGCGGCGCCGTCGCCGAGCCGAAGAACCTTCGCGCTCCTCTCGGCACCATGTATTCCGACATCCTGGAATACTGCGGCGGGTTCAAGGAAGAACCTTACAAGATCATGGCCGGCGGCCCGATGATGGGTCTCGCCACCATCGACGCAGAGGTCCCGCTGCTCAAAAACAACAACGCCATCACCTGCCTTGCCAAAGGCGCTGTCAAGGTCAAACCCACGCGTGCCTGCATCCGCTGCGGCCGCTGTGTCGAAGCCTGCCCCATGTGTCTCGAGCCCACGCTCATCGAGAAGAAGGCTCACCTGAAGGACGTCGACGGCCTGAACAAGGCCAGCGTCATGACCTGCATGGAATGCGGCAGCTGCGCCTTCGCATGTCCGTCCGGCCGCCCGCTGGTCCAGTACATGCGTCTTGGTAAGGCGATCATCAGAGAGGCAGGTGCGAAAAAATGATCGATACTAAAAAACTCACGGTCAGCGCTTCGCCTCATCAGAAGTCCGCTGCCACCACGACCCGCATCATGCTCGACGTCATCATCGCGCTGGTGCCGGCCGGCATTGCCGCAGTCCTCGTCTTCGGCCTGCGCGCACTGGCGGTCATCCTCGTCTCCGTCGTCTCCTGCGTTCTGGCCGAGTTCCTCAGCCGGAAGGCCATGAAGAAGGAAGACACTGTCACAGACCTGTCGGCCATCGTCACCGGTCTGCTCCTGGCCTACAACCTGCCCGCCGGCATCCCCTTCTGGATCGTCGCCCTGGGCGCTGTGGTTGCCATCGTCGTCATCAAGCAGATGTTCGGCGGCATCGGCCAGAACTTCATCAACCCGGCTCTGGGCGCCAGAGTCATCCTCATGTCCGCCTTCCCCGGCAGAATGTCTGCCGGTGCTTTCGCCGACACCAACCGCATCGGCTGGGGCGTCGACACCGTCACCGGTGCCACTCCCATGGGCCTTGTCGGTCTTGACGGCGTCAAAGAAGGCGCACCCACCCTCATGGAAATGTTCCTCGGCACGACCAGTGGCTGTATCGGTGAAGTTTCCGCCCTCGCGCTCCTGCTCGGCGGCATCTACCTGATGGTCCGCAAGGTCATCTCCCCGATCATCCCCTGCACGTTCGTTGCCACCGTTGCCATCTTCTGCACGTTCGCTCAGGGCTTCGACATGTATGCCGTAGCTTACGAACTGCTCGGCGGCGGCCTGTTCCTCGGCGCCATCTTCATGGCGACCGACTACACGACGTCTCCCATCACGAACAAGGGTAAACTCATCGCCGGTATCTTCTGCGGTGTCGTCACCTGCATCATCCGTCTCTGGGGTTCCCTTCCGGAAGGCGTCTCCTTCTCCATCATTCTCATGAACGTCTTTGTACCGTACTTTGAGGACTGGACTGCTCCGACCCCGTTCGGCTTCATCAAGGAGAAGAAACAGAAAAAGGCAAAGGAGGAGACCAAAGCATGAGTAAGAAATTCAATCCGAAAGAGATCTTAGTCCCCACCCTCACCCTTTTCCTGATCGCTCTGGTCGCCACGCTGCTCCTGGCTATGGTCAACAACGTGACCGCCGACCGCATCGCCGCCTCCAAGGCAGCTGCGGAAGCCGAAGCTCGTCAGACCGTCTTCCCCGACGCGAAGAACTTCGTTGACAAGAGCAACTATTTCGAAGCAACGGACGCTGACGGCAACGTCATCGGCTATGTCTTCAATACGGCCAGCAAAGGTTACGGCGGCGATGTGCCTCTCACCGTCGGCATCGACTCCGAAGGCACCATCACCGGCATCGTCCCCGGCGACCTGTCCAACGAGACCCCCGGCCTCGGTCAGAACGCCAGCAAGGACAACTTCCGTGAGCAGTTCGTCGGCAAGAACGGTAAAGTCTCTGTCGTCAAGAACGCTCCCGGCGAAAACGAGATCCAGGCGCTCACCAGTGCCACCATCACCTCTACCGCCGTTGTCAACGCTGTCAATGACGCGGTAGACCAGTTCAATGAAATCACAGGAGGTGGCAAGTAATGGCTGAAGCTGCAAAGAGAAGCGCTCTCGGCGAGCTCACCAAGGGCTTCGTCAAAGAGAACCCCGTTCTTCGCCTGGTCCTGGGCACCTGCCCCACCCTCGCGATCACCACTTCCGTTGAGAACGCCATTGGTATGGGCGTTGCCGCCACTCTCGTTCTCATCATGTCCAACATCGTCATTTCCGCCCTGCGGAAAGTCATCCCCTCGAAGGTCCGTGTTCCCTGCTTCATCGTAGTCATCGCGGCTTTCGTCTCCATGATCCAGCTGCTGGTCAAGGCGTTCGCGCCCGGCCTCGACGCTGCGCTCGGTATCTACCTTCCGCTGATCGTCGTCAACTGTATCATCCTCGGCCGTGCGGAAGCATTCGCCAGCAAGAACCCCATCGGGCTCTCCGCCCTCGACGGTATCGGCATGGGCATCGGTTTCACCGTCGCCCTCACCCTGATGGCCGCCATCCGTGAGTTCTTCGGTTCCGGCAACCTGACCCTGAAGGTCCTCGGTTTCGGTACCACCCTGACCGACCTCTTCGGTCTTGGCGACAGCAATGTTCTCTCCGCCATCCATCTCGAACCCATCATCATCTTCATCCTGGCCCCCGGCGGTTTCTTCGTCTTCGGTCTTCTTGTCGCTCTGGTCAACCTGCTCAGTTCCCGCAAGGGAGGCGACCCCTCCGAGCTGAACTGCTGCAACGTCACGGAAGACGCGGACGGCAACCTGGTCCTCGTCGCTGACGGCAAGACCATCGTCATGCCGAAGGTCGACACCACCCCGCAGGTCAAGAAAGTTGAAAAGTCCGGAAAGGAGGCTGCTGAAGCATGAAGTTAATTGCCATTATGCTGACGACGATCTTCACGCAGAACTTCGTCCTCTCCAAATTCCTCGGCATCTGCCCCTTCCTTGGTGTTTCCAAGAAAAAGGACACTGCCATCGGCATGAGCGCGGCGGTCATCTTCGTCATGCTCCTCGCCACCATCGTTTGTTATCCGCTGAACGTCCTTCTGGAGAAGAACGGCTTTGAGTATCTGCAGACTCTGGTCTTCATCCTCGTCATTGCAGCTCTGGTCCAGTTCGTCGAGATCACTCTGAAGAAATACATGAAGTCGCTGTACAGCTCCCTCGGTATTTTCCTTCCCCTGATCACCACCAACTGCGCCGTTCTCGGTCTTGTCACCCTGAACGTCCAGGAAGGCTATAATTTCATCGAATCCATCTTCAATGCACTCGGTGCCGGTCTCGGTTTCATGCTCGCCATGATCATGTTCTCCGGGATCCGTGAGAGAATGGAAGGCAATGACGTTCCGAAGTTCTGGCAGGGTCTTCCGATCACCCTCGTCGCTGCGGCGCTCGTCACCTGTACGTTCCTCGGCTTCACCGGTATCATTGAGAACATGTTCGGTGCTTAAGAAAGGAATGGTGAATCAATGAATCCGATCATTTTAGCGGTCATCATCGTCGCCATCCTTGGTATGGTACTCGGACTCCTCCTGGCCATCGCGTCCATCGTCATGGCCGTTCCGGTCGATGAAAAAGCGGTCGCCATCGAAGAAGTCCTGGCGGGCGCGAACTGCGGTGCCTGCGGCTACTCCGGCTGTGCCGGTTATGCAGCCGCCCTCGCTGCCGGCGAATGTGAAGACACGTCCCTCTGCTCCCCCGGCGGCTCCGCCTGCGCGAAGTCCATCGCCGAGATCATGGGCGTTGCCGCGGGAGACTCCACTCCCATGACGGCAGTGGTCCTGTGTCACGGCACGGAAGCCAACGCCGGCAACATCATGGATTACCACGGAGACATGAGCTGTAAGACGGCAGCTCAGCTGTTCGGCGGCGGCAAAGCCTGCTCCTACGGCTGTCTCGGTCTGGGCGACTGCGAAGCGGCCTGTCCCTTCGACGCCATCCATGTCGGCGAAAACGGCCTTGCGGAAGTCGATTCCGAAAAGTGCCGCGCCTGCAAGATCTGCATCAATGTCTGCCCGAAGGGCGTCATCGAACTGGCTCCCCTCTACAAGCATGAAGCAGTGGTCTACTGCCAGAACCATAACAAGGGCGGCGAGACCAGAAAAATGTGTAAAGTCGGCTGTATCGGCTGCATGAAGTGCCAGAAGACCTGCCAGCACGACGCCATCCATGTCGAGAACTTCAAAGCGTCCGTCGACTATGCGAAGTGCGTTGGCTGCGGCGACTGCGCAACGGCCTGCCCCGTCGGCTGCATCGACATGACGACATTCGGCAAACTGGTCATCGTGGACCCGGTCGTCGCCAATGTCAAACCCGTCGAGAAAGAAGCGTAACCTCAACTCCTAGTTCGCTTTATAAATGGTATAAAGACCCGGCTGTTTCGGCCGGGTCTTTTTCTGTCCCGTCCGCACCGGAAAGAGCCCGTAAATCGCCGATAAACATCTTTTTAACAATCTTTTTGGCGTAAACCCCGGATTTTTCGAAAAAGTTTGATAATTTCTTGACAATTCGTTGACTTTCACAAGTTGGATGCACTATAATTGTGCATGCTGTCCACCCGGCAGCACCCCTGTTATTGATTACCTAAAATAGGAGGCACATAGATTATGGCTAGAGTATTCAACTTCTCCGCGGGCCCTTCCATGCTCCCGGAATCCGTCCTGAACAAGGCTGCCGATGAAATGCTCGACTACGAGGGCACCGGCGAATCCGTCATGGAAATGTCCCACCGCAGTAAAGAGTATCAGGCGATCATCGACCAGGCGGAAGCGGACCTTCGCACCCTCATGAACATCCCGGACAACTACAAAGTCCTGTTCCTGCAGGGCGGTGCGTCCACCCAGTTCGCCGCCATCCCCCTGAACTTCATGAACGGCAGCGGCAAAGCTGACTACCTCGTTTCCGGTGTCTGGTCCAAGAAGGCTGCCGCAGAGGCATCCCGCTATGGCGATGTAAAGATCGTCGCTTCCAGCGCAGACCAGAACTTCTCCTGCGTCCCCGAGGTCGACCCCGCCGAGTTCCGTTCCGATGCCGACTACTTCTACATCTGCATGAACGAGACCGTCCACGGCAACATCATCCGCGACCTCCCCGAGACCGGTGACGTCCCGCTCATCGCGGACATCTCCTCGTGCTTCCTCTCCGAGCCCCTCGATGTGTCGAAGTTCGGCATGCTGTACGGCGGCGCGCAGAAGAACATCGCCCCTGCCGGCCTCACCATCTGCATCATCCGCGAAGACCTGCTCGGCAACGCGAGAGACATCACCCCGACCATGCTCAACTATGAGACCATGGCAGGTTCCGGCTCCATGTACAACACCCCTCCCTGCTGGTGCATCTACATGGCAGGCCTCGTCTTCCAGTGGCTCCTCAAGATGGGCGGCCTCGACGAGATGAAGAGACGCAATGAAGCCAAAGCGGCCATCCTCTACAACTACCTCGACGAGAGCAAACTGTTCAAGGGCACCGTCGTCAAAAAGGACCGCTCCCTCATGAACGTCCCCTTCGTCACTGACTCTGACGAGCTCAACGCCGAATTCATCAAGGGCTGCACGGAGAACGGCCTCATCAACATCAAGGGCCACCGTTCCGTCGGCGGCATGCGCGCCTCCATATACAACGCCATGCCCATCGAAGGCGTCGAAGCCCTCGTCGCTTACATGAAAGAGTTCGAAGAAGCTCATACCGCTGAATAAAAGGAGATCCACCCCGACATGTACAAGATCCTGACTCTCAACAACATCTCGGAGGCCGGGCTCAGCCAGCTCGACCCCGCCAAATACACGGTCGGCACCGGCATCGCCGATCCCGACGCCATCCTGGTCCGAAGCGCCAAGATGCACGACATGGAGTTCGCTCCGAACACCCTCGCCATTGCCAGAGCCGGCGCCGGCACCAACAATGTGCCCGTCGACCGCTGTGCCGAAGAGGGCATCGTCGTCTTCAACACGCCCGGCGCCAATGCCAACGCCGTCAAGGAACTCGTCCTCTGCGCCCTGTTCCTCACGTCCCGCAAGATCATCCCCGGCATCGAATTCGCCAACTCCCTGAAGGGCAAGGGCGAAGAGTGCGGCAAGCTCGTTGAAAAAGGCAAGAACGCGTTCACCGGGCCCGAGATCAAAGGCAAGAAACTCGGCGTCATCGGCCTCGGCGCCATCGGCGTCCGTGTAGCCAACTCCGCCCGCAACCTCGGCATGGAAGTCTACGGTTACGACCCGTACCTCTCTGTCGATGCAGCCTGGAACCTGTCGAGCCACATCCGCCATGCGTCTTCTCTCGACGACATCTTCACCGAGTGCGACTACATCACGGTCCATGTCCCGCTGATCGACAGCACGAAGGACACCATCAACAAGGAAGCCCTCGACAAGATGAAAGACGGCGTCCGCATCCTGAACTTCTCCCGTGACGGCCTCGTCAATACCGCCGACATGATCGAAGCGCTCGAAAGCGGCAAAGTCGCGGCGTATGCCACCGACTTCGCGGTCGACGAGCTGCTCGGTGTCCCCGGCGTCATCACCATGCCGCACCTCGGCGCCTCCACTCCGGAGTCCGAAGACAACTGTGCGAAAATGGCGGCCTATGAACTCGTCGAGTACCTCGAGAACGGCAACATCAAGAACTCCGTCAACCTGCCGAATGCCGAGATGGCCCGTGTCTGCAAGAACCGTCTCTGTGTCATCCACAAGAACGTCCCGAACGTTCTGAGAGGCATCACGAGCCAGTTCGTGGACTCCAACATCAACGACTTCATGAACCGCTCCAAAGGCGACATCTCCTACACCATCCTCGAAGTGGACGGCGACATCTCCGAACAGATGATCCAAGACATCGAGGAGATCGAAGGTGTCATCCGGGTCCGTGCCATCCTTGGCTGACCCCTCACACGCAAAAAGAAAAGACCTCAGGCAGCTGCCTGAGGTCTTCTGTTTTTTGGTGATCAAAGTTCTTCGGCCAGGTACACGCCGTCGATCGCCCGAATGGAGGCGAGGACTTCTTCCGCAGGGACCGCCTTCTGGAAACGGAGCGTGAAGATGGCGCTGGAGTTCATGACGTCTTTTTCTCTCGTCCGGGTGATCTCCAGGTTCCGGACCTTGACGTTGTCTTCCTTCAGCCCAGCAAAGACGGTCTCGAGGACCGAACGGCTGCGGAATTCGAGATAGACGTTGATCTCCGGATGCCGGCGCAGGAAAGTGTACTCCAGATTGGCGATGACCAGTTCCGACAGGATGACCAGCGCGGCGGCGATGAGCCCTCCCTCGTAGAAACCGGCGCCGATGGCAAGACCGACGATGGCACAGGTCCACAGACCGGCCGCGGTGGTCAGGCCTTTGATCCGGTTCCGGCGGGTGACGATGATGGTACCGGCGCCGATGAAACCGATGCCGGCGATGACCTGCGCTCCGAGACGGGCCATGTCGGTGAAGAGCCCCTGAGAAAGGAACAGGTACTGACCGGTCATGGTGGTCATGGCGGCACCGACACAGATGAGGATGTGGGTCCGGAAACCGGCCGGACGGCGTTTGAACTCCCGTTCGAGACCGATGAGTGCACCGCACAGGAAGGAGAAAAACAGGCGGAGTCCGACAGAGAGGACGGTGATGTCCCGAAGGCTGTCAAAAATCGAAAACATGCTCTCTTCCCTCCTTACAGTTCTTTGACCGTGTAGACCTCTTCGAGGTCTGCCAGCTGAGCGACGACTTCGTGGTGCGCCCTTCGATGGGGCATGCGCAGATAGAGGACCGCGTTCGGTTTCTGGATGATCTGCTCTTTGCCGTGGTGGAGATCCATATCGAAGATGCTGATGTCCTGTTCCTTGATGGTGCGGAGGACGGCCCCCATATCGCCCATGGAACGGAACTCGACGTAGAGGTTGATGTTGCGGGAGCGCTCGATGAAGTACTCTTCCACCGGCCGCAGGAGCCACATGGTGACAAGGATGAGGAGGAACGCGAAGATCGCTGCCTCATAGAACCCTGCACCGATGACGAGACCGAGACAGGCTGACGCCCACAGGCCGGACGCGGTGGTGAGGCCCTTGACCTTCTGCTGATTCGTTGCGATGACCGTGCCGGCGCCGAGGAAACCGATGCCGTTGATGACCTGTGCTCCGAACCGGGAGACATCGGTCCGCAGGCCGACCGCTTCCGCCATCGGCGCCCAGTCCGTCGTCAGCATGACATATTCATACTGGCTCAGGACCATCGTCAGGGACGCCCCGATACAGACGAGGGTATACGTCCGCGGGCCCGCCGGCCGGTGCCGCAGACCACGGTCAAGGCCGATGAGGCCTCCCATGACCAGGGCGAGGATCAGCCGCAGGAAGACGGACGCTGTATTGAAATCTCTTAAATAATCCAGTTGACTCAGCATAGAGCGATCTCCTTTGTTTCCCTTATTGTATCACGCCTGTCCGGTTTGGCAAGCTTTTCCAATAACATGTTCGTACAAAATGTCTTGCATGAAAAAAGCGCTCTGTACTATAATGGTTTTGACCTGTTAACACGCTGTCGCGCGACAGCAAAGAATCCATTCAAAAGGAGAAGACTCATATGAAAACCAGAACGTCTCGCTTTTTTGCGATCCTCATGGCGGTCGCCATGGTCCTCATGATGACCGGCTGCTCCGAAGCCACCCGGAACTTCCTGAAATACGGCTGGGACTATGAAGTCGACGGAGTCAAGTATGAACCCGGGTTCAACGACACCTACGAGTCCGTTGCACCGGCCGTCAACAGTTCTGCCGCGGACCGCTCCGCATACGGTTCCTACTCCGGCCCCGCCGCTTCCGGCTCTACGGTAACTGCCGGCGGCGCTACTGCCGGTTCGGCCGCAACCGCGCCCAAAGCAGGCTCTGCCGCAAAAGCCGGTTCCAATGCCGGTGCCGCAGCAGCGAACAAGACTTCCTACACCGCAGCGGAAGCTCTGGAACTCTACAAGAGCGCTGCCAACAAAGTCAAGACGACGGCGAAGTCCGCCACCCGCACGTCCGAGACCATCCGGACCATCAGCGGGTCCATCCCCTCTCTCTATTCAAGCTTCGGCTTCAAAGAAGGCACCAAGTCTGAAAAAGTCGTTGCGAACGGCGCTTCCGAACTGAAGGACAAGTTCCCGGTCGAGAAGAAGTCCTACACCTGCAACCTCAGCGCGTCTGACATCAAGTCCGCCACGGTCCAGAGCAACGGTTCCAGCAAGGTCGTCACCATCGTCGTCAAGGACGACAACCCCGGCACCTACAGCAACTCTTCGAAGTGCGTCTCCACCATCAGCATCCCGATCGGCACCTGGACCTGCAAGGGTGTCACCCTTCGCGGCACCATCGACGCCAACGGCCGTCTGACGAGCCTCTACTACAAGATGCCGACTTACGTCACTCAGGGTTCCGACGCCTTCGCGTTCTCCCTTGAGCAGAACTGGTCCGTCGCTTACTAAGCCTGCGGGCTCCCGCGATAACCTGACAACAAAAACACCGGACAGCTCCATGTGAACTGAACCCAAAATGTTAGACACATTTTGGCAAGCATCAAGCAACTAACAAGGATTGAATTCTGTACTGCACAGGACTCAGTCCTTTTAGTTTGCTCTTTATCCTCTGGTTGTTGTAATAGTCGATGTACTTTTCAA